>CALMZQ010000027.1 GCA_937870915.1 uncultured Ignavibacteria bacterium
CATCGCCAGGAACACTTGAAACGATCGTATACGTACGATCCTGTTGATGCGCATCAAAGGTGAGACCTTGTTTCCACTCAACGTCAACGATGTTTGTAGCCATGATGATCTCCATTTCAAAAGGGGGCATTTCTTCCGTGAACATTCGTTCACAGTCACAAAGTTCGGTCGAAAAACCTCACTGCACTGTGTGTATATCACACACCTCAGGTAGTAACTCGATACACGATTGCGTATATTTGTACGTCAACGAGGAAACAGCACAACGCTGTCCACTCAAATGGTGCGAATTCGGCGCCACGGTTCCTCTTCTCTCTGCTCCGTACCTACCCTGTCGTTTGGTGAACACGGTCGCAACCCAGCAAACAACCATGTTTGCGCGAGAGATTTAGACCGCATAGTTCATCCTTCACAGTTGTAGGAGAGGTCAATGACCTTTGCTGATCTGAAATTGTGTGCACCCCTCGAAAAGGCTGTGCACGCTGCGGGTTATACAAACCCAACCCCAATTCAACAACAAGCTATTCCCGTCGTTCTGGCTGGTCGCGACATCTTTGGATGTGCCCAGACAGGTACAGGGAAGACAGCTGCTTTTGCGCTTCCGATCCTTCACCGGCTTTTTAACGAAGCACCGGTAAAGTCCGGACCGCGCGTTCTTATTCTTGCTCCAACTCGTGAGCTTGCCATCCAGATCAACGAAAGCTTCGGCACGTATGGTCGCGGTATGCGCATTCGCACGGTGGTCCTCCTTGGTGGTGTTAGCATCCGTCCGCAGATCGATCAGATCCGTCGTGGCGTTGATGTGGTCATTGCCACTCCGGGCCGTCTTCTTGATGTGATCGAGCATCGCGCTCTTCGTCTCGACGCCGTTCACACGTTCGTCCTTGATGAAGCAGATCGTATGCTGGACATGGGCTTTATGCCTTCGATCAAGCAGGTTGTGAAGCTGATTCCAACACAACGTCAAACGTTGTTCTTCTCGGCTACGCTTCCATCCGAGATCCGCACTCTTGCACACACAATCCTTACCGATCCAGTTCACGTTGCGGTCACACCGGAAAGCACAACAACGGAAAAGGTCGACCAACGACTGTACTTCGTAGAGAAAGATCGCAAGCGTCAACTGCTCGCACACCTTCTCCACGAGCATCTCGAAGGTTCCGTTCTCGTCTTCACACGCACAAAGCGTGGTGCAGATCGTGTTGCGAAGGATCTTGCTACCGTTGGCGTAAAGGTTGCTGCTATTCACGGCGACAAGTCACAAATGGCTCGTCAGCGTGCATTGGCCGACTTCAAGAACGGTCGCATGCGTGTACTCGTTGCAACTGATATCGCAGCCCGCGGTATCGACATCAGCGAACTCCCAACTGTTGTGAACTATGACATTCCGGACTCACCGGAAACATATGTCCACCGCATTGGCCGCACAGCCCGCGCCGGCAACTCAGGCGTGGCTCTCACACTCGCAACTCCGGAAGATCGCAGCCAGCTTCGCGATATCGAGAAGCTTATCCGCATGCGTATCCCGGCTGTTCGGGACCATCCGTTCGAAGGATAAGGCGAAGAAATGACTAAATGACGTTATGACTAAATGACGTTATGACAATTATGACGCTATGACGTTGTAATCCCAAAAAAACAAAAACGACGAATGGTGCATTGGCTCTTGCCTCTGCACCATTTTTTTTTTGCGCACAACTCAGTACCTGCGCTACAGAGTAACTAGTAACTGAGTAACTAGTAACTAGTAATAGAACCTCATATCAATCGCAGCGCCCATAAAGAATGCTTGCTTTTCGCCCCCTACATCACCGTATTGACCGTTGAGTTGGAATCCGAACGCAAAATATTGGGTGCCGCTGTATCCGATACGTAACGATCCTGTAGTGACACTGCTGGACGATTCGGCATCTTCGATAGATGGGGTTTGACGATACACCAATGCCGCCGTAAGGGCCATGGGCACATCCGTTACATGACGAAGGTCCGTATTAAAAGCCACGCCTGTGTTGAAGTATACTCCCGGGTCACCTCCGCGCACAATTGCCTCACCATAGACAGCTTCGAGAAAATAATTGGCGCCGAAGGTTTCGTTGAATGCATATGCCGTGCGAGCGGTGAGTCCTGTTAGCAGGGCTGGTTTTGTCTGTACCAATGGGTTTTCCGCCCGAATAGCACTGCTATCGATGATCCCTTTGATCCAATTGTCTACATCAACAACAGTAACGTTGCCGTTTGTGAGATCGAGTGAGAGTGTTCCAAGGAATTTTTGTGTTTCTACAACTTTAACCTTCCATCCAAGTCCAAACGTTGTGGCGGTATTCACACCCTGACTCAGCAGTGACGTAACATTAGTGCCTAATCGTCCAACAATTCGGAAGGTAGCATACACACTGAGCCAATCCTTGATACGCTGCTCATGCGCTGCCTGCATACTCACAATGGCCAAACTTCCTTGTGGAGCAACAACAATTCTGTCGCCAATGGTATAGATCGGCAACTCAAGATTGAGTGTTGTACCGCCCCCTACCGTAACCTGAGAAACGGTACGAATAAACGGTGTTGGAACGCCAACTACCGGCTGAAAGAGATGGTTACCTAACACCGGTCCGGGTGATTGTGTAAACGTAATGTCTGCATCATGAGCGATCGCATAGACCGGAATGCACACCACGAGCATGAGCAATAGGAAATGTCTCATTGTCCACCTCCAAATGCGTATTCGGCAAAGAAGCGGAACGAAAACCCACTCGACCGAAGGACGGGGGCAGGAGGAAGCGTGGAAAGGGGCTCACCATTCAACAGATTCGATAAACCCTGCTCGTATCGAAGCTCGGGAATCAGACGAACATCTCCGAGCCTGAACATGTATCCAAATCCGAGGTAGACGCTGCCCTCCACTTTTACGAAGGCATCAGAGATTGTGATCATCGTATCCGGCTCTATAACCGAAACCCGTGCATCTTCATGAAAGCGAATATTCACCCCACTGCTGAAGTACCACGTTTGGGAGCCTCCATAAATTCGGATGCCTACTGGAATTGCATAACTCGTTAACGAAAAATCTCCAACCGCATCAAGAGAGTCGGTTATGGGCAGAACATTTGAAACTGTATTGTTCCGCACATCATACCCTACACCCAGGGTAAGCTGAATCTCAGGGGTCACGAAATAGCCAGAACTGATACCAGCCCCATATCCAAGACCGGCTGTTATCGTCTGGTCCTCCGGTGAATCCCCATTTAAAGAGAGTTTTTGTACATACCCGGTAACACCGAGATGCACCTGGGCAGAGGCACTGATAGCACCTATTGACCAGATCAGGAAGAACAGGGCATGTTTACTCATTTGGCAAAGGTACAGAATGCCCGCAACCCCGTAACTCTGTAACTGCCTTTGTATATTTGCACTTCATTACAGCTCCTGAAGCGCTCAACACATGACTCCGTCAGACGAACAACACCAAGCTCCGTCACCATCATCATCCCCATCTGAAGGGGGCTCATCAGACAGCGAAGGACGTAACAAACGTCGCAGGCGCCGCGGTGGACGCCGCGGTGATGGTCAGAACCAAGAACCACGCGAGGGAGCTGAGCGCCGTCCTGCGCCTAGCGGTGACGATGATCGCCCATCCGTGCGTCACGCTGATACGCGCATCGACCGTGGCCCGGATCGCCCTGCGGAGAACTCTGAAAGCCAACCCGAACCAGAAGGAGCCAGCGCTGATGCAGATCGCAAACGTAAACGGCGCCGGAAGAAAAGACCGAGTGGAGAGGGTCAAGGCCAAGCCGCTGGTACAGATGACCAACGTCCGACCCAAGAAACAGACGGACAAGCTCCCGTTGCCCCTTCTCAAGGACAGGCACCTCGCGAACAACAACGCGAACAACAGCCACGGGAGCAACAAGCTCGTGGTGGTGGACGTCCTGGAGATCGCCGACGTGAGCCGGCTGAAAAGAAGGAACGCGCGCCACGCGGCTCTGTTCTCCAACGTCGTGTAACACGCGGTGAATACAACGACGTTCCGGTTCAGAAAGAAGAGCCAGTTGTTGTTACCCCGATCAACGCCATCAACGTAGAAGCGTATATCGCTCATCACAAGGGATGGCAACGTGAGGTACTAACAACACTTCGCTCCATCGTTCGCGGAGCAGCCGGTGAGATCGAAGAAAGTATCCTTTGGTCACAGCCTGTTTTCTCAATGAATGGTCCGGTCTGCTACGTCAAGGCCTTTGCAGATCATGTGAACTTTGGCTTCTGGCGTGGCACCGAACTTGAGGATCCGGATGGTCTCCTCGTGGGCGACCTAACGAAGATGCGACACATCACACTTCGGTCTATGAGTGATGTTAATCGTGAGCTCTTCGAGTCAATGGTACGCCAGGCAGTGCGACTCAACCGCGATAAGGGTGACCCTACGCTGTCGTAGTTGTTTGTTGGTGTGATTCGATTGCTTGGAGATATGCACGTGCATACCCGGCAAGCGTCCGTGCATCGTGGAGATCGTTGCGATTCATTGCGTCGGTTGACTCCTTTGTTTCTATGTCCGCTACAAGTTGGGCTAGCGATTCAATGTGCCGGTGCTTCGATTCGTCCAATGCAACCCTATGCAGCAATAACCGCAGCTCTCGTAGTTGAGCATGCAGGTGTGGATCAGAAGTGCTATCGGATCCCATGTTTTGACGCTCGGGAGAAGGGGCTTCAGTGATTATTGAATTCATTGGAGGCGCTGTTGTGGAAATGCACTCAGCGGCGTTCAGGGCTGTCACACCGGCTTCGAGCAAGGAGTTGGATGCGAGTCGATTAGATCCGTGCATTCCTGTACGAGCGCATTCACCTATGGCAAACAGACCTTGCTGCGACGTCTTCCCATCACAACCGGCATCTATACCGCCACACTGATAGTGGGCTCCGGGTCGTACCGGTATCAGATCCGTTGATGGATCGAGTAGTTCACGGGAGCAGAGATCCAAGAATCCGGGGAATCGCCGGCTGAGCATGACTGTTGAGAGGTGTCGACAATCCAAGTAGACGTGATCGGTTTCGGTTAGCTCCATTTCTTGGATCATCGCAGCTGAGACTACGTCTCTTGGGGCCAATTCGCCTCTTTCATCACAACACTTCACGAATCGCTGCCCCTTGTTGTTCACAAGATAGGCACCTGCACCTCGGAGCGCTTCAGTGATGAGTGGTCTCGATGCTTGGTCGCCTGACGTTACCAGCAACGTTGGATGAAACTGCATCCATTGGAGATCCTTCAGCGGGAGATCAAGTGACATGGCAAGGTTAACGGCATCTCCGATGGCTGTTGGAAGATTGGATGAATACCCGAATGCATTTCCGGAACCTCCCATTGCAAGGATCACGTACCGTGCATGAACAACATATGTTTTGTTCGATGCACTGTGATTGATCTCAAGCACCCACTGATCATCATCGTTATATCGCAAAGCGATGAGGCGCATACCCTCGCGAACAGTGATGGTAGAGGCCCATCCAAGAGCTTCATGCACAGTGGACATGATCGTTGCACCTGTTGCGTCCGATGTGTGGATCACTCGCGGTCGATAATGCCCACCCTCCAAAACATAATGGTAATGATCGTCGCTCGTTCTGTCAAAGTCAATGCCTAATCCTTCCAGGTAGGCAACGAGTTTTGGGGCAGAAACAAGGATCTCGCGAACCGTGTGCGGGTCACCCTTCATGTTCCCCGCCACAAGCGTATCATGGAAATGGCTCTCGAGGTCACCTTCAACGTCTGCACAAGGAATTGCAATTCCTCCTTGAGCGAGCTGACTTGAACACTCTGATAATGCCCCTTTCGAAATCATCAAGATCGAAAGATCGGGTCGCAGTTCAGACAGTCGAAGCGCAGCGATGGACCCGGCGATACCAGCTCCAACGATGATAACACTATACCGAGAGTGGATCATCACTGTTCCGCAAACATGCGAAGTATGGGCGCACGGGCACGTTCCAGCAACCCCTGCTCGATATCGATTCTCGGTTGCAAACTCTCAAGAGCTTGATAGACGAGATCCAGCGTATTTCTCTTCATATGAGGACACTCACTACACGCACATTCCGTGATGTGTTTTGGCGGAGCCGGAGTGAGGTTTGCTGTGGGAGCAGCTCTTTGCATCTCAATAAGTATCCCGACCTCGGTAGCAACGATGAATCTCCCCTGCGAATGCTCGGCCACATACCGCAACAATTGTGAGGTAGAGCCGATCACATCGGAGACCCCAAGCACGGACTTGGCACATTCCGGATGAGCAAGGACAACTGCTGTGGGATCGAGCTCTTTTGCTCGTGATATCTGCACTGCATCAAATGCATCATGCACATCACACTGTCCGTTCCATGTAATAATGTTGCGACCGGTTCGCTCTGCAAGCCATCGTCCAAGATTCTTATCCGGACCAAAGAGAATCGATCGTTCTTTTGGGATCCGGCGAATAATGTCCTCGGCGTTACTCGATGTACAGACGATGTCACTCATAGCCTTGACTTCAAGGCTGCTATTGATGTAGCTCACTACCTCGTGGTCGGGATGATCTGAAATGAACCTTTGATATTCCTCGGGTGGACTTTGCTCAACCAAGGAACAGCTTGCGTCCAATGTTGGCGCGAGCACAATCTTGTGAGGATTCAACAGCTTGGCAGTCTCGGCCATGAAGCGCACTCCTGCAATGAGTATCACATCGGCGTGCGATTCTTGAGCCTTGGAAGCGAGTTGCAGGCTGTCACCGATCCAGTCAGCCACCGATTGGATCTCAGCGTCCTGATAATAGTGGGCAAGGATAACGGCGTTCTGCCGCTTCTTCAGATCAGCAATGCGGTCTTTATAGTCTGGCATAGACAACAAATTTAAGACAATGTTGTCTGTTTTACGTCGAGTGTGCCAAATTTGTCTTCAGTCCTCCGGTAGGATGGCTATAAAGGTCTCCGGATCCAGAAATGCCGGACTCGTGTGGAGTGCGTCGAGCTGTACATGACCGATCACATATCTCCCGCTTGAACTGCGGTGGTCAACCTCCACAATGGAGAAGGGTATGCTGGTGATCTGGTCATTCGTCCCACGAACGTAGATAGCAACTTCTACATCGTGGTTCACCACCGGGGGAGAAGCCTGACCAAGCTTCTTGTATTCATAGCGGTAGCCGTATCGAAGTGCTGCGATATCCGACAAAACAGCCGAGGCAGTTGGTCCGCCCCCTGCCCCCTTCCCAACAAGTAACTGCGCATCTGAAAATGCAGCGGTCAGGCGAACGGCATTCACCTCGTTTCGAACACCGGCTAGGGGGCTCGTGTTCTGTGTCAAGGCCGGGAGTGCAAGCAGGGACAGCCCACTACCATGCAGTTGTACCCTGGACAGGAGTTTGATGGTGCGCAATTGTTGTTGTGCTATCGATATGTCGAAAGGAGTAACGGATGTGATTCCCCTGCGCACGATCTGAAGCGGACTAACAACTACTCCAAAGGCATGGGCTGCAATGATCGTGGTCTTGAATGCAGCATCAAAGGCTTCTACATCAAGGGTGGGATCGCTCTCGGCAAAGCCAAGTTTCTGCGCCTGAGCCAGGGCAGAGGCATAACCACCGGAAGATGGTTCGTGAAGGGCAGTGAGGATGTAATTCGTGGTACCGTTAACAATACCCTCTACGCGACTCAACATGTCGTTGTCGTAATACTCCTCAAGATTTCGGATGATGGGTATACTTCCGCATGTTGATGCCTCATACAACAACGAAGATCCCGTCTCTCGCTGAATATCGAGAAGTTCTTGGAGTCGTGTGGCAACCAGACGCTTGTTTGCCGTTACTACAGACTTGCCATTGCGCAGTGCCGTGCTTACGATGTCGAACGCAGCCTCGGCATCGTCAATGAGTTCTACCACAACGTTGATATGTGGGTCTGTGAGAATGTCTTCCTTATGGAAGGTGAAGGACGAGGCTGGTAAGGGGCGATCCTTGAACCTGTCTTTTACGCAGATCCTAGAGACCTCTGCCTGAAGACCGGGTGTGCGATGTAACACGTCGTAGAGTCCTTGGCCTACTACGCCAAATCCAAAAAGTCCGATGCGTTGTTTTGCTGGTGTTGTGCTCATGAGAAGATCTTTTCGTGTTGAAGAATGATGGAAAGTTTTCGTTGGTCGATCAAAAAGGCGTCATGGCCTGCTGCCGAAGTGAGTCTGCGATAACGAGAGCGTGGGATCATGTCGCTGATAAAATGTTGCTCTGCCTCCGGAAAGAGGAGATCGGAATCGATACCGACTACGATGCTGTGGGCAGTAATTGATCGCAATGCTGCACCGATGCCTCCCCTACCGCGTCCTACGTCGTGACTGTCCATAGCACGTGTGAGCGCGTGATATGCGTGAGCGTTGAAACGATGGGCTAGCTTCAGGCCTTGGTGACGTTGATACGACTCAGCATGAAAGTCCTCGATGCGTTCATCATCCTCACGTTGCCGTACGTTGTATAACACCGGTGTTCGATAGGAGATCATCCCAATAGCCCGTGCTGCAATGAGTCCGGCAACACCACCATCTTCTCTGTCTTCAGAAAACGTTGGGTCTGCCTCCAACGCAAGTCTCTGCGCCGCATTAAATGCAATTGCCCACGGAGAATGTTTTGCGTTCGTTGCAATGGGAACGATGCGCTCAACAACTGTCGGCTCCAGCAGTGCCCATTCGAGCACGTGTTGTCCGCCCATCGATCCGCCAATAAGCGTGCGTATACGTGTAATGCCGAGTGCTTCACGCAGCCGAATAAATGCTCGTACCTGGTCTCGTGCAGTTACCAGCGGGAACGAACCATATAAGGGGCTACCTGTTTCCACCGAGGATGTTGGACCGGTTGAACCATAACACGATCCGATCATGTTCGCACAAACAACGAAGTGACTGTTCGTGTCGATGATGCGGCCGGGGCCCACAAGCCCGCTCCACCACGCTGCAGCATCACTATTTCCCGTGAGCGCATGGCAGATCCATATCACATTATCAGCTTCTGCATTCAATGTGCCATAGGTCTGATAGGCAACTTCAAGTGGTGATAATGAAGAGCCCCCTTCAAGAACGAACGGGAGAGGATCGCGAAAAACGTTCATCAAATACTCCGTAGATAATTGCACCAAGAAGAGCACCGAACAGGACGAGAAGAGCTGTTGGAGTTCCTGCACCAACGTGGACGTATAGTGGTCCCGGACAAAGTCCCGTTAGTCCCCACCCTACACCAAAGAGCACACTCCCATACACCGTTCGGCTTGTGAAAGCCTTTGTAGGAATAGGAAGGGGCTCCTGGTCCCCGCGAACTTTCGTCAAGAAATACGTCGAAACGAAGGCCACAATCACGGCAGTTGAAAAGACCAAGAGGACATGAGGGTCTTGGAGGTTGAACAACCCCGCCATCCGCCGCCACGATGTAAGACCGGAGAGGATGAGCACTGTACCGAAATACAGTCCATAAAGAAATGACCGAAGGATCATCGCATTCCTCCGAATCCGGCATGAAGAATGTGCGCAGTGAACAAAAACGTACCGATAGCCGTTGCGAAGAATGTGGCCGTGGCTATCAAGCTTGACTTCTGTCGCGTGGCAATACCGGTGAGTCCATGACCACTCGTACATCCTTGCGCCAGGCGCGTTCCAAGTCCGATCAATACTCCAGACACCACAAGAATGAAGGTTCCGTTTTCCGTATTCACCCACTGCACAACGTCGCTCTCAAAATCAACGCCCAGAACCACGCGCGCAATGAGCCCGGAAGAAACGATCCCACCAAGCACGGCAAGGCTCCACACATGCCGACCCAGCGCATACCGGAAGTGTGATATGCGACGTATCGGAGGAAACAATGCACAGAGATGTTCTAGGTTTCTCGAGAGGCCAAGAGGCTTCTTCAAGAACCATAACGCAAGAGGAACAGCTAGTCCGAGGAGAATCCCGGAGAGATACCATGGCAACTGCATAGAGAGCTCGAAGGATGGGGATAGCTCTCTTCGTCCGTAAACGAAAAAACGCCATCCCCGGTGAAAGGAATGGCGTTTTGTGTTTATTCAACGTTGCGGTTCTTACCCGCGCCACTCCTCACCGGACATGTGCATACACATCATCATGCAGTTCTGCATCATGGTGGACATGTTCGTCGTGATATGGCGTTGGGCGTTCATTGAGTTCCAAACATACGACTTTGTTCAACTCTCTTCCAAATCTCTAACAATCTAACACTCTAACACTCTAACGCAGAGCAGATTCCAGCGCCGTCCGCGAATCCGTCTTCTCATCACGGTACTTCACGATGAGAGGCGTGCTGATGCTCAGTCCATTGGCCTTGCCGTATTCGCTGGTGATGGCACGGGAACCTGCTACAACAACAGCACCCTCTGGTATCTCCAATGGTGCATCAGGAGTACTGCGTAGGATAGCTTCATTCACAAGATCATAGACCGGTGTGGATGCGTTCAGAATCACTCCGCTACCAAGTACAGCTCGGTTTCGGATGAGAACACCTTCATACACACCACAATTGCCCCCTATCATCACTTCGTCTTCAATGATAACCGGACGTGCACCTGCTGGTTCAAGAACTCCACCGATCTGAGCAGCAGCGCTGATATGGACTCGAGAACCGATCTGTGCACACGTACCTATTAGCGCATGTGAATCTACCATTGTCCCCTCGCCAACATAGGCGCCGATGTTGATGTAGCTTGGTGGCATACAGATCACACCATGGGCAACAAATGATCCGGTGCGAATGGTTGTTCCACCGGGTACGATGCGCACATGATCATCAATGGTAAGGGGCTTTGTAGGAAGTGTATCCTTATCGAAGAATCGGAAGTTCTCGTCAGTTGAAGCGTCTTCCATGCGCCCCTTTCGGAAGAGAACAAGGATGCCTTGTTTTACCCACATGTTCACCTGCCACGAACCATCTTCCAAACGTTGGGCTGCACGAATCTTGCCCTTGTTGAGTGAGTCCACGAAGTCGGCACAGACCTGTGTTGCATTTTTATCATACTGAAGTTCCTGTGCCGGCATGGCGGCAAGGCGCTCAATCTCGGATTGGAGAGAGTTCATTTCTTTCTTCCTTTCTTTGCAGATGCTGTTTTCGGGGGCACAGCTTGCTGTGCCTTTACGCCCTTTGTCTTAGGCACAGCTTGCTGTGCCTTTACATCGAAGGCGAGGTTGAGGATCTTGTAGACGAGGCGTGCTGCGGTGATATCGGGGTGGGTGACGCCCCTGACTGGGGCAAGTTCCACCACATCGAAGCCTACGATGCGACGTCCGGATGCAACAATGGCACGGATAACATCAATTGTTTCGCTGTATAGAAAGCCATCCGGTTCCGGTGTTCCTGTTGATGGCATGATCGACGGACAGAAGTGATCCACATCGAACGTGATGTAGACATCCTTTTCAAGCGTGTCTACAACACTCTTTTGCCAATGAGTGCCATGGAGCCCCCTTCGAATTGCTGAGGCATAGAAGGTTTTGATTCCATTGTTCTTGATGAACTTCGCTTCTTCGATGCACTGAGCTCTGATGCCAACCTGCGTTATGCGTTCAGTAGGAAAGAACTCGGCAACACGAGCCATAAACGATGCATGTGAATATGGCGATCCTTGATACTCATGTCGCAGATCTGAATGAGCATCGAAATGTAACACACTCATCGTTGGATAGGCACGGTAGTGAGCAGAGATCGGCGCAGTGGATATCGTATGTTCACCACCGAGGGTCACTACAAACTTCCCCATCACAATGAGGTCCTCTACTTGGTCTTCAATGAGATCCAGCGCTGCACGGTCCACGAACTTCCCAAAGGAAAGGGGCTTCATTGTGGCAATGCCCTTCTCGAAACACAGTTCTCTATCGGTCTCGTCATCATAGAACTCTACATAGGCGCTCGCATCTAGGATCGCCTTTGGACCCTTTTCAGCACCGCCACCATAACTCACTGTGTGTTCGTATGGTGCTGATACAATGGCAATAGCGGAGGATTCAAGCGATGAGTATCGTTCTTCAATGGCGAGGAAGTTCTTCTTTGGACCAAGGACCTTCATGATCGTATTCCGTGATGTGTGATGGGTGCAAAATAGGTGTCAAGCGTTGAACTGCGTTCCGCGAGTATATTCGCCAATGCCAACAATGAAAACGCAGCGACTCGGCTGGTACGTCTATGACTGGGCGAACAGCGCATTCAGTACATCCGTTGTAACGGTATTCCTCGGCCCCTACCTAACAAACGTGGCTGAGACTGCAGCAAACACGGCCGGACAGATCACACCATTTGGTATTCCGATGCACCCCGGCAGCTGGTTCTCCTACTGCATTGCGGTGTCGGTGATCCTGCAGGTCTTTGTCCTGCCGCCGATCGGTGCGATCGTAGACCGATCACATCGAAAGCGACTCTCCCTTGCGTTGTGGGCATTCCTTGGAGCCGGGGCCACCATCGGACTTGCCGTATTGTCGGCAGATACAGGCAACTACATCATTGGCGGACTCTTCTTCATCATCGCAAACCTGAGTTTTGGAGCAAGTGTTGTTGTAGCGAATTCCTTCCTCAACGATCTTGCTACGCCGGAAGAGCGAGACAGTGTTTCATCGCGTGGTTGGGCCTTTGGCTATCTCGGCGGCGGACTCCTTCTCCTTGCACATTTACTATGGTTCTCATCAGCAAAGGACTCCGGCGGTCCCGTAGAGCCCGTCATTCAAGGAGTGTTTTTAACAACGGGGATATGGTGGGCTCTGTTCACGTTCGTCTCCATCATGTTGTTGCGTGATAAGGTGCCGGCACACACACACGAGAAACACGCACTAAGGCAGAGCTTCAAACAGCTCTTTACAACACTGCGCGATCTAGCACAATACCCGCAGACATTGCGCTTTTTCATCGCCTACCTCCTCTACAACGATGCCATTCAGACCGTGATCGCTATGGCAAGTGTCTACGGCGCAGAAGAACTTGGTCTAGGTCTCGACGTGCTCACGCAGGCCATCCTCCTCGTACAATTCGTTGCGATAGGGGGCTCCCTGATCTTCGCGTGGCTTGCAGATCGAATCAACACCAAACGCGCCATCATCGTTGGACTCTACGGATGGTGTGCCGTACTTTTCGCCGCATTCTTCTGGGTCAGCACCGCAACACACTTCTTTATCCTTGCTGCCGTGATCGCCATTGTCATGGGCGGTACGCAGGCGCTTAGTAGGTCCATGTTTTCCCGCATGATTCCTACCGGTAAAGAAGCAGAGTACTTCTCTCTCTACGAGATCAGCGACAAAGGCACATCCTGGATCGGCCCCCTAGCCTTTGGACTAGCACTCACCCTTTCCAACAGCTATCGTTGGGCCGTACTCTCCCTCATCATCTTTATGGTAGCAGGGCTTGTGGTGCTGATGGGGGTAAAGCAACCCAACAAGGATTCTATCTCATGATAACAATCTTTTCGGCTTGCGAATTCTGCGAGTTCCTGATCACCAATAGGTACTGGCCAGTCGAAACATCTGCCACGTCAAGGGTGATACTGTGTGTTTCATTTCCTGTGCCAAATGATGGCAGTGATTTCGAATAATCGTGAATGAATCTTCCATCGAGCGACCAGAGTTGAAGGCGAACGGATGACCTATCCGCCGTCACAAACTTTCCAACGTCTATGGTAAGATGCCCACCGGTGGGGTTTGGGCGAGGCTTCTGAATATAGAAGTGCCAAATATTCTGTGAAACGGAACTTATTGGATCACCACCTACATAGAATGTTGCGGCAATGCCTTCTGATGGAAGTACGATTCTTACAGAATCATTTGCTACAAAGCGTACATTCGCAGAACTAGCGTAAGCAAACATTGAGTAGGTATGCGCCTTGATCGTGGACTCTCGAATTAGAGTACGGTCAACGAATGTTAGACATTTACCCGTGAATCTGTGAAACACATGTATGGTATCCCCGAACTTTTGAATGTACATGGGTTGCACTGCATTAATGTTTACCTGTACATCATGAGACGAAACAAGAGTGTCTAGTCGGTATGTATCAAAACGGATATAGTATCTTCTCAGAGAATCCACATAAATGCCAACAGCCTCAAACTCTGTACCTTCACCTGCAATAATGGCTGGTATGTTTTCGAATCGAAACGGCAACGGGCGTGGAGTAATGCTGTCGGTCATATCCGACTTCCTACAGACCTTTACTCCAAAAGCCGATGCGAGTATATGAAGTGAATCGGTTTCATTGTACTGCAAAAAGCCACCGAACATCGAATGTATTACGTGGTAGGACCACGTTCGACCAGAGTCTCTAGAGACTCCCAAGGTGTTATTACCAAATGAGGCAATGAGATTTCCTGACGATGTCTCGCTGATACTTCGTACCTGCCGTCGGCCCCCAACATAGAAGCCGTCACCACCAAGATTGGATATGAGCCAACCGTCATTCCCAAAGTAAAACTGACGCCCTTCAAACCCCGTGTACATTCCAATTACCGAACCTATTGAATCAAGTAGTCGCGGTTCATCCTCACATGGTTCAAGGATTTTACTGCCTTGATACACTCGAAACAGCGGAGGATCCGATTCAGCTCGAGAAATGGACTGTGTGACAATTTCAGACGTGTCGCTATGTGAAACGGACCATTCACCTCGGCCTCCCAGATTCCGATATCTTCGTTCATTGCCATTCCACTCTCCCGTAGTGTCACGGCTGAAGGTGCCTCCAATTGCGTTAGCAGCGATGATAGAACCGTTCAGCATCGTGGCTGCT
This sequence comes from uncultured Ignavibacteria bacterium, assembly GCA_937870915.1. Classification (GTDB taxonomy): domain Bacteria; phylum Bacteroidota; class Ignavibacteria; order Kapaibacteriales; family Kapaibacteriaceae; genus UBA10438. The sequence continues at coordinate 14,770 of CALMZQ010000027.1, forward strand.
TGAATTGTGCCTAGACTGTCACCTAGACTGATGCGAGTGTACTTCATCGATTCGGCATTGTAAATGCGAAGCGAGCTGGTATATCCAAAACCTCTTGGTTCCTTTCCTGAGACGATCGCCACAGGTGTCAGTCCATCGAATCCAGCTGAAACCGAGAGTACGAAGGACAATTCCAGTTTGAAATCTAGTAACTCAAAACCCTGACTCAGTGACTGGCGCTGCTTGTAGAGGCCATCTGCTAGAATATGAAGCTGAGATGAAGACGCAAAGGTGAAACTGTGAACCGTTTGACCCTTCAGATCAAATGACCTTTGTACGCCCCCATTCATATACATCTGCACCGTTGTCCGGTCATTCAAACAGACGATAACTGTATCACCCTTAACAGCAATCTCTGACAAAGTGGTCATGCCAACTGTTAGACCAGTTTCAATAAGCTTCGTTCTCGAAGAATCTACTGTAAGTCGATAAACAGCTCCGCCATTAACAACTACCGGCGATCCGTTTGCGTCTTCACCAATACAGCTGAATTCGCCATCAGAGCGGACCCAAGTCTGTCCTCCATCTTCAGATCCATATATCTTCCCGGTTGAAACATGGATCCAAATGCCCGACGTATTGGTGACGATTCGATCAACGTATCCTTCAATCTCTTCGCCAGTACGTACCCAACTCATGTCAGTTCTATTGAGAAGAGCGATCCGTCCGTTTTGAAATCTACCTATGACTCGGTCCTTGTGAACTCTGAAATCGACGGGCATCGCATATTCATGCCCATACAATACGTCAATACTCTGAGCACTGACGCCACAAGTTGCACATGCAAACAAGATGAGAACCAACCTGCGATAGTTCCAATGCATAAACGGACGGATGATCTTCACAATTCTCTCCTATTTATTCGCTTACGCATGTGTTGTATTCACAACCGTCAGAATTGTTCTGAAGATTGCAGGGGGTGCCGGTATAGTTACACCCAGCGAAGACAACCATAGGTGTAGACTGATTCTCGGAACATGGGTCCATTTCGGTAGTTGACAGGCAAACCTGGCAGGAGCGGACACAGAAATTTGTACCACAAAGACCATATACCTTAGTAGTTTGCCCCGGAACCGGCGCTAACAGAACCATGCAGTTTCCACTTTTTGCAATCACAACCAATGTAGTTGTTGTTGGGCACGTTGGTATTGCTGCTGGTAGAAGACCATCAATTGACATTTGATAAAGAATCTTTTTCTGCAACCAGCTAATCAAGCCCGGATTGGGTATAATGTTACAGCCTGAAGGAACTGTTATCTGATCAATATAGTAGTCAACTGTTGTTCCGTATACCCTGTAACAATACCGCACTGATAGTGAGCAGCAACCCCCTGAACCATCGGGAGTGACAATAGTTCTAGTCACACAAGTGTAAGTCTGAGCCGTGGATTCAGTTTTACTAAACAGCAAAACAATGATTGCCACCAAAGCAAATGCAGCAAAATGCAGTCGCATAAGAACCTCAAAAATAGATGGGTAAATGCCGTACTTTTTCGTACGCATTACAACGTACCCCCCCCCTGTTCAAAAATGCAAGTAATAGTTTTCCACACTTGAACTTTATTTAGGACTGCTGTAAGAGGAATAACAAATCGGCTGTTTTTGATTGGAGTTGATAGCTATATAGGCTCATTTTGTACTATTAGGTGATTTAGATTGATAAAGTAGCAGAGTACTTCTCCCTCTACGAGATCAGCGACAAAGGCACATCCTGGATCGGCCCCCTAGCCTTTGGACTAGCTCTCAACCTTTTCAACTGCTATTGATGGGCTGTTCTCTCGCTAATTGTCTTTATGGTGGCAGGGCTAGTGGTGCTGATGGGGGTAAGGGACGGAGAGCGTTCATCACACCGAGCGTAGTCGAGGGGCAAGGTAACGTCGGGCTAAAGCCCGGCCAAGCAAGAACTCTCCCCCCATCCCCCTCCCTCACGCTTCGCTAGGGAGGGGGTGCCGGTGCGTGTAACCCCGGTCATTTTGTCATTACGTCATTTCGTAGAGGTCCCTCGCTTCACTCGGGATGACGCTGCTTTCGCCCTTATCAAATGAAGAAATGCGAGCACCATCCATGATGGTGCTCGCATTTCTTACCTACACACAATGCATACCTAGCGTCATCCCGAGGAGCGTAGCGACGAGGGATCTCGACGAAAAAAACAAAAGGGCGAAAAGGTCTTACCCTCTTCACCCTTCTGTCATCATTCATTTGTCATCAATCACAACGTCATAATTGTCATAACGTCATAATTGTCATTACGTCATAACGTCATTACGTCATTTCTTAATCCATGATCTTCCGCAAGAACGCTGGCTGGTTTCCACCGGCTCCGGCAGCCTTACGAATAGGAGATGGATAGCCCCCTGTTGCTTCATTTGCGCTTGGTTGGACAATTGGAACACTACCGGATGAGGGTGGTTCTTCGCGTGGCATACCGGCTGTGCTGCGTTGTTCCAACTCGCGCTGTTTGCGGATGTAGGCCGGGACGTTCACATCGTTCATATCAACGTCTTGCGATGTTGAAGGGGCGAGTGGTGATGGTTGAGTTGTTGCTGCCGGACGATACGAGTCTGGTGCTGCTTCTGGCTCGGGTGCCGGACGGACAATCTCGATAACGGGAGCATAGGATGTGGTTGACGTTGCTGTAGGCACGGACTTCTTTTCGTCTTGACGTCGGAAGCCGGTAGCAACAACGGTGATGGAGATCTCATCTTCCATACTCTCGTCAACAACAACACCGTGAATGAGGTTGACCTCATCGCCGGCGGCCTTTTCGATTGCAGAAACGGCTTCACTCACTTCAAACATGGTCATGTTCGAACTGCCGGTGATATTCACAAGAAGACCTTGTGCACCATAGATCGACATGCCTTCGAGGATCGGGGAGTTCAACGCATTCTGAGCTGCTTCAATGGCACGGTGCTCGCCCGTTGCCATACCAATACCCATGAGTGCATCACCCATACCGCTCATCACGGTACGAACGTCTGCAAAGTCCACATTCACATATCCAACACCAGAAATGATGTCGGCAATTCCCTTCGTTGCATTATAGAGGACCGTGTCCACCATTGCAAGTGCATTGGCGAAGGTCACATCCTTGTCTACAACAGTAAGAATGCGTTGGTTAGGGATCACGATGAGTGCATCAACGTGCTCTCGGAGATCCTTAATGCCATTTTCGGCAATGGACATCCGACGCTTGGATTCATAGGCAAAGGGCTTTGTAACAATGCCCACAACCAGTGCTCCAAGCTCACGGCCAACACGTGCGATCACCGGTGCTGCTCCGGTTCCCGTACCGCCGCCCATACCAGCCGTCACAAAGATCATATCGCTTCCTTGGAGCGCATCGTAGACGTCATCGATGCTCTCCTCCACAGAAGCTCTCCCCTTACTAGGATCTGCCCCTGCTCCAAGGCCGCGCGTAGCGTCCTTTCCGAGCTGAAGTTTGATCCCCGCAGGGTTATTCATGAGTGCCTGGCGATCTGTATTCGCCGCGACAAATTCAACGCCGTCGAGTCCGCGTGCGATCATAGTTCGCACTGCGTTTCCGCCGCCGCCGCCAACGCCAACAACGCGAATTCTCGCGTCTGACGTAAAAGATGATGTATCCAACTCGATGGCCATGATTCCCCCCGGAATGTGGTCGCGTTGCAGGAAAAAGTGTTTACAGGTTTTCGAACCAATCTTTCACATTCTGCAGGAGCCCCTTTTTGTTTGAAGGGGGCTCTACAGTTGCGGCAGGCTGGTGTAGAGTGGTTGGAGCTGCAGCAGGTGCACTGTTGATAACGGGGCTACTGTGCTGCTCCTCGAATTCGTCTTCATGTTCGATGCTGTACAAAGCAAGGCCAACGGCTGTTGCATGTGCAGGCGTGGTTACTTCTCGTGCAAGACCTTCGTGACTGAAGCCACGGGGAAGTCCCTTGTTCACGGGAAGTCTGAATGTGCGTTGCGCAAGCATGTCTGCACCGCGGAGGTCGGAACACCCGCCTGTGATGACTATGCCTGCTGCGAGATTATTGGCAAGCCCGGAATCGTGGATACGTTGCAACACAAATTCAAAGATCTCTTCCATGCGAGGTTCGATCACCTGACATAGAATGGTCTTTGAGAGTTCTGTTGGTCTGCGACCACCAACTCCTGGTACTTGAAAGTGTTCGTCACGTAGGATGCTGTCGGAAATTGCGTGACCATGATCGACCTTGATCTGCTCTGCATCGTTGTTGCGAATGCCGAGCACGGTTACTATGTCATCTGTAACGCGCTGACCTGCCAGACCGATCACATTCACTGATCGAAGGACATTGTCTTTATAAATCGCGAGGTCTGTTGTGCCGCCACCGATATCCACGATAGCAACACCAACTTCGCGTTCTGCATCATCGAGAACTGCAAGTGCACTTGCCATGGATTGTAAAACAACAGCGTCAACATGTAGTCCTGCACGATTGGCACACTTGTACACGTTCTCTACTGCTGCGGCAGATGCCGTTATGACGAGTGCGTTCGCTTCCAGCCTACGTCCGCTCATGCCAAGAGGATCGGATATCCCATCCTGGCCGTCGATGATGTAGTCTTGCGCGATAACGTGCAGAATGCGTCGGTCGGGCGTTACGTTCACCTGTGCGAGTTCATCATGAAGTCTTCGCACATCGTCTTCAGAGATTTCTGAAGTACGAGTAGTGACAATGCCCCGTGTTTCAAACGTTGAAATGTGTTCACCACTTACGCCGATCACAACGCGTGCGAGTTTATAACCGCTCTGTTGTTCTGCTCGGTCGATAGCGATCTTGATTGCGTCGGCCGTTTTGTTGATGTTGGTCACAACACCACGCTTGAGTCCGTCGCATTCTGCCAACCCGGCACCGAGGACCTCAACCACCTTTCGAACAGGGTCAAAGGCTGTAACAACCGCACAGACCTTTGTCGTGCCGATGTCGAGTCCAACATGGATCTCCGGAGTACTCATGCTGCACGCTCCACAATGTGCGGAGCTACGTGATACCGAAGTACGACTTGATTACGCCAACGAAGGTCGACCTCGGAAACCGAAGCCATGTTGAGCCGTTGTGAGGTTTCATGCCAAAACACATTCATGTCGGCAAAGGCCTGCGTAGCTCGCGAGGCATCCATCACGCCAAGACGCCACCGTGTTTCGTCAGTAACAATTTCAACCGTATGCAACTTGCGATCATAGCGCACTTCAGAGATTTCTTGGTAGAGCATCGGATGCAACGTGCGCGACCCCGCGATGAGGACCGATACGATGTGTTGAACATCGGCAGAAGAAATCTCCGAGCCATCTGTTGTTTGCAACACCGGAACGTTATGCGCCGTGCGCTCTACGGCGTTCGGTAGCACAACACCAAAGGCGTCAACGTAGCGTAGCGATCCGTCTGAATGCACGATGTGCGCAACAGGCAGACGCTCGTCTACCTCAACCGTCATCTCCCGAACGCCCGTGAAATACACCGATGCGCTACGCACATAGGGAATGCATTCAACACAGGTTCGCACGTCTGCTAGTGTTAACGTCTTCAGATGTTTTGCCTTGAGTGTGTCAACTGCACGTTGAACTGCGATCCTGCTTAGCCCCGTTGCACCAATCACGTTGATGTTCGAAACAAGCTGCCGGTCGTGCCACTGCGTTGCCATAAAACCAAGGAAGACTACGCCCAGTAGGGTGATGACGAGCCCCGACGACCTACGGCCACCGCTTTGCTTCGTTTCATCACGTCCCTTCTTCGCCACGTTCTCTCTCCCGATGTGGATAACCCACTTGGGTTATGCACATGTGTGGTTAACTGCCCTATCGCCCATCGATTCCGAGGCTTCTTTTACCCCGTCTCACCCCGCGATATCCCTGCGCTCTACAAGGGGTTACGACCTCCGCAAATGTACTGCGCGCACGCAGAAGAAGCAATAGCTGGGGGTAGGAAAAAAGAGGGCGTTGTTGACAGGTTATCCACACCTAGTGGAGAACCTCCTGGCCCTAGCTTAAAGCCTTGGTCCGTCCACCATCCACAAGGATGCTTGTGCCGGTGATATACGAAGCTGCCGGAGATGCCAAGAAGCCCACAGCATTTGCTATCTCTTCTGGCTGACCAAACCGTCCAACCGGGATCTCGGCTATCATCGCCGCACGAACAGCATCCTCTGATCTGCCCTTGTTGGTGGCGTTGCGCGTGATGATACTGGTGAGTCTATCAGTCTCGGTGGCACCGGGCAACACGTTGTTCACCGTGATCCCCTTCGGCCCCAATTCATTGGCCATGGTCTTTGACCAACTCGCCATCGCACCCCGAATGGTATTGCTCACACCCAGCCCGTCAATGGGCATCTTCACAGATGTGGATATGATGTTGATTACACGACCGTATCCGGAAGCCGCCATACCAACAGCAAGAATTTTAGTGAGTTGATGTGCTACAAGTACATGATTTTCAAAGGCTTGCCTTAGACTTTCCACAGCACTATCCACAAGGGGTCCTCCCGCAGGTCCAGCGGTGTTATTCACAAGAATGTGGATAGGGCCGTGTTCATCCACATGGTTATGCACATGTGTTAACAGTGCAACTTCATCAGCCATGTCAACCGCAATTGCATGATGAGTCTGTCCACCATGAACACTCAAGGAGGCCACTGCCTCTTGGAGCGTTTCCGGATTTCGGGCGAGAAGAGTTACTGATGCACCATTACGAGCAAGTTCTTGCGCTGCAGCCCGTCCAATGCCTTGTGATGCACCGCAGACAAGGGCACGTTTTCCAGTCAGGGAGAGATCCATTTCGGTCCTTTCAAGTGTCGAGATTCGGGAGGGGGCAGAGTGGTTTCGTACTTTCGTGTACTGCGAAACTACCACGTGGACAAGGACCCTACCATGGCAATCCGCCCAGCATTTAGCCTACAGACATGGATCGAGGAACACAGACACCTGCTCAAGCCCCCTGTTGGCAATGCAAAGGTGTACGAGGACACGGAATTCATCGTGATGATCGTTGGAGGGCCAAATGCCCGGAAGGACTATCATTATAATGAGGGTGAAGAGTTCTTCTACCAGATCGAGGGTGATGTTACGGTGAAGATCATCGATGATGGTGAGCCCCGTGATATTCATATCAAACAGGGCGACATTTTTCTTCTGCCTCCTCGCACGCCACACTCACCGCAACGTCCGGCCAATACTGTTGGGTTGGTTATTGAACGGAAGCGTGAGGCTGTGGAACTCGATGCCTTTATGTGGTTCTGCGAATCGTGTGGAACCAAGCTCTATGAGGAATTCCTTCCGCTCACAGACATCGTTACGCAGTTACCGCCGATCTTTGAACGCTTCTGGGGAGATCTTGACCATCGCACATGTAAGAAGTGTGGCACCGTCATCCAGCCCCCTGCTAAGGTCTAAGTATGTTGAAAGTTGACTGTCACGCCCATATCCTTCCAGAACGTTGGCCGTCCTTGAAGGACCGATATGGATACGGTGGGTTCATCGTTCTCGATCACTATGCTCCGGGTAAGGCTCGCATGATGCGAGATGACGGAACATTCTTCCGTGATGTGGACCAAAACTGCTGGGATCCCACCGCCATCCTTGCGGATATGGACGCAAACAACGTGGATGCCATGGTGCTCTGTACGGTACCTGTGCTGTTTTCATATTGGGCCAAACCACAGGATGCGTTGGACTGGACGCGGTTCCTCAACGATCATCTTGCCGGCGTAGTAGCCGACCATCCGAGGAGGTTCATAGGTCTTGGTACTCTCCCGATGCAAGACATAGACCTAGCCATCCTCGAAATGCGTCGATGTGTGAACGAACTAGGCTTTCGAGGCTTTGAGATCGGCACCAACATTAACGGCATGAACCTGGATGACAGATCACTCTTCCCCTTCTGGAAAGCAGCTCAGGAGTTGGGGGCCGGGATCTTTGTTCACCCATGGGAAATGATGGGTGCAGACCGAACGGACAGATACTTCCAGCAGTGGCTCGTTGGGATGCCTGCAGAAACCACGCTATCGGTTACCTCCATGATCTTTGGCGGTGTATTCGATGCATTTCCCGATCTGCGAGTGATGTTCTCACATGCAGGGGGCTCCTTCCCGTTTACACTGGGACGGATCTCCCATGGGTATTATGCTCGCCCTGACCTGTGTAATGTGAACAATGTGCAAGACCCAAAGGACTATGTGGGCCGTTTTTGGGTGGACTCCATAACCCACAACGCGGATGCATTACGGTTTTTACTCTCCCTTATTGGGCCAGAAAAGATCGCGTACGGTACGGATTATCCGTTTCCTTTGGGAGATCTCGAACACGGGAAATTTATCCAGGATATGACGGATATCTCACCCTTGATCAAGGACCAGCTCTTTGCCGGAACTGTTTTGGACTTCCTCGGGTTACAAGCAAAAGACTACGAACCATGGCCTAGTTCGATGGATCCGGGAGTGGTTGTGGAATAAACGGCTTTGCAGATTCGGAAGCTTCCGTAGATTTGTCGCCGCCACGGAGGGCTCGCATAATGGTATTGCAGCTGTCTTGAAAACAGCCGGGTTTGCGCCTGTGGGGGTTCGAGTCCCTCGCCCTCCGCTTTTACATTCCTCATTGGAGCATCACCACATGATCCGTTCAGTCCTCTTCGCGCTTGCCGCGGTCTTCGTATTGTCAGCATGCAGCGATGATCCGGTGACACCGTCCGACACAAGTAGCTACGTTGTGTCCACTAAGGGTTCGTATTTCGTCCATGATAACATCACTGTAGAAATCACCGCGGCCGGTGTGACTACGGATGTTCCTTCGCCGAGCGACAGTACAGTTGTTAATGGTTCGGTTACGCATGAAGGCAGAACCGCCATTGAGTCGATCGTTTTTGTTAACGGTGCTGCATCAGATTCTATCTACATGACACAAACCGGGTCAACGGTAGCAACTGCATTTCCACTACAGTTCACCGTCCTTGGCCTTCCGGCAGATTTTGGTGTGAAGTGGGTGAATATCTTCGATGCAAATGCAGCTACTTGGACCGCCCTGAACGACTCGATCCCTTCGTTCACCATTGGCAGTGGTGAGCAAGCGTATACAGGAACAGCTAAGCTCTTGTTCACGGGCAAACAAACCGGCACAGAGACGATCACTGTTGATGGCAAGTCGGTTACGGCTAAGAAGTCCGAGATCACGATGAACATCACGCTCTACCTCAACTTCGGCACTGCCATCATCCCTGTTCCGATCGTACTTACGCAGCGCTACACATTCGCACCAAATGTTGGCATCGTGCGGGCTGAGCAAGTAGCCACCGTGATAACCATCGAAGGAGTTCCACCCCTAACAATTCCAGGGTTCAAAACTTCATTGGTCCGCTACTCAGTCGCGAACTAATCTTCAAGCAAAATCTCTGAACGAAAAAAGGCTCGCAGGAAACTGCGAGCCTTTTTTGTTTGCGGTGGTACGAAATGATCAGTCAATATTCACAGTTGCAAGATCAACAACTCTAGCGGAACCTCCGTTGAGTCTGATAGTTGTGCTTTCTCTGCGTTCGTTCGGCCTACCGTAGTTTCGATACACGGCAACCTGCACGGTGGTTGGACCAGATAGGCGTTGTTGACGGTCTCCGTAATAGTTCGCCTGAACTTTAAATGTCCCTTTCGGAGCCTTCCGGATCATATACTCTTCAGGACCATATCCGCCAGTTAGGTCGCGTGACAGCCTTCCACCCGAAGCGGTGAAGCGATTTCCGAAATAACATTTCACGGCGGATGGATCGGTCACCCAGAGATCGATGTCACAGTTATCAGAATCCCAGTCCATAACTACGCGAACATCTGCGGCAACGGAGTACAGAAGTGCTGCCGGGATCTTGGAAACGTCCACATCCTTTGGGTGAAGTCCAATGATGTGATTCATCTCATTGAGCGCGATGAGTTCGACCTCTGGGAATCGTCCATCCCACGTGCGCGTGGCCATCACATAGAGCATATCTACCGCTTGTTGATGTTTTCCGGATGCATCCAAGGCAAGCGCTAGGTCGCGGTATGACTGTGGTTCTTCATCACGAATGTCGCGCACATCCGTGAACACATCAACAGCGTAGTCAGCCTTCCCAAGTTGGAGCAGCCTCCGAGCAAGGATCCGCAACATCTGATGGTTCTCGCCTTCAAGCTCTGCAAGGTTTGAAAGAACACGCAGTGACAACTTGTGGAGCCCCTTATCTCGGAGTGCATCTGATACATCGAGGTAGAAGCCAACATTCCGACCATAGTCCGCACGATGCCCAAGGTACCAGGAATACACAGAGTCCTTGGAGCATGATTGAAGAGCAGTTGTCCAGACATCACGTGAGACCAAGCCGGGCTTCTTATCCTTCGTTACTACATCAGCCTGAACACGGGCCACGTCCACATTGCGGATATCAGCTTGAACTTCAATCAATGTTCCGTGAACAGCTTCCAAAGGTTGAGCTGCATTCGGCGCAAGCATAGCTGTTCCGACGGAACCATCCCCTGAGTTCCCAAGCCCTCCGGTGAATTGGTCAGAAACCACAAGTCCTTCTACCAAGACCTGGTTTTCAGTTTTGCGTGAACCACGGACTACGAAGTTGTTATCAGATGCACGGATACCGGCATTTAGAGACAAGGCAGATGCAGTGTTGTTGCGAGCCACCTTCGTCAAGTCCGATCCCTTAACAGTGCGAGTTGTTGTCCCAACGTCCTTACTGCGAATCATCTCTGGGTCAGCTTCAACGGCGAGCAATCGCATTCGTACTCCCCCAGGTGTAACTGTGAAGTTTACATCATGCGTTTGGTCGGCAGCGAGATCGACATCCTGATTGACAGTATCATAGCCGACAGCTGTTGCCCTGACCGAGTGCCTACCGGGAGCGATGTTCGTCACGAAAAACATACCATTCATTTTGCTAATTCCTCCCTTCGTGGTACCCAATACGCGGATCGTTGCTCCGGGGACGGGCAGTCCGCCTGTGTCTTTGACAATACCCTTTATCGCTCCCAAACCGGCCATAGGGGCTGCTGTTTGGACCTGAGGTATTGCGGGAGTAACACTGACAATAGTATCCCGACTGCGTTGCTCCGGAAGTGGCTTTATGTACCACGCTTTCCAACTGCTCACAAGTGATGCAAGATAGGCTTGGCGTGCTTCGGCAGATTGAACCGTGATGGCTGGTTTATTCTTCTTCTGCTCGGTCCACTGCGCAAGCAGCTCCGGTTCTGTTGCAGGGGGCTCAATATCATACTGTACGTAGTCGTTGAGGGTCTCGAGTACGAGGAGTGACGTTCCCGGTGTAACGATACCAAAACGCATACCGAGCTTAGTGATATCCTGTGCACGGGCTCTGCGATCGCCGGCCATGGTCTTGAGTTCCTGCTGCGCCCACTGACGGGCAGCGGTGAGACCATCTGCTTTGTGTTCTGCTGAATTCACTGAGATGGTCTTCTTCTCAACGATAACGCCGTTGAGTGAGTATACGAGCTCAAGATCAGCCGTGGGTGATTGCAACGTGCCTACGATGGTGTTACATAAACGAGCTTCCACCATGCCTTGGGGATAGATGGACGTCATCGAGCCACTAACAACTTTCACTGACTCCAGCATGAGTCGAGTTGTAAACACAGAACGCAACGCGTCATTGATAGACGTCACACGCAGGTCGTATACTTCGCCACCGGTGCTTTCGCACAATACTCGAAGGAGGTCAATGTCGGCAAATGTATTGGCAACAAGCCCAATTACAGGGATGGTCCCAATGTTCGGCCGATGCCCTCCAAACGTACTCACACCATCGGAGACCAAGAAGATCAGGTCAGAACGGAGGGTAGAAAAATTCACTGCTCCAAGCTGTGTTGCACCGTCATAGGTCATGGTTGACAACGTCTTTCGCAGATCTGCCCACTTCCCATCGCGTACAACAAATCGTTGATCGCTGATGACTTCGTGTGCAAAGACATGGAGCTGAACGTCAACATTGTTGTTCTTCTTGAAGTAGGCATCAAAGAACTGCAGTTCCTTCTCGTGATCACGCCGTGCACCGGAGAGCGAAGCATCCCAAGCTATTGCGATCTTCCTTGGTAGGGGGCGTTCTGTGGATGTTTCAGAAGATCGTGGAGAAGCAACAACAATCGATGCATATGTATCGCCCCTGTGTTCATTCACTGTTACAACGTGAGCAGCAGGCACAACGGGCACGTCGATCACAAAGGGTTGGTCGATCACGAAGTTTGTTCGTGCAACGGATGAGGTGAATGATCGCCCCCTATTAGAGAAGGAAATGCTATCGGTACTGTTGCCTGACAATTGAGGTTTTGCTCCAAAGGCGGCTACAGTCACATCCCATGTGAAGGACGTTACCGTGTCATCTACGGCAATCGGCAAGGTGTACTGCAAGCCATCTTCGCCTTGTGTGAGATCTTGTTCGTAGGCAATCAGGATTCTCCGTGTAGCTCGTGGCATTATCGGATAGATGCGCGTGCGGAAGGCATTGTCACGAGTCCATTCAAGCAAGGCCGGATCCACTCCCCTTCGCTCAATTGCTTCAAAGGTTGCACGCGCCTTTGATTTGTCCACAACAACTGCATCTCTCAGCTTGCCGTTCAGGTCAAGTGCGAAACGTGAGACGGTTTGTCCATCAGATACGGGGAAGGAGAACTGACCTTCTAAGATGCGGTCATTCGGGTTGTAGACAACGATCTCCAATGTTGTAGTAGCAAGTGTACCGCGGATGTCTGTAGAGGCCTTCATTGAGGAGATGCGAAGGGGTGTTTGTTGCCCCTTTTCATTTGTTACGAACACGCCAAACCGTGTCCGTTCTGGTTGACGTTTGGCCACAACAGTGTCCTGTTTCCGTGGTTCTTTGTTCAACCGTACGATTGTTGTGTGTACATATGATGCTATGAGGAGAACCGGGGCAAGAGCGATGGTAAGGACGAGTAGCTTTTTCATGATGGTCTCCTCTTGTTAGCGTTGAATGAGAAGGCGTTGAACGAGTCGGGTACCGTGCTCGGGTAGATCGATCGTTACCAGCACCATACCGGATGGCATCGACTGTAGATCCGGAAGAACGAAGCTGTTTGATCCATTATCCAGTCGGACATTCTCAAACACAACAGCAAGTTGCCGTCCGGATACATCCACGATACATATCCGTGCGTTTGTAGAACGTTGTGTGGTAAGTATCAACGTTGCTTCATTTCCCGAGACAGGATTTGGATAGACCTTCTCAATTGACACATCCCGCGAGTCGTCCCGGATCTCTTGAAAGTCGGTGATCTCTCTCTCGACACTCATTGCCAGCTCCGGAGCAAACCACAGGTAGGCAACAACATTCTGATGAAGGTCTGACTCGTCAGACTGCAGTGTGATCTTTACCGGGACCAGATCGTTCATCTCTGGAGCCCCTTGCTGATGATCATACCAGGATGCGTAAGCACCATCTGTGTCGTAAAGGGTAACGGCTACTGGCGTTCGGTTGAGATCGGCCTCTGTTGATGGTTTGAGGCTGATACCGCGGTGTGAGATGGTTACCCGCTGTCCATCCTCGATGAACCATATCTTCTGATCGTCTGCATTCACACCAAGTGATGCAAGTTCTGTCCGTGATGCATCCATCGTCATCACTAATGGTTGCTCGCGTTCCGTCAGAATTTGACGACGAGGTTCCATCTTTTGCTCTTGTTGCTGCTGTGTTTGCTCGATCACGTGTTGTGTTGAGGCTACTGGTTGTGTTGAGTCCGTTTCTACCACTGGCGTATCAGATGCGAGATAGTAGACCGTAGCAATACCAGCTGCAGCCATCAATGCTCCGCCGATGATGGTAAGCGGTCTTGTGATAAAGGGGCTTTGTGGTTCCTGCGTTGAAGATGTTGCTGCTTGTGGTGTAAGCAGGTTCAGTATCTCTTCTTCGGTCAGGAGCGGTTCATGACGTTGCGTTTTCATTCTGCACCTACTGGCTGATGTTCTGGAAGAAGTGGCGACGCTCCAAGGCGCTGCTGTAGCAGACGACGAGCACGCATAAGGCGGACTTTTATGGCTGAGGCCGTGCCGCCCTGGATCTTTTGGATCTCACTGATGGAGAGGTCTGCGATCTCGAAGAGGATCAATGTTTCTCGAGAGCGAACAGAAAGCGTATGCAAAGCGTCACGCAGAAGAGCATGATCTGTAAGCTGCTCCGGCGAATGGTCTGTTGATGCAATGCTCTCATGATGCTCTTCGGTAAGGATGCCGAAGAACTTGGAGCGCGTAAACTTGCGCTTGAAGGTATTTGCGGCAACCGTGTAGGCATATGACCGAAAGGCCGACCTATCACGTATGGTATCGAGATGCTGCCAGAGGATAACGATCGTGTCCTGGAGGAGGTCGCGAGCCTCATCCCTGTCACGCGTCATGTTCAGGCAGAACTGCTCCAACTTTCGTTGGACGGGTCGTAGAAGCTCCATGAACTCCTGCTGCCTCTGTTGTAGATCATTCATATGCCCACCTTTGTGTTACTATGAATGAGAGGCATACCCCTCCATCTCGGTTACATTACCTGTTCGCTGTTCGTTGTTCGCTGTTCACTGTTCGCTATTCACTATTCGCTATTCACTCTTCGCGCTATCCAAAGGTCCAACCCACCGGCACCACCCGGACGGTTAGATGCGAACAGCTGCGATCCGTCAGGTAGGACGATACAATCGCTTTCATCGAACTCGGTGTTGAGCCAGTCGAGTGGGATTGGCTCCTGCCAAGCCCCATCCCTGAAGACACTAAAGAAAATATCAAACCCACCCTTGCCACCGATTCCGTTGGAGGCAAAGATTAATGTATCGACAGAGAGGAACGTTGGACTGATCTCGTCTTCGAGGGAATTCACAGACCTACCAAGGTTGATAGGCGTACTCCACGTTAGGTCGTCACGACGATCACTTATCCAGAGGTCGAGTCCACCCTCGCCCCCTACCCTATCACTAACAACTACCAGGCGTGTCCCATCGGGCGATATTGCCGGATGTGAAACAAAGAAGGGGCCATTCACTGCGGTAAGTGGGTGACCTAGATTGAGGGCATTGTTATCTCTCGGCACAGTTACAATGCCGGGGAAGGACTGTTCCTCAAAACGCCCGTACGCTACACCTACTGCCTCTCCGTTTGCAGAAAAAGAGACGAACCCACGCTGTTGTTTTGCGTGGTTGAAGGTGCCGGTGAATGGTTCTGCTTTTGAGCCTGACTGCATTGTGCAACGATACACGGCGGCTTCTCCGGACCGCTCTGTTGTAAAAACCACTGAGCCGGTGAGGGGGTCCATGTTGGGTGCATATTCGGAGGACGTGGAATTACACGATTCAACAGGTACGGGTGGTTGTACTGCTGAGTTGGTCAATCCAAGGAGGATGGACCCTATAACCAATGTCGATGCGAACATCATACGCCCCTTGTCTCCGGAGACCAAACGAACTTGTGCATCTGGAGCTGGAACCGCACGTTGAGTTTGTCCTCAAGGATCCATTCAACAAGCTCTACAAAGGTGAGCTTTCCGAATACACAGGACATCAATACCGCTGCACACTGCGTATCGAGGTTGTATGCACGCACACATTCGCGGGCATATTCGTAGTCCACCCGCGAGGCGATAACAAATTTCACTTCGTCGTGAGGTCGAAGTGCCGTGAGGTTTTCTCGACGGTTGCGAGACTCCATCTTGGAATCCGGGCACTTCACGTCCATGATGCAAATCACACGCGGATCCAACACGGAAATGTCCTTGTGTCCGCCGGTCTCAATCGCCACCGTGTAGCCCATATCGCACAGAACTGTCATCAACGGAACTACGGCAGGTTGTTCAAGGGGCTCTCCACCCGTGAATTCAATAAACGGGATCCCGATGCGCTCGATCTCCGAAATGATGTCTTCCCCCGTCATCATCTTCTCTGCGGTTCGATGGTCCAAGGCATATGGAGTGTCACACCAAACGCAACGAAGCGCACAGCCCTGAAGTCGAATGAAGACGCATGGGAGTCCGGCGCGCGTGCCTTCGCCTTGGATAGAGGTGAAGATCTCGTTGACGTTGAACACGGACAGACGTGGGTCAGAGGTGATGTCAGTGCTATGGAGCGGGGCTGTGGACATGAACCTGCAATTTACGCGACGCTGAGCAAGCCTGCACCGTCAAAGAGCCGGAGAACTTCCTTCTTTACTGCAGCATGCTCCATTGCTCGTAAATGGGGATCTCGCTCAAGGAGGGCAAAAGCATCTTCTCTCGTTACAACGATCAGTGTAGCGTCGGTAACGAGGTCTGCGAATCGAAACTCCGGCAAACCGCTTTGGCGCACACCGAGAACGTCGCCCGGCCCCCTCAGGCGTAGGTCTACTTCGGCGATACGAAAGCCATCAGTGGTCTCTTCCATGGTCTTGAGACGGACGATGGACTTGGCCCGGTCTTCTGAACTCGATGGCTTCGACACATGATATCTGAAGTGGTCCTTAGTAACAAGAAAACAAAAGGACTGATCTGCTCCGCGCCCAACCCGCCCCCGTAACTGATGGAGCTGCGAGAGTCCGAACCGTTCGGCATTCTCTATGAGCATGATGCTGGCGTTTGGCACGTCGATGCCCACCTCTATCACCGTGGTTGAGACCAAGACGTCAAAGTCTCGATGCAAGAAAGCCCGCATCGCCTCTTCCTTTTCCGCCCAACCCATTTGACCGTGGAGCAATCCGATCCGAAGGTCCGGAAAAACAATTTCACGCAGGTGTTCATAGTGTTCAATAGCGCTCTTGGCCTCGATCTTCTCACTCTTTTCAACAAGCGGGTAGACGATGTAGGCCTGACGTCCAGCCTGTACTTCCCTGCGGATGAAGTCGAACACTCCATCAAGTGCCGACTCAAAAACGATCGTTGTATGAATCGACTTTCTATTGGCCGGCATCTCATCGATCACCGATGCATCAAGGTCTCCATAGAGGGTCATCGATAGTGTACGGGGAATTGGTGTTGCCGACATCACTAACAGATGTGGTGTTCGTGGTCCGTCTGTATGCGACGCTCTGCCCATTCGTCGCAACTCCGCTCGCTGTGCAACGCCGAATCGATGTTGTTCATCGATCACGATCAGACCAAGCTTATGATACTGTACGTCTGCTTCAAAGAGGGCGTGCGTTCCCACTACGATCTGTGCTTGACCACTTTCAATGAGTGACAGCGCTTCCTTACGAGCCCTTTTGTTCTGTCCACCTACCAATTGCACCACGGTAACGTCCGTATCACCCAACATTCGGCGAATACTGTGCAGATGCTGTTCGGCTAGGATCTCCGTTGGCGCCATGATCAACGTTTGATATCCGTTGTCTACCGCGTTGAGCATGCAGAGTATTGCTACGATGGTCTTACCGGAGCCTACATCGCCTTGGAGGAGTCGGTTCATGGGCAGTCCCGACGTCATATCACTCACAATCTCGTGGATCACACGTTTCTGCGCTGTAGTCAGTGCAAACGGGAGGCTATCCACCAATGCGCGAGCACGTGCGCTCTTGGCCTGCATGGGAAGTCCGGCTTCCGGGTTACGTCGGGATGTACGCCGTGCTGCAAGAAGCAGTTCGAATACGAACAGCTCCTCATACTTCATGCGATATCGAGCCCGTTCAACGTGGGCTAACGATGTTGGCTGATGAAGCTCCCTGAGTGCATCATGCTTCGACATCAACGATCTCGCCGAGAGGATCGATGATGGAAGGGGCTCTGTGATCTCCGCAAGTGTGGATTCGAGAATCTGCTCAACGATGGAGCGCATCAGACGCATGTTCACGCCCGCATTACGCAGTCCTTGCGTGAGAGGATATTTTGGAAGCGTGGAACCAGTTCTGAATTGCTCCACTTCTTCTGCGTCAATCTCTTCGAGTTCCGGGTGATGAATAGAGAGTTGATTCCATCGCGGTTCGTAGTCGGGCACACCGCTTACAAGGAAAGTCTTTCCTTCCTTGAGGAGTTTGCTGTAATACTGCACCATGTTCCAGAACACCAGCTGGGCAGTGGCTCCGGAACCATCGGCTATGGTTACTGCGAGCATGGATCGCCCCTTACCGACTGTCTTTTGCCGGACATCAGCGATAGTGGCAATGATGGATATCTCTGACGTTACCTTCACGATGTGTGAAGCGTCGCCGTTCCATAGGTCGGGTACACGGTAGCGTTCTACAAGTGCGGCGATACTCGGTGCTGCGGTACGGTCAACGTAGCCACGTGGGACGTTCATCACCACGTCTAACGGTGTAACGATTCCTTCTTTGGCCAGAGCTTCTGCTCTGCGTGGACCAACTCCCTTTACATATTGCAGGGGAAGGATGCGAGCGGTTGATGCAGTCCCGTCACTCACTCGGATCCATCCTTCCTTATTTCTTCAGCGGGAGAGGAGAAGAGATACACTCCAACAACACACTATCTCCATTCTTGAATACCAACAGCTCTCCATCTCGATCAACGGACGTAGTCATTTCAAATGCCTTATAGAGCTGATTCTCTATATCAATAGACGGGCAGACCATCCGCGTTGAAATGAGGGGGCCGATCGTTACCTTTTTTTCGTCCTGAGTGAAAGGTCCAGCGAATTGGTTGCAACCGCCATATCCCATCACCCTGCCCGAGTCCGGGATGAAGCGAAACATCGGTAACCCGCCCTTGCCTTTGGACCTGTCCACGTCAATGCCACCAATTGACTTTACCTCCCACGAACTGTCTGTGAGTATCGGTATAGGCACGCAGCCAATGAGGACGACAGACGTCACCACGAAGGCCACCAGGGCATGGAGGAAGGAGGAGGGCATTAGATCTGCTTGTTTTATGTGGCAATCCCGTCAACAACGTTCATCCAACCACGCTCATCAGGGAGCAGACCATATCGAATGTCGTTGAGATGTTGCTTCAATGTAAACATTGTTTTCTCGGGCGACACGTTCAGCGCAAGATCTTCACCGTCGATGTTGATAACGCCTATGGGTGCAACGGATGCGGCGGTGCCTACACCAAAGGCCTCTGTAATTGTTCCGTTAAGGAGTCCAACGCGCAATTCTTCAACTGATACCGGACGTTCTTCTACAGCAAGCCCCATATCACGCGCAATGGTTAACAGGCTGTTCCTCGTTACACCATCAAGGATAGTGTCGCTCAATGCAGGGGTAACCACGGCACCGTTGATGATGAACGCAAGATTCATTGTTCCAGATTCTTCAACGAAAGCATGATCTCGGGCATCTGTCCAAATCACCTGATCAAATCCAGCCTCTTGTGCAAGTTTTGTGGGATACATAGCTGCTGCGTAATTGCCGGCACACTTGGCAAAACCCGTACCTCCGTGTGCAGCGCGGGTATACTCACGTTCAACCTTTACACGTAGAGGCTTTTGGTAGAGGGGGCGGAATGGACCACCAACAACCATAAAGAGGAACTCGTCGGCCGCCTTAAGCCCCATACGTTCTTCTGAGGCGATCATAAACGGTCTGATGTAATAGGCAGCATCAGGCCCTGGTGGCACCCAATTTCTATCGAGATCAACAAGTGTATGAATAGCATCCCGGAATAGCTCCAGCGGAACCTCGGGCATACACATACGCACAAGCGATCGATTGAATCGTTCATGATGGCGGTCTGTCCGAAATACTCCTATCGTGTCTTGAGCCATACGGTAGGCCTTCATACCTTCGAAGACGATCTGAGCGTAATGCATGCCAAGAGCAAGGGGCGACATCGGGATTGGACGATACGGCTGGATACGCGCTTTCCGCCATTCACCATGAGCGAATTCGGCGATGAACATGTGGTCGGCTGGTATGTTCGTGAGCTTATGAGATGCAATCGCAGAAGCATCGATACGGGGCGACAGGGATCGGTCTATGGGAAGTGACATACGCAAATCTATGGAGGTCGGGCCTTCCGCCATGTTTCTATCACGTCTTGCACTACCACAGACATCGTAGTGGCATACAGGGCCATTTGGGCTGCAACTCCATCTGTTACATAGGGTAAGAGCCATTCGGGGACGCTACGAGCCTCTTTTGACATGGCAGTAAGGAGCGGTGAAAAGAAGGTAGAAAGCTGAAGAATATTTCCCGCGGGGTCATACAGGAGGTATTTCTCACTGCGACAGATCCTACGTAGCTGGTCGCGCATGAGCCGATGGATGGTTTTTGCCGACGCTGCATGGGATGGAAGTGGTGCACCTCGAGAACTCCCGGTAGGCAGGCAGGCCATGATCCCCACGGTGCCGGAGATCTCAATGGCCTTGCTCATGATCTCTTCGAGTGTCATCCTCTGAGATGCAACAACAAAGGTGTCGCGCTTATGCCAAATCGAATCCCACACAGTGCTTCGATAACCACGCCGCAAATGCATGGTCTCATACATACATGCCAAATAGGCATTAACCCAAAATGCGGATCGCGCTCGGGGCAGGTATGCCGATGGTTGGGCATGTGCGATTGCCGCACGATATCTGTTGTATGCTGGGCTTTGCCAGCCCGACGTGAGAAGTTTTCCGCGTACCACCGATGAGTGCCATAACGAGTCGAATGGTGTGTGGTCCACAACGTCTGCCCACTCATCAATGGCAACCGTCCCCGTCTGCCCCACAACTGAAACTGTGACGAAGAAGAGAGAAACGATGATGGCAAAGTGGGCGAACATGATATCTTCGTTCCTTCATGAGCATAAAACGTGACATTCCCGTTATCACAACGGTGGCAGAAATGCATGCTTGGGTGGCAAACCAACGCTCGTTGGGCCATACCATTGGCTGCATTCCAACCATGGGCTATCTGCACGATGGTCACGCATCGCTAATCCGCGAAGCGTCAGCACGTCACCAATCTGTGGTGATCTCGATCTTCGTCAACCCAACGCAGTTTGGTCCTTCTGAAGATTTTGAAAGGTATCCGCGCGATCTTGATCGAGATCTCTCTGTAGTTGCTGAAGCCGATGGCTCTATTGTGTTTGCTCCTACTGTTGATGAGATGTATCCAAACGGCCCACAAAGCACCATTCATGTTGATGGCGTTACGGAAATGTTAGAAGGGGCTCTTCGGCCCACCCACTTTGATGGAGTGGCAACGGTTGTTTCTCTTCTTTTTGAGGCGATGCTACCGGATGAGGCATTTTTTGGACAGAAGGACTTGCAACAAACGCTTGTGATACGCAGGATGGTAGAGTCGTCCCCCATCGCTGCCGTTCGTAGAGTAAAGATCACAATCATGCCCACCCAACGTGAAGCGGACGGACTTGCACGTAGTTCACGAAACGTCTATCTGACCAAGGAAGAGCGCGCGCTTGCTCCGGCGATCCATCAAGCACTTATCGCTGCAGTCAATGCGATCACATCTGGGGAGCGTTCACGCGAGGTTCTTGAAGCATTGATGCTCCGCAAACTCCAAACCGTGGATCGCTTCACGATCGACTATGCAGTGGCTGTTGATGCTCAGACCCTACTGCCAAAAGAGACGTATGATCAGGATGATACTGTTGCACTGTGTATCGCAGCGCGTATTGGACGCACAAGGCTGATCGATAACGAACTCATCGGTGTTACAGGGTGATCCTGTATAGGAGCCAATCAGACATCGACGTAGCTCCTCTGCGCGCATAGAAGTCTCGGGCTAACATATTCCAATCGAGTACCTGCCAGTCTACTCGCCCACAGCCACGGCTACGTCCGAGTTCTACAACTGCGTCGAACAAGGAGCCCCCTGCCCCACTCCGTCGATATTCTTCGAGAACAAAAAGGTCCTCGAGATACATCGTGGGCTTGGCAAGAAACGACGAATACGTTTCCAAACAAATAGCATAACCAACGGCCTCATCATGTTCTGTAACAGCAAGAAGGGCCGTAAACCGCGGAGCACTACCGAATGCATCAGCATACAGCCGATCAACAGCGTCATCGGCTGGCGGTTCGAGTTTTTCATACTCAGCCAGGGCGTTAACTAGGCCGATGAATTCTGAGAATCTATCCGGGGTAAGCGCAACCACCTTCACGATCAAAGCGCTTTCTTGAGGAAGTCAACAAAGAGTGCTGAATTGGAACGGTAGTTGGTTTGATAGCCGGACATAGCAATGAACGTCCCGTCGCTCTTAAGCAGTACATAGAGCGGATTAGCAACCGTCCCGTAGGATTTAAGAATGTTCTGGTTTGTGATATACGGTTCTGATTTTCTGTCCGTATACAGCTGAACGAGTACGAACTTTTTAAAAGCCTCTTGGACATCAGACTTTGGGAACACAAGTTTCTCCATCAGCCTGCAATTCACACAGGAGAATCCCGTGAAATCGATGAAGATCGGCTTATTCTCCGCAGCAGCTACCTTCTTTGCCTCATCCAGGTTTGTGAACCATTTCATCGATGCGTGTGCCGATGCTGCCTCTGATGTTGGCACAACGGATGAAGACGTTCCATTCATCACATCTAACAACTGATGATAGTTTTCGGGTGGCAACAATGCCTCAAGATCCGCGGCAAGGGGCTTGCCATTCGCTCCGATAATGAACCACACGGATAACGTTGCGAAGATCACTGTAAAGAACGCACGGAGTCCACTCACCTTTTCGAGTTTCGAATCGAGCTTCATCTCAAACGTACCGATGAGATAGAGTGTTATCACAATACACACACCAGCCCAGATCGAGAGGAACACTTCGCGCGGGAGCAGGCCCAAGCCAAAGATGAACTCAGCCGTTGAGAAGAATTTGATCGCAGCAGCGATTTCCAAGAATCCCATCACAACCTTGAGGTTGTTCATCCAGCCGCCTGCGCGCGGAAGTCGGACAAGTAAGGATGGGAACATCGAGAGTGCAACAAAGGGAATTGCAAAAGCTGTTGCAAAGCCCAACGTCCCAACTGCAGGATAGAGGAGATCTCCACCGCCCGAAGCGCTCAGAAGCAATGTGCCAACAAATGGCACCGTACATGTAAATGATGTGAGCGAGAACGTGAGACCCATGAGGAGGATTGAGATGCTTCCATCTCCCTGACTCTTCTTATTCAGGGCATTCATAACGGAAATCGGCACCTGGATCTCAAACGCTCCAAAGAGATTGAAGGCCAACACCACGAATAACGTTCCAATACCAAGATTAAGCCATGGGTTGGCTGCGAGATCCTGAACAGCCGACGCGCCAAAGATGAGCGAGGCAATGATTCCAACGGCAGTGAACGTAGAGATGATGCCAAGTCCAAAGAGCATGCTTTCTTGGATTCCCTTTCCGCTACGCTTTTCGTGTCGCTTTGTGAAGAACGAAACGGTGATCGGAATCATCGGAAACACACATGGTGTAAGCAACGCCAAGAACCCAATCCCCATTGCGTAGAAGAAGAAACTCCATAGCCCCTTTTGTTGCTCTGCTTCAATCTCCGTCCCTCCGGTTGGAGCACCTGCCGTTTCAACCTTTGTTGCACGTGCCCCAGCAGCTGTATCTGCTGCGATAGCCTGAACAACATCAACCGTGTCGCTCATGTCGCCAACGAATTCAGAGGTCACGATGATCTTGCCGATCGGAACGGGCACCTCTTCAAAAGGCATGCAACCTGAAGTGTCGCACATCTGGACACCAAGTTTGATATCCCCCGTCTGAGTTCCCTTCTTCAGTCGCTTATCGAAAACAACGCGTACGTTGATCTCTGTGCTTCCGGACAACTCTTCGACCCTTGCTCCCCACGTGCTATCGAACTTCGTATGCGAGCCCTTGAGTACCTGCGGTTTGCCTGCCAATCTCAGAGTTCCCTTCGGTCCAACGACAATCTCTGACGCGTCGGGTCCAAGTCCATCTGGGCCAACAACCTTTGTGAACCCGTATGAGTGCCAGTGTTTATCGAATTTCACCTTGAGGGTAAGCATTACCGTATCGCCTGCCTTGCCGGAGATCTCCGATATGGGGCTAATGGTAACGTGATCCTTGCCCGATGGCATTTGCGCCATGGCAGGGGCTGACCAGAGGGCGCATAGCGAGGTTACCATTGTTACAATGGCGACTATACGATTCAATGTTGTTGGGCTCATTATCTCACGCACATTAACGTCTAACGTTATTGATCACAATCTCGATCGGAAGATCGACGTACTCCGGAGCTAGGCACATCTGGCCGTCACACATTTGGAATCCGACGGTAATGACTGAGGAATGCATACCTTGTTGCAGCGAAGCAGCCACGGTCAGAGGAATTTTAATCTCCACAAATCCGGCAACCTCTTCAACATCGGCACCCCAGACCTCGTCTCGGTGTATGGAAGCCCCTTTCACGATTTTGGCATTCTTGCCCGGCACGAGCAGACTGTCCGGGCCGGCCACGATAGTCATTGGTTCCGGGCCCAAGCCATCAGGTCCCACAACCGGCGTCAACCCGTAGGTATGCCATCCTTGCTCAATTGTAGCCTTTACCACGATTACAAGGGGCGAACCCGTACCAATCTGAACACGATCGATCTTCTCAAACGTGATGTGGTCCTTCCCACTCTTCATTTGGGCGTGGATGTTCACCGCTGAAAATGCGAGCAGGATCGCAATCGCAATGTTTCGGGCGGATTTGAACATCTGGGGACCTATACAATGGCCAAAGAAGACGGGTCAGTATAAACTTACGCAACATCCACGGTTCGTATCTTTGGGTTGCTTTTCTCAAGTATTTACACCCAATGGCCGCACAAACCACACTCGACGCGATCCTCTCCCTTTCGAAACGCAAGGGATTTGTTTATCAGTCCTCGGAGATCTACGGCGGACTTAACGGCTGTTATGATTTTGGTCCCCTGGGAGTTGAACTCCTGCGCAACATCAAGGACTCGTGGTGGAAGGCCATGACGTATCGGACGGATATCGTGGGGATTGATTCGTCCATCCTCATGCACCCACGTGTGTGGGAGGCATCCGGTCACGTTGGACAGTTCAGCGACCCAATGATCGATAACAAAACGTCGAAGTCCCGTCACCGAGCTGACAACCTCATCGAAGAATTTGCAGCTCGTTTGCGCAACAAGGGGAAGACCGATCAGGCTACGATCGTTGAGAATGCTCTTAACGCGGCTACGACCAACGAGGATCTGCACGCGATCATCATTGCGAACAACATCCCTGACCCTATATCGGGCACTACGGACTGGACAGAGGTGCGCAACTTCAATCTCATGTTCGAAACCCACGTTGGGCCGGTGGCTGATGCGTCCAGTACAGTCTACCTCCGTCCGGAGACGGCACAGGGGATCTTTGTGAACTTCAAGAACGTGATGGACTCCGCACGTATGAAGCCTCCGTTCGGCATAGCGCAGATCGGCAAGAGTTTTCGCAATGAAATCAACACCAAGAACTTCCTCTTCCGCGTTCGTGAATTTGAACAAATGGAGATGCAGTTCTTTATCAAGCCCGGCACCGAGGGGGAATGGTTTGAGTATTGGCGTCAGGCCCGTTGGGATTGGTTCGTAAACTCTATTGGAATTGATCCTGAGCACCTGCACCGCAAGCCCCATGAAAAACTTGCTCACTATGCAGCGGCTGCCGAGGACATCGAATATCTCTTCCCGTTTGGTTGGGGCGAAGTAGAAGGCATCCATTCTCGCACGGATTTCGACCTCCAGAGACATCAGGAATTTTCGGGAAAGAAACTCGAATACGTAGACACCGTCTCCAAGGACCGATACACGCCGTATGTAATTGAAACTGCGGTTGGTGCTACTCGCACATTTTTGGCTGTGTTATGTGATGCCTATGCAGAAGAAGAAGTGCCAACAGGAGATGGCGGAACAGAGACCCGTTCGGTAATGCGCCTTAAGCCTTCACTTGCACCAATGACGGCAGCTGTTTTGCCCCTTGTGAACAAAGATGGAATGCCGGAAGCCGGCGAGACTATCATGCGGAACTTACAACGTTCATTCCGTGTAGAATTCGACACGAGTGGAGCCATTGGGCGCAGGTACCGCAGACAGGACGAGGTTGGAACACCTTTCTGTATCACTGTTGACGGTCAGACGATCTCGGACTCTACCGTTACGCTACGAGAGCGCGATTCCATGCAACAGGTTCGCGTACATACAGACACACTCACAGAAGAGATACGACGTCGTCTCGAACAATGAAAAGAACCCACCTCATCTTGGCATACACTGTGTTCGTAACGGGGGCATCAGCTGCACCCGTACCAACCGATGACGCCTCGTTCTACCTTCGCCTGGCGCGTTCCTTGGAGTCCTTTGGAGCCGTGTTCCGCGAGGTGAATACAACGTATGTCGATGAAGTGGATCCGGAAGATCTTGTCGAAGTGGGCATTGATGCCATGCTTCGGCACCTCGACCCGTATTCAACGTACATGAAGTTTGATGAGACCGATGATCTAGATATGCTGTCAACCGGAGCATACGTAGGATTCGGGATCTCCGTTGGACGCCGAGATAGCCTGCTCACAATCATCGACATCCGTCAGGATGGACCCGCAAAGAGGTCCGGCATCCGTATTGGTGATCATCTCATCGCCATCGATGCAGTTCGCACTGATACAATGTCGCCACAAAGCCTTCGCCCACATACTCGAGGCGCGGCAGGGTCTTCTGCCAAGCTCCGTGTATTTCGAGACGGTCGCAAGGACACGATCGAAGTAGTTGTTCGCAGAGAGGAACTACCCGTTGAGACCGTTGGGCATGCAGAGTTATTACCCGGTGGTATCGGATATGTAAGGCTTGCCCGTTTTGCTCGTGGCACGGGGCTTGCCGTTCGTCGTGCATTGAGCGATTTGCAAGAACAAACAGATCTCCAGGGCTTTATTCTCGATCTGCGTGATAATCCAGGCGGACTTCTTGATGCAGCCGTGGACGTTGTTGAGCTCTTTGTCCCAAACAATAGCGTTATCGTAACCACTCGTGGTAGAGATGGGAACGAGTATCGCTCCTACTCATCGAATGAAGAGCCTATTGAACCAACACTCCCACTTGCAGTACTCATTAATGAACGCAGTGCAAGTGCCAGTGAGATCGTTGCCGGTGCAATCCAGGACCTCGACCGCGGAATCATCATCGGTAAACGCTCGTACGGTAAGGGGCTAGTTCAGACAATGGTCCCGCTACCGAATGAAGCCACGCTCAAACTCACCACATCTCGCTACTTCACCCCTTCGGGCAGAAGCATTCAACGTATCGACTATCGAACGCGGCGAGCACCCATTGGTGAGCCGAATAACGCCATTGCCGGGGCCGACTCAATTCCCCACGTTTACAAAACTTCCAATGGCCGATCTGTTGCCGAACTCCATGGCATCGACCCTGATTCAGCCGTAGCTGACTCAGTGTTGCCAGCGCTCATTTCCTATCTCGATTCTGAATATGTCTTCGGACGCTTCGCAACGATCTACGCAGCCACTATAGATTCCCTACCCTCAACATTCTCAGTTGAAAAGGGGCTGATCGAACGCTTTGTTGCATTCGTTGATTCGCTCCCACCGGCTAAACGATCGCCGTTTCTGGCAGAACTGGCTTCGGCAAGAACCCGCGCATTGGCAAGTGGATGGTCGTCAACATCCTTGAAATCCCTTGAACAGGCCGAGAAAGCGCTGGAGAGAGAGATCGGCCGCACCATCCGCCTGAATCAAACCCTTGTTGGAGAGCGCTTGGAGCAGGAGATTCGCACACGTTTCGGCACCGATAAGATCCGCGAATCGCGTGCACTGCGATTCGATCCGCTTGTTCGCGCAGCCAAGAACATTCTGTCTTCTCCCCAATATCGTCTGATATTGGCAACACAAGTCCCCGCAGATCAGTAACTTTGCAGCCCGCATCGTGATTCGTCACGTTTGCACGAAGGGAAGACATCGTACGTCTCCCCCTTGCTTCCTATTTCGTTATCCAGAGGTCTGCCCATGAGGATCACCAAACAATACACCAATCGCGAGAGCCAATCGCTCGACAAATACCTTCAGGAGATCGGCCGTGTGGATCTTCTTACAGGTAACGATGAGATCGATCTCGCTCAGGCGATCAGGCGTGGAGGCTTTGAAGGCTCCATGGCGCTTGAGCGTCTTGTGAAAGCGAACCTTCGCTTTGTGGTGTCGGTGGCCAAGCAGTATCAAAATCAGGGCCTCTCCCTTGGTGACCTTATCAACGAAGGCAACCTCGGTCTGATCAAAGCAGCTAAACGATTTGATGAAACGCGCGGCTTTAAATTCATCTCCTACGCCGTATGGTGGATCCGTCAGTCGATCCTCCAAGCGCTTGCAGAACAATCACGCATCGTTCGCCTCCCGCTCAACCGCGTTGGGGCTCTGAACAAGATCGGTAAGAAGTTCTCTGAACTCGAGCAACAATACGAGCGTGAACCAACCGCCGCAGAACTTGCAGAACAACTCGAGATGTCTATCGCAGAGATCTCCGAAACGATTAAGATTTCCGGACGTCACCTCTCTGTAGATGCGCCGTTTGTGCAAGGTGAAGACAACCGACTTCTCGACATCCTTCCGAACGATCAGCAACCACCGCCGGACAGCGAACTCATGCGCGAATCACTTCGCGTTGAAGTTCAACAAGTACTCAACACTCTCAGCGACCGCGAAGCTGAAGTGATTCGCCTGTACTTCGGTCTTGACGATCAGCAAGCTCTCACACTCGAAGAGATCGGCGAGAAATTCAACCTCACCCGCGAACGTGTACGCCAGATCAAGGAAAAGGCCATTCGCCGCCTTCGCCACGCAAGTCGCTCAAAGGCACTTAGAACATATCTGGGTTAAAGCTACAAGTAACGAGTTACTAGTTACATGTTACTAGTTACGAGTATCCTGTTTCTTGCAACTTGTAACTAGTAACTAGTAACTAGTAACTCGTAACTAGTAACTCGCAACTCGCATCTAACCATGGTTTTCACCGAATACATCGGCGTCATAGCCCGGACCCATGGTCTTGATGGGACGATGTTCCTCATGGACACCGTGGGTATCCCGCAGGGGCTACGCGAAGGGGCAACGGTCGGAATCGGCTACTCTCGAGATTTTGCAAAGACGTTCACTATCGACGCCTTTGATGCAACGCCTATGCGCACAACCCTTCGCGTGAAGGAAATTGCTAGTGCGGACGAAGCGCAAGCATTTGTGGAACAGGCGGTCTATTGCAGACCTGAAGATGTTGGCCTCAATGATGACGACCGATTTCGAATAGGCGACATCGAAGGGTGTGCTGTTATCACCAAGGACGGCACACACATAGGAACTGTTTCCGATGTGTGGCTCATGCCTGCAAACGACGTATGGGTTGTGACGCTTCCAGACGGGCGCACCGTTCCATTCCCTGTGATCGATGATGTGATTCTCAACGTGGACACCGATTCAAGGCGGATTGTTGTGGAACTCATCCCCGGACTACTTGACCTTGGCTCTCCGGCGGCCGAGGATCGCGATGAGTGAACCCAAACTCCGCATAGATATTGTCTGTGTGGTTCCACAGATACTAGAATCATTCGTATCTACGTCGATCATTGGCAGAGGTCAAGAAAAGGGGCTCGTTGAGATCCATATGCACAATCTCCACGACTATGCAACGGATCGCTACAAACACATAGACGACTCCCCCTATGGCGGAGGTGCCGGCATGGTGATCCAATGTGAGCCCGTGTTTGCCTGCATCGAAGGCCTCTTGGCTCAACGTCATTACGACGATGTGATCTACCTCTGTCCTGACGGTAGAGTTCTTACCCAAGACACGTGCAACGAACTTTCGCTAAAGGGTTCGCTGATTCTCCTATGTGGACATTACAAGGGAATTGATCAGCGTATTCGTGATGTACTCGTAACGCGTGAGATCTCTGTGGGTGACTACGTGCTCACGGGTGGCGAGATCGCTGCGGCAGTACTCACAGACGCAATCGTGCGACTCATCCCTGGCGTTGTTGGAGATGCAGAAAGTGTACTTGATGACTCATTCATGGATGGGCTTCTCGATGCTCCACTCTACACAAAGCCGGCAGACTTCCGCGGAATGATCGTGCCCGACGTGCTCACCAGCGGCAACCACAAGCTGATCCGTGTATGGCGAAATGAACAGTCGCTTGCAAAGACAAGAGAACGCAGACCCGATCTGCTAGAGGGGCGAGATACATGAGCTTCTACCCTGAGGTTACGTGTGCTCTGCCCAATCGCCACGGCAAGCCCCTTCACATTACTACAACATTTCCAGAGAACACTATCGGCTGTCCGCTGATATTGATTCTCCATGGATTCAAGGGGTTTCGCAACTACAGCTTTCTGCCCTGGATCGCCCAACATGCCGCAGCGAATGGCATGATCGCTGTTCGGTTTTGCTTCTCCGGAAACGGCATGAACGGAACGTCGTGGCTGGTACAAGACCTTGATGCTTTTGCATCAAACACGATCTCGCAGAAGGTAGACGACGTGCATGATATGATCAGTCTTGTGCAGACTGACGATCAGTTTGCGTCGCTTCGTGATCGGTGGAACGGCCAGATCTATCTCTTGGGACACTCACGCGGTGGCGGCATTGCCCAGGTTGTATCACGAGAACTCATTGAAGCCAACCGTATTCCAATCGTGAAAACTGCTGTCTACAACTCTGTTGGAACCTGGATTCGCTGGACGGATCGTCAGCGAACGGAGTGGCTGTCAAAGGGTGCGCTGTCATTCACCAATGAGCGCACCAAGCAGATCGTGCAGATGAATGCGTCCTATGTAGAAGACATCGAAGCTAACGCAGATCGGCTCTCACTCGATATGGCAGCTTCCGTTTGTGGAGACCGCCTTGCATTCTTCCATGCCGTGAACGATCTCACGGTCCCTTTGTCGGAGATCGTTGCACTTCGATCCCGCACGGAAACAAGTGCACCACTGTTTACCATTCCCAATACAACACATACCTTTGGTATGACTCATCCCGTGGATCGCATCACCCATGGATTTGTAACTGTCCTCAACGAGAGTTTTACGTGGCTACTTCAATGAACAGAACTCGTGCTCTCACGATCGGACTTGTTACAACGCTCGCATTGGCCGGCTGCGAGCTCTTTGTTGTTGGAGGGGGCTCTCGAAAACCACAGCAGATCGAACGAAGTCAACGTTCAGCTCCCGGCGTGGTTCATTTGTTCAAGGCAGAAGTTGATAGTGGCAATACAACTGCTGCAACGGAATTGATGCTTAACACGAACGGACGGCCTCTACTTGCTGTAGAAAAATTTGAGCTTTCCGACGATCTGCAGCGATGGAAAACCATCATGGCTCAAAAGCCGATCTCAGAAACTACAGTGGACACACTGAGTGATAGCACGCACAGCGTGCGTATCACGTTGGACTATGTTCGGACCATGCAGTTCTCCACGCTCCGCAAGCAGGGCTTGTGGTGGGTGACAAAGATCCAAGATGCGCCTAAGCGCTAAGCTTACCGGGCGATAACCACGGTCTGCATCGTTACGTTACCGTTAGCAACGGCACGCAGCGTGTAGACACCCTGTGGAATGCCCTGTGTGACGAGTGAGATGCGTTGTGAAGCACCCGGTGTAACGAAGGCGGCATGACTGTCAATCACGCGCTCACCGGCAACATTGAGAAGGTCTACAACCACATTTGAAGGCACGTCTGTCTCAACCGTTACACTTACGCGATCATTTGCTGGGTTTGGCATGATGCCTGTGCGGACTGTGAACGGAATAGACTCCTCCACAGAATTTGCTGGATCAAGATGCCTGTGAACGGGATCACCCGTAGGGGCAATGAAGACGTGGTTATCCTTGGTCACAACAACACCTGAACAAGCTCCATCTCCCGCGAGGCCGTCTTTCACAATCGTAAAGACCTCACCATAGTTCGTGCCTTTGAACGGCCCGGAATTCTTCTCCGTTGTCACCCACATGTCACCATTAGAACCGAATGAAATGGCAGAGATGCGATTGTTGGTTACATCGCGATTATCCCAACCATTTAGCATATAGCTCCACTGTTCACCATCATTCGTCGACTTAATTACAACGGCGTTCGTTGTCTTCGTCGACCCGGGGAGAGCGTTACGCCCCACGTAAATGGTCCCATTCTTGTCATAGGCAAACGTAGCGTAAAGGTCGTCACTTTCATTTGTGCTTCCATCGCCATTATCTATACGTCTCCAACTGGCTCCATAGTCCGTTGTTCGGAAGAGTCCTTTGTTATAGGCAACGGAGACGAACATCTTTTCGGAGTTCGGTGAGAGAAACACTTCGAACAACGAAGAAGTAGCACTCGGTAGACCATTAAGCGCGATAGGGATAAATGTTGCACCGCCATCACTAGAGAATTGAGCTTTCAAATTCGATGCACCGGCATCATATCCCACAAAGATCTGCGTTGGGCCACCTGAAGGTGATTTCGTACTGATGCTGACCCGTGAACTCGGAGCGATCGTAATCCCGATATCGATCTTGGTCCACGATTCGCCATCGTTTGTAGATCTCAGAACACCAAGTCCATTGACGGCTGCATAGAGGACGTCATTGGCCGCCACGCTGATCTGGTTTATCGGAAACCAGTTTGGGCCACCATCATCGATACCGCTATCGAATGCAACCCACGTATTTCCACGATCGGTTGTGCGGTACACCTTACTGAATGGCGTGCCGACTATCACATGACCCTTGGAGTTGGTTACCATGCATGTGGATGCCGATGGAGGACCATCTGTGTTTTGCCAAAATTGAGCCGAGGCGGTTGTAGTAGCAACAAGTGCAACGATGGCGAGGAACAGGACGTGCATGCAACGGCTCCGGTGGTGATTCAGACGCCACAGTGGGATGTGGCTCTATCTTTGTACGAATCGGGCAAGATACCAATTTTAACCTATGGGCGAAATTCGATGAATATCCATTTTATCGGGGTTGGCGGAACGGCCATGGGGTCCGTGGCAATTGCCTGCAAAATGCAGGGTCATCATGTTACCGGGAGTGATGGCCCCCTCTATCCTCCGATGAGCACCGTTCTGGACCAGGCAGGGATCATTCGATTCGAGGGGTACTCAGCTGACCGCTTACAAACACTTGTTCCGGACCTAGTGGTGGTTGGAAATGCCATTAGTAGGGGTAACGAGGAATTGGAGCTCGTTCTAGACCTTCGTTGGGATATGACGTCAATGGCTGAACTGGTTGGCAGACTCTTCATTGCAAAAAACACCTCTATCGTCTGTTGTGGCACCCACGGCAAAACAACCACATCATGTATGGCTGCCTGGTTATTGGAATCTGCAGGATTCAATCCCGGGTTCCTCATCGGCGGTGTGCCGGGGAGTTTCGATGTAGGCTGTAGGCCAGTCCCAACCGACATCCACAATACTCGAGCTGGGGTTTTTGTAACGGAAGGAGATGAATATGACACAGCGTTCTTCGACAAAAGAAGCAAGTTCATTCATTACCGACCAACCATTGCCATTATCAACAATCTCGAATTCGATCATGCCGACATCTTCGAAAACACCGAGGCAATCATCCGGTCCTTTCAGCACATGGTCCGGCTTATCCCTCGTTCCGGTGTACTGCTAGTACATGCCGAAGACCAGAACGCACACATTGCAGCCCAAAACGCCCCTTGTCCGGTAGAGTTTGTTGGTACGTTAGAAGGGGCTTCATGGCAAATCACCGATATCATCGAGGATGGCAGTTCAACCACCTGGACGATACTCCGCAACGGCGATGTGTACGGACAATTCACACTTCCAATGCCGGGCGAACATAATCTTCGCAATGCCACGATGGCTATTGCAGCCACAGCTGCAGCAGGCCTCACATCCGAAGAACAACAACGGGGTCTCGCGCATTTCATAGCGCCAAAACGTCGGCTTGAAGAGATCGGTTCTTGGAAGGGATGCACTGTTGTTGACGACTTTGCCCACCACCCAACCGCAATCGCCGCAACGATCAAGGCACTTCAGCAACGCTACCCTGCCGGAAATATTCACGTTGTCTTTGAGCCCCGCTCCAACACTACCACACGCAACTTCTTTCAGCACGAGTTAGCGCAGTGTTTCAAAGGGGCAAGCACTGTTTGTCTTGGTCCGGTGAACCGTCCTGAACGATACAGTATTGACGAACGCCTTAATACCGACGTGTTGGTGCAAGAGATAACGTCCTTGGGTATCAAGGCAGTCTCCCTCGCACCAGACCGCGCAACAGATCCACACTGGGGTACGGATATCGCAGACATTCTTGCGCAGCACGTACAACCAAACGACGTGATCGCCATCCTCAGCAACGGAGACGTGGGCGGCCTGCGCGGGCTGCTGACCCAGGGCTGCTGACCCAGGGGTCAGCGCTCAACCACCAGCTTCCGCAGCACCGGCTCTGCATCCGCCCCCTGTTCATTCGTACCAGTTACACGGTAGAAGTAGAGGCCGGGTGGAAGGCGTTCACCTGCTGAAGTTCGGAGGTTCCAACGTACACCTCCGTTGCCTTCTGTGCTGGAAATGGTTGCCAGTGTTCGCATCGCACCGTCAAGAACTTCAACAGTGGCGTTTTGTGTAAGTCCACCAAATGTGATCTCTTCGTCACGGGCAAGGCGTACGGGGTGCGGGTAGACAAACGCCGACTCTACATCAAGTGCTGTTACAATGAATGTAGCGGTGTTGCCAGCTCCAGTAGTGATCGCACCATCAGGATCTCCGATGATGCCTGTTGCTGTTAGAGAATATGTCATACCCCGAGCAGTGAGGGGGCTTGCCGGATCTAGGTCGAGTTCCACTGTTCGGGCATCAATGCGAGTTGCCTTCTGCACTGAGCCGATTGGGCTGAGAGCGTAGTTCAATGGATTCGTTGATGTAGCATCAACATCGGCTGTGTATGCAACCCGCAAAATGGTTGATGATCGCACGCCAAGGGATGCTATAGCGAACACAGGAGTTGATGCCGGTGCGTCGCGCACAACGAGAGCAAAGGACGTGTCTTCAATAGGTTTCGCTGCTATGTCATTGATGCGTTGTGCGCGGATGGACAACAGGCCGTTGTAGGCAACCGGAGGGAAGGTTAAGAGTACTTCACGTTGTGTTCCCGAAACAGCTGTTCGGGTAGGCACCACTCCAATATCCGAGGTTCTGTCCCATAGGAGAAACTGCGTTGGTTCGATATGCTGAATGTTGATGTCAGCACTATAGCGGACTTGGATCTGAAGACCGGCAAGAAGTTCTGCTCTCGTGATGGTGTCACGATTCAATCCAATTGCCCGCGTTTGCGATCCGAGCGTGAACTGAGCATCATTCGATCGTTGACTCGCTTGAATGCTCGTGTCCGTTGGGTAGGCTACAACTGCATATCGAACGGACGATGATGTCGTTGGCACGAGTGTGACAAGTGTTGTTGCGTTGGTGCTGTCAACAATGCGATACGGTCCATTGTTCACGCTAGAAAACACGCTGTAGCGTGCGGTATTCGCTACGGGCATCCAATTGAGAACAATCGATTCTTGATCGAGGTAGTGACCTCGCAGGGATGTCGGAGTTGGGTGACGTTTCGTGGTGTCAACTTCACTGAATTGAAAGCCGGCCATGATACCAAGATTGGGGAACGTTACCCCATACCCGAGCTCATTCAAGCCGTTTTTGTTAAAGTCGTACATCAAGAATCGCGGGCTCACTACATCAGGTACATACCAGCGAGATACAATGGCGTTCGATGAGGCATTGTACCCAAACACATACATGCGTGGATATGCGCAGACTACGATCTCTTCCCCTGGACGTGTATCGAGATCACCCACGTCTACGCCATTTCGATATCCGATGCCATAGCGTACGCCGGCGATGTGGTCCGTCCATAGTGTTTCATAAAGGTCATTCCCTCGTGCACGTAGCAGTCGATATGTCCACACATCGCGCCCATACTCTCGCTCTGCATCTGGCTGCGTGCTATCCGGCACGCCAAACACTACATCAATCTTGCCGTCCGCATCAACATCGCCACTTGCTACAAATCCTGATCCGCCCCCTCCATTCGTCTCAAGTGTGAGGCGGTTTACAAAGTCCTGACCGGTCCATTCCGAAATCACTAGGTCTCCATCTGTATCACCGAAGGCTACGTCCATAGCACCGTCTCCATCAAAGTCACCCGCGGCTACGCTAATCTCGTCAACACGGTTGTTCACATTTCCATAGGAAGGGGCTGATGTATTGCTGGCCATACCAAGGCGCTCAAAGCGGTTATTGCGATAGGTAATGGCCGTGCATCCTGAGTCTGAGAGAAGTAATAGTTCCTCTCTACCATCACCATTGATATCGGCAACACCTGCGCCGTTTTGACGTCCGGATGAGTCGGCATAGATGATCTTGGCAAATGGAGAGCCCCCTACCGTTGCTTGTTCAAAAAGCACTGCTCGGCCAACTATATGACAGAGCACCTCAAGAAGTCCATTACCATTTGCGTCACATAATCCTCGCGGGATCCACGTGCTGGTAATGGAGTCTCGGCGAACCCACGTCCCGTCACGATACTGCATGGTGTATGTTTGGCCAAATGAGCCGGAGGCGAGATCGCTCATGACAAATGTTGGAAGTCCGTCTCCATAGATGTCTCGCACATCGTTAAGGACGTATCCCGACCATGGGGCAGACTCGGTTCTCTTCCATCCGCTCACGGTAGGAGCCCCTTCTCGAGAAGCTGCAACGGACAATGTTGTGTCCACTGTTGCCCCACTGAGTGTCTTGCATTGCACGAGGGCAGAGATTGTATCAAGCGCGATGATGCTATCCGGCGCAAGTACACTGTGCGACCGAACGAACCGCTTCACATCGCTATAGATTGTGGTGTTCTCTGCCGCTACCTGCATTGTGAGAGCTGTAGAACGCGAGCTTCGGACACTGATCACCGGTGTGCGTCTGTCGGTGGTCCAGGCGTTAACCATCTCTGCCTTGACAATTTTCAACGTATTATCATTCACGATGGTGATGCGCTTTCGATCATCAAGAGTACGACCGTCCTTGCAGGTAACGCCAAGCCGAATTGTATAGAGTCCGGAGGCCAGGGTTGTGGTATTGAACGTTGCCAATGTGTCGAGCCTGACGGCAACGTCCGAACTACCGACCGTTGTCCAGGTCGTTGGGTCCAAGCCAACACCAATGTCTACTCTGTACGATGCAAACGGTGCAACAAGCACACTTCCAACAACAGAAAGCATTGGTGTTTGTTGAGCGTCAACTTCGTCTTCATTTCTTGGTTGCCGAATACCATAGGCTGACAGCCCCTGGGCACTGAGCGCTGCATCCACATTCAGCCTGCCAGCTCCGTAGGATACATCCCATCCACGTTCACCGAGATCGAGCGAACGTTCCTGCAGTGTACCACGGATCTCTTCCGGCGTTATCGCATTCTCATAACGCTCAAGCATCATGGCTGCAGCCGCTGCTACGTAGGGTGCAGCGAATGACGTTCCGTTGACTGTTCTATACCGTGAGTTTACCGCTGTTGTAACGATGGATTCCCCGGGGGCACAAAGTGCAACCAACGAGCCGATACTCGAGAATGGAGACCTTCGATCTTCTTCGTTTGTTGAACCAACGGCAATCACCTCATCATACCCGGCCGGGAATTGTCTAGAAGTTGTCCCCGTGTTTCCTGCGGAGGCAACAAGGACAACATTCATCGACGCAGCGAACTTCACAGCATCACGCAACATTGGCGAGTCAACACCATCACCGAAGCTCATGTTCACAACATGTACACCTGTAAGGGCAGCATACACAAGCGCACTTGCGATGTCATCCTCCTCAGCATTACCTGTTGCATCAAACGCACGTAGTGCGCGTAGCCGAGCCCCGTATGCAAGACCTGCGATGCCAATGGAATTATTCGGTGTGGCGGCTACAACGCCCCCTACTGATGTTCCATGACCTTGTTCGTCGAATGGGATGGGATCCCTCGTGCGGTCGTCTCCAAGATTCCGCACGTCTTGATCAACAAAGTCGTAGCCGATAACATCATCAGCTACACCGTTGTTATCGTCATCAATGCCGTTTAGATCACCAGCAACTCCATCGATCTCTACATCCGATGGCCAGTCATCAAACCGACCGTTGGCGTTAATATCTTCAGCTTCGGACACGGCCATCGCACCAACCAGATCCTCATGTGTCCAATCAATACCGGTGTCGATGATACCTACTACAATGCCTCTGCCTGTTGCTTTGGTCCAAGCAGACTTCGCACCAATCACTGATAGCGCATATTGTTGTGAGGCCAACGAGTCATTTGTAAGGGGCTCTGCATGGATCTTCATCGTGGCCAGCGGACGAACGTCCACCACACCATCAATCAAGGTGATGTCCTTGACTGTTACGCCGTCCGGGAGGGTGAGCACAACGTATCGCAACAAAGATTCATAGGCATCACGTTGAGATCGCAGCTGAACGCGTTCAGGAAGCTTCTGTTGGTCCATGCTCTGCGGCAATATCCGAGTAGCACCATACTCACGAAGCGTTGAGGGGATATTCGGCGTGCGCAGTGTGACAACAACTGTCTCTCTTGCGTGTGCTGCGAACAACATCACGGTCAACATCAGCACTACGGTGATAACGATTCTCATGAGTCCTCAGAGTAGAGATCGCGTCGGGCAAATGCAAGAGCAACGCGAAGGACTGCAAGATCGACATCCTCGCCCAGATGCTCACGCACGTGTCTGAGTTTTGCAAAACGATGGTGGCGGACGTAGTCGAGGACGTCTTGATACAAACCGTCGTGTACAAGCTCGTCCCTCCGAATGTCCAACCCGGCCTCAACTGCTCGCTGGATGGCCTGCGCTGCTGCGGGAGGTGTCATGCGGGCCTCTCGCGCAACCTGATGCAGCGTCCACCCCGGACGTACAAGTGCCGCTATCATAGTTGCATCGGCATCGGCACGCACCTTGGGAACTGATTGAACCTCTGCCTTTCCTATATCCTTGAGTACCTGGATGATTTCAGCCCCATATCGAGCGAGAAAGAGCCCACTACCGTGTTTCCCAGGAACAAGATCGGTCACCATCCGAGGATTATCAGCTGCGATCCGCTGAAGCTCTTCTCTGCCGGCCAGCGTTAACTCCGCCGTACCGTCCCGTGCGGATACACGCTCTCGCAAGGCCAACAAGGCATTTAATGCAGCCGACGAGTCAGCTTCGGGCGTTCGTGCTTCATATCGCAAGGGTGTTGGTAAGGGGCCAGCGATCTTCATGCCCTCTTCGGTAACACCGATCGTAGGATAGAGGTCTGCTGTCCGGACGAGCCATGCGTGGTCTAGGGCTTCATCCAGTGCTTCAAGAACTTCATGTCTGGACCGACTACGATGACTTCCCCATGTGATGCACCGATCGAGCCTGTTCTGTGTGACTCTTTCTGATACCGTTCCCGTTACTACATCGACCACTACATGCCGACCATATCGTGAATGCAACTGCCACACTGTTTGGACCAGTGATTGAATAATGTCCATGTGTCTCTCACTAACAGATCTCGCTGAGACACTTCCGGTGCACGACGAGCAAACTCCACACGTACCTGTTGTTGAGGGATCTCCGAAGTAGGAGAGGATGAAGTTCCTCTTACACTGCCGTGTTTCTGCATATCGAACCACAACCTCGAGCTTCTGTATGGCATGTGCTCTTCTGGTATGAATCGTTTCCCAATCGATGGGTAACATCGCGGGTGCAACACGTTCACTGGAAATCACAATACCACCACCGGTATTGGGTGGAATGTAGCGAACCAGTCGAGCAACCTGCATGGTCCGCATGGTCTCTGAAAATTCATGTGCAGTGATGGCTGTTCTGCGTAGGAGTTCACTAAGTGAAAAATCAACATTCGCTCCAACGTCACGTCCAGCCATGAGTCGCGCAATGGCATCAGCCACAAGGCGACGTTCCGGAGGTGATGCAGCAGCAAACTCGGCCAATCGTTGGGCACTTGTACGTAGCTGAAGTCGCGCGGCTCCCGACGACGTAGTTCGGACAACAACTCCGGACCGTTCCAACACGTTCAATACGCCCCCTACCTCAGCTATTGGCATATGCACGGCAACGGCGATGCTCGCCGCATCTGCAAGAATGGGTGTATCGCTGAAACTTCCAAGTGGCAATTGTGCACGATCGCAGAGGTAGGTGTAGACGTCGGCAACATGCTTGCGTTCCGGATACGTTCCGGAGATATAGAACTCCATAAGCCTGCGATCTTCCGGCTGATAGATCAGAGTACATGTTGACGGCTGTCCATCACGTCCGGCTCGGCCCGCCTCCTGATAGTATGCCTCCAGGGTGAGAGTAAGATCGGTGTGGAAGACATGACGAACATTGGATTTATCGATGCCCATTCCAAAAGCATTGGTAGCAGCAAGAATATTGGTAGAACCATTGAGGAATCTGTCCTGTACGTCGGATCTGTCTCGTGACGACATACCGGCATGATAGCCCTCGGCTGCGATACCTCTACGTCGCAAGTCCTCTGCTACGCTCTCTACTCTTCTGCGAGAACCGCAATAGATGATCGCCGGCTCGTTTGGGTGCGTCCGAAGAGTTCGTGTAAGGTATTCGATCTTTGCTGCCGTGCGCTCGATGCGAAAGGATAGATTGGGTCGGTCAAATCCGCGTACTACTTCTACTGCATCAAGAAGTCCGAGAGATCGTGAAATGTCTGCTCGAACATCAGGCGTAGCAGTTGCAGTTAGAGCCAGGATGGGAATCCGTGCACGGTCTTCGAAAAGTGATGTTATGTTTTGGTAGGCCGGTCGGAAATCATGGCCCCATTCACTGATG
Organism: uncultured Ignavibacteria bacterium; assembly: GCA_937870915.1. Taxonomy (GTDB): domain Bacteria; phylum Bacteroidota; class Ignavibacteria; order Kapaibacteriales; family Kapaibacteriaceae; genus UBA10438. The sequence goes on from CALMZQ010000027.1 coordinate 55,513, forward strand.
CAGTGGGCCTCATCAACTGCTACAAGACTTATAGGGATCGTTCGGAGCTGACGTCTGAAGGTGGCAGACTCTAATCTTTCCGGAGCCACATACAAGAGTTTGATCCGACCACTATGAGCTTCATGGATCACATTGTTGATCTCGCCTGCACTCATACCTCCGTGAATGGCTGCTGCAGGTACACCAAGTGATCGTAGCCTTTCTGTTTGATCCTTCATCAAGGCGATAAGGGGCGAGACCACAACGGTCATGTGCGGAAAAAGAAGAGCCGGAACTTGATAACACAGAGACTTCCCGCCGCCCGTTGGCAACACACCTACAACATCCTTACCGCGCAAAACAACATTGAGGATGTCTTCCTGTCCCGCCTTAAAGGTATCATAACCAAACGTCTCTCGTAAGACCTGTGCCGCACGAACGATGAGCTGATTCATTGAGAGACAACACGTGTGGTCTTCGTGCCACATCGAACGAGATACACACCGGGATCGAGTTGCAATTTTGTAGTTCCTGCGGAAGATGCCGGAACGGTAATCAGACATCGCCCTTGGACGTCGTAAACATGTACATCGGGAGATGTTGTAGAAACACGCTCAATACAAAGGACTCGTTGCCATACCCAGATCAACGGTAGTGCTGCCTGGGGATCAAAAAGTCTCTCACCAATATCTCTGCAAACACCAAGGAGTTCAACTGGACCGGCATATGTAGTGTCGATCACACGTATATCAGAGTTTGAATGCCAAGCAATGCGAGCCTCGCTATTGATGGACGTACCAAGCGTTAACCGTGCAGGAATCGAGGCCAACACTCCGTTGTCATTCCGCAGCCGGACGCTGAACGTAACCTCACCGGTTTTTTGCGCGATCACTTCAGGTGATGTTCCCGTTGGCACCACGGTTGTTGGATCGAATCTCACATTCATAGTAGAAGTGACATCGGCGAGAAACACGCCCGACGCTGTGCTGTCTTGGATCACCCGGATCTCTACCTGGTCTCCGGCAAATCCTCGGATCGTGTCAATGCGGAATACGCAGCAACGTCCAGCAGCCCGTCGTGCAAAGATCCAAAGTGAGTCCGACGACACCTCTCCTTGAATTCGCACTGTTACGTCATAGACTTCAGCATATGACTGCACAACTGCATTACCGATAAAGGTAACATAGATCGTTCTGGACTCTCCAGGCAAGATGTTATCATCATACTCTGCCTCCACACGAAAGCCCGGTATGATGCGCGTACCGGGAGAAGGCACGATGCGAGTTCCCGTATTGATCAGTTCAAAGGAATCGCGGGCTCCAAGGCATGGCCCGATATCTCCAAAACGCATTGTATCTGCACTGAACTGAATGCTGAGCTGAGCACTCATGGACACAGCAGAAAAAACGAGCACGAATAGAACGCCAAAGACGTGAGTCCTGTGCGTCATGATATCATTGATGCGATGCAACACGTCCGACCACAAATGGTCTTTCGCTATCAAGGAGTGCCAACACGTTATCAGCATTGGCTGGATCTACAACGAGAATCATTCCTACACCAAGATTAAAGACGTGTCGCATCTCTTCGTCGGAGATGGACCCAGCTTCTTGGATGAGCCTAAAGATCGGCGGGATTGTCCAGGAGCCCCATGCAATATCAAGTTCGAGACCGTCGCGGAGAATGCGAGAAGTGTTACCAACAATTCCGCCACCCGTGATATGCGAGAGACCATTCACAAGGTCTGCATCAAGCAAGGGGCTTATCACATTCAAGTATGAACGGTGAACTGCAAGAAGGGCCTTGCCCACTGTGGTTCCCAGTTCGTCGATATGCTGATCAACAGAGTAGCTCGGGAACAGTGCTGCGCGGGCAAGTGAATATCCGTTTGTGTGTAGTCCACTTGAAGGAAGGCCTATAAGCACATCCCCATCCTTCACTCTACTTCCATTGAGGATCTTAGATTTATCTACAACTCCAACAATGGTTCCGGCAACATCGTAATCTCCATCGGCATAGATGGACGGCATTTCTGCTGTTTCACCACCGAGAAGTGCGCAACCATTTTCAGTGCATGCCTGCGCCATGCCCTTGATCACATCACGCGCAACACCTGACTCAAGTTTACCCGTTGCAAAGTAGTCGAGAAAGAACTGAGGCCGCGCTCCGCATGCAAGGATGTCATTTACGCAATGGTTCACCAGACACTGTCCAACAGTATCATGGACGCCTGCCATCACCGCAACCTTGAGCTTGGTACCCACACCATCGGCGCTTGCTACCAAAACAGGATGCTCTAGTCCGGGGAAACGGGCATCAAAAAAACCACCGAACAGACCAATCTCGTTCAGCACGCCCGGTGTACGTGTAGCCTTTACGAACGGTTTGATCGAATCAACGAGTGCCTCACCGGCCTCGATATTGACACCTGCGGTTTTGTAGTCCATAGATCCGGGTAAGGGGCTGTGTGGTTATCGTACGGGTTCCCATTCATCCGATGAGGATCGCCCCCTGAACATCACGCTCAGGGCATTGATCGTCCACGCGAAGAGAACACGAAAATACCCAAACTTGCGGAACCGTCGGGGCGACTCAAACACAAGCATGTCCCAGGCAAACTGCACACGAGCCTTGGTACCGATCCTCGCTAGGAGATCAAAATCTTCGCCCGCGGCCAATTCACTGCGGTATCCACGCACAAGTTCAAACACGGGGCGTCTGATAACCTGACATTCTCCCCTGCCCGCCCCAATTCTGAGCAACAGCAGGAACCAGACGTAGCTGTTATAGAAGGCGTGAAATGCCTTGTCCGCCAATTTCTCTTCAACGGGACGGAAACCAACCGGACATGCCAAGGCAGATGCACGTGCATAGGGACCACGGCGTTCAACGAAGTTGAGCAGGCATTCCGTGAATTTCTCGCGATCTGCCGGGACGGTATCTCCGTTGATAAAAACAAGCACGTCGCCTGTTGCTGCCTTCGCACCGGCATTCCTTCCCTCGGCTATTGTTTGACGGTGATCACCTGAATGGACCACTACAATGTCTGCGAATTGCCGCGCGATATCAAGTGTTCCGTCCGTGCTTCCCCCGTCGCTTACGATCAATTCCGCATGTACAGCAGAACGCCATGGTGCATCAAACACTGCAAGTGTTGTAGCAAGGAGTTTTTCCTCGTGCAGCGTAGGAACGACAACACTTATCCGAGGGTGTGCAGAGGTATGGGGAGTTGTGGTCAGAGTGGTACAACAATCGCGAATGGATAGAAGAGTCCGAACTTTACGCCTTCGTCGCCGACCTCTAGCGTTGGTCCGGGAAGGCGAATATAGTTGAGTGCCTGACGTAGATAGTTCACAACTCCGATGGATGATTCCGGAATGATCTTTACCCAATCGTAGTCGAGTCCAAACAAGTATCGTCTCGTTACTCCAACAGGCGTGCCACTGGCATCAACCACATCATAGTTTCTAATGCCATAACCAACGGAGAACATGAGCCAATCCGGCCAATATTCAGCAGCATCGTTTGGCAGGAGATTATTCACGTTACAGGCAAGCCAGAAGGTTGTGCTGTTGTAATCATCGATGAAGATCTTCTGCCGATTGTTGCTTACTGGGTAGCCCACCCAGGAGGCGGGAACGTAGCTCCATCGAGGTGTGAAATTCTGCAGAAACGGAATCTGATACTGCGCGGCATAATATGTTGCGCCCACGAGATTGGCAACTGCATCAGATGGTGAGAAGCCCCATTCCTTTGCATATCCATCTTGGATCTCAACATAGAGCGTATAAGCAAAGCCCATACCTGCGCCGGTCCACATCGCTGCTGTTTGATTCAGACCACACTCCATGAGAACATCACCACAGAACGTACTCATTACGTAGGTGGAATAGATGTGCCCTAATTTGTCGAGTCCGCGTGCATATTCAAGATCTTCTTGCACGTGAAACTCTGCGCTATCTCCCTCTGGCCACCAAGCATTACGTTGATAGATATGCAGTCCAACGATTAGCCCGGTAAGTCCAACTCCAAAAGCAATAGTAGGGGTAGCCTGCAGATCACTTTCAATCCTTGGTGTACCACCGGTAATCGTGTATCGTTGGTTATCGGCATATCGAAACAACGATGGCGGTACATACAGGGAATCCTGCCCTGCAGTGCCAGATGGTGTCACAAGGTGGACAAAAAGGAAGATTGCAAGAAGAGACTTACAGTGCATCGTGAACCCAGCCTATATAGAGGTACAGTTTGTCTAAGCGAAAGTTAGCTCTCTGTTTCGTCTGAACCAATTGGCCTCGTACTGAACGGGAGAGAGTCCGCCAATTGATGTGTGCCTACGGCGTTGGTTGTAGAAGAGGTGGACCCAGCGAAGGATCGCACCTACGGCGTGTTCGACGCTGCGAAAGGGGAAATGGTGCATCAGCTCTGTCTTCATTGTTGCCCAGAATGACTCCATTGGAGCGTTGTCGTAGCAGTCTCCTGAAGAGCCCATACTGCTAACGAGTCCATGCTTGGTGAGTGCTTCTTTAAAGCTCAGTGAATTGTATTGCCCTCCTTGATCTGAATGGAAGATGATCGATGTCTCAAGTGTCCGCTGATCAAGTCTTCGAACTTTGACAGCTTGATGGAATGCCTTGAATAATGCGCCAACATGTAGATCGTGGGAGATGTGAATACCGAGAATGCGATGTGACGCTTGGTCTTTGATCGCAACGGCGTAGATCTTGCTACCGACCGATGGAAGCTCTGAGTAGTCGCTCAGCCACAATTCGTCCAGCTCTGTTCTATGGAATGCTCGATTCACAAGGTCAGGTGATGGTTCATACGTCTGTGATGAGTTTGTCGTCCCCATGCATTTCCACGTGTTCTTGCACTGCACAGTCATGCTTTCCTGGTTCATCAGTCGCTTTACTCTCGCCTTTCCTACGGGCGTACCCTTGCTACGGATTTCTTTTGCGATCCACTCAGCACCATAGGTGTGTCCACTCATTTCGTGAACTTGGCGAATCTCTGGCAGCAACTCAAGATCCGCCTGTTTGCGTTTACTCGCTTTGCCATTGCGCCACTGGTAGTACCCATCAGGAGATGCTTGCAACACTCTACACATCACTCGTACCGGCCATATCGAGCGGTGTTGCTCGATAAAGTCGTATCTCATCTCGGCCGTTGAGAGAAGATACCGACGGCATTTTTTAGGATGTCACGCTCCTGTGTAACCACCTTCAATTCATGCCGCAAACGTGCATTCTCTTCGGCGCTATCCTCGGCATCTCCCGGTAATGAAGCTCTCTGCTTCTTGTCGGCCTGGATCCATGCATAGAGCGTCTTGGGCTCAATGCCCAACTCGCGAGCGATGCTTGTCTTTTGACGCTCTGGATGCTCTCTCACCAACTTGACTGCTTCAGCTCTAAACTGGGCATCCATTGGCTGTCGTGTTCGTTTTCCTGCCATTTCGGTACTCCTTACTTGAATTGAAAATACCGCTTAACTTGTGTACCTCAATTCAGGCTGGGATCATCGACCTGCACATGCATTTCGAGGACCTTCTTATCCAAGAGTGCAGGGAAATAGGCTACTACATCGCTGGCCTTGGGCCGGCCTCCGGAGAATCCTGTAGCACTTGGAGGACCAGTAAGAATCAGTGGTGCTATCTCTTTTCCGAAACGCTCAACTGCTGATTTGTCCTTGCCACGGACTCCGATGCGCATCATTACTTCGTTCGGTACGATCTGTGCTGCGATCGGTCCATGGCATGCATTCATGCCAACGAACTCCGTACGGATCTCATCGAATTCAAGGCCCAGTCGTTCCAAGCGTGTGCGCAAGATCTTGTCGGCCGCCTGCGCCTTGTCATAGGCATCAGGTGCAGAATACGTGAGCGATCCAAAAGCAACAAAACCATCGAGGTAACTTGCACTGACCTTGTAGAATGGCGTAAAGGGCTTGCCTTTTACATCAAACACTCGCACACGGTTGTTACCGAGGTCTTCGAGTTTGATACTTCCAAAGTCAGCGATACAATCCGGTGTGATGTACATCGCAGGATCGCCGATCTCGTACATGAGTTGCTCGCTCACCGTTTCGCGCGTTACAGCGCCACCCGTGCCCTCGTGCTTTGTAACGACGAACGAACCGTCCGGAAAGGCTTCAATGATCGGGAAGCCAACATCTGCCATATCCGGCAGGGATCGCCAGTCACCCAAGAAATTGCCACCCGAGGCCTGCGCACCACATTCATTGATGTGTCCGGCAACCGTGCCAGCTGCAAGAAGGTCCCAATCCTCAACGCCCCATCCAAACTCATGAATCATTGGAGCAAGGGTAAGCCCCGTATCGGTTGTTCTCCCGGTGATGATGATCTGGGCACCCTGCTTGAGAGCTTCAACGAGTGGCCATGCACCGGTATAGACATTGGCACTAAGGAGCTGGTCTTTTACTGTGGCAATGGGTTCGCCTGTCTCCATGTGAAGCATTTGGTGCCCATCGGCCACCAATTCACTGATACGAGGCAGGATGTCGTCTCCAAGCACCACACCGATCTTCAAGCCCGTAATTCCAAGTTTCTTGGCCACCTCAAAGATCTTATCACGTGCGGCCAGCGGGTTTACCCCACCGCCATTCGTGATCAACGTTATGCCCCGCTCCATCAGATATGGCAGGACCTCTTCACAGACATCCACGAGATCTCGCGCATATCCCAACGCCGGGTTCTTCATGCGTTGCTTCTGGAGGATTGACATCGTTACCTCGGCAAGGTAGTCCATCACAAGGTAGTCTATTGGACCTCGTGAGACCTGCTGAAGTGGTGCGCTCTGGAGGTCTCCCCAGAATCCTTGACCTGACGCGATTCGAATGGACTTTTTCATGCAAGTGTAGGGGGCTTGTTATTGCGTGTCTGATTATCGTTGGAACGGTGGATGGGTGCTGCGGTATTGGACCGCAAAATCTGCTCCAGAGCTGAGACGGAGAACCGAAAGATACGAAACGAGACAGGGCCCGATGTGATGGCTTCCATGGTGACCGTGGCCCACAACCGCTCATCCTTGATGATCACGCGTGTAATAGACTCGTATGGAAGTGCAATGGGACCCTGACGCAGGACAGGTCGCACTACTATTCCCCACGTCTTAGCCTGGGTTCTTTGATAGAGAAGTCTGAGCACCATTTGGAGGTTTTGAACAAGCAACACCAGCGGAAAGGCATAGGCCCATACTGTGGGTTTTGTGTTGGCATAAAGGAAGCCCCCTATGATCAGCGTAAGCATACATGCCCCTAGAGCAGCAAAAGTTCCAGGCGCACTGACGAAGGAATCCCGGTCCTCACCTAGACGGAGGCGGCGCACTTCGATGTTGTCTATGATCTGCCGATACGCCAGTGCTCCAAACAAGAGGCATGCGAAAACGAAGGCCACGTAGGCCCCATGGAACCATATCGTCCAATCTATAGACATATTTGCACCTATGGACCCACTTGCGGAGAGATTCCGCCGGGAGCGCGAGCGACTCGGTATCAGCATACGAGAACTTGCGCTCGAGACCAAGATACGCGAGCCGTATATCGATGCGTTGGAGCGCGGACGCTACGACGTGTTGCCTGCGGTCTATGTACGTTCATTCATTCGAACTATTGGTATCACTCTGCAAATTCCGGCAGAAGAGATCCAGTCTTTGATGCACGCTACGTTTGATGAAGATAGCGGGTCATCAAGCAGACTCCCGGCGTATAAACCCCAACAGCAACCGCGTGAATCAACGATATCATTTTCGAATGCGGCGCAACGGACAACAGAGGCGGTTGCAGCTTCAATGGACAAAGTGAAGTCGGTTGCTCAATCCCCTATTCACCAAGCCCAGCAGGCCACACGAAAGATTTCGCCGCTAACAGGAGCACTTATACTCATTGTGCTGATTGGACTTGGACTTTGGTGGTTTGTTTTTCGAGATAATGAGCCAGATGCTGGGATAGCCGGCCCCGAGGTTGTTGATGTTACGTCTTCAGCTGACAATGGAATAGCTGATACAGACAGCCTGATTTTAACGGCCATTGCAACAGACACGGCATGGATCAGTATCACGATGGACGGGTCGAGAAACCAACAATCTGTTCTCCTTCCAGAGGGGGAATACCGGTGGAGTGCCATGGAGAAATTCATCGTCTCACTCGGCAACGCCGGTGCGATTCAATTCTTTCGAAATGGTCGCCCCCTACCTGCCTTTGGCCGAGTAGGAGAGGCAGTACGTGAGATCCGTATCACTCGTAAGGACATCACTGCATCGAATACAACGTTTAAGGCACCAAACGTGCCTGCACCGAAACAACTAGCACCTAAACCTGCTGCTCAGCCTGCAACAAGGCCAGTGGTGAGTCCCGCGGCTAAACCGGTAGCGAAACCCGTCGTAAAACCTGCCGTAAAGCCCGTCGTAAAGCCTGCCGTAAAAACTGTTACGAAACCCGCTGTTAAAACCGTAACGAAGCCTCGACGGCGACCACCGACTGCGAGAAAGGTTGAGAGGCCACTGATCACGCCGGCACCGCCACAGCCTATACGTCGATGATCAGAGTTGGGCGCGGACGATATCGTGAATACGTACGATACCAATGCATACACCATCGTGAAGTACAGGCACCACCGAGATCTGTCGGTCTCGATGCTCCATAACCTGCAAAGCTCTATGCAATGAGTCAGATGACTCCACACACACAGGTTCCTTTGTCATTACTTCTCGCACTGGCGTCTGAGTCAAATCAACGAGCGTACCTGCCAGACGCCGGACATCGCCATCCGTAAGAATTCCCTGTAGTGCGCCATCTTCATTGGTCACACACACAATTCCAAGCGCTGTTGATGTTAGAGTACGAACTGCCTCTGCAACAGTATCGGTAGCAGAAACGCGAGGCATCTCGGCACCTGAATGCATTACGTCTTCTACCCGACGTAAAAGTGCAGCTCCTATCCCTCCATGTGGATGAGATATCTGGAGTCTATCAACAACATCGCCATTGATCTGCGCAGCAGCAACACTCAAAAGATCTGCCAGGATCAGTGACTGCGTTGTACTCGCCGTTGGCAATAGATTCAAGGGGTCAAGTTCATGCACCACCGGCGCTATCAGTGCATGATGCGAGAGGGTTGCAAGAGTTGTATGCGGCCTACATGTAATAGATATCACCTTCATGTCGAATCTTCGAACGAGCCGTGCAAGGCGTACTACTTCGGGAGTTTCCCCACTTTTTGAGAATGCCACAAGTACGTCTGTTGGACTCAGCATACCGATGTCACCGTGCAAAGCATCAACAGGATGCAAATACACTCCAGGTACGTGCACACTTGTAAGTGTCGCGGCCATCTTGCGTGCTATGAATCCAGACTTCCCCAAACCAGTAGCAACCACCTTCGAGGCGGATGCGATTGATTCAGCCGCTGCAACAAATGAACCGTCGAGTTGATCGGCCAACAGATCGATCGCTGACCGTTGCCAAATGAGACCTTGCTTAGCAAGACTCAATATCTCAGTGTGTGTCATGGCGTACAATCTCCGAAAAAAAACGAAAGCCCCCGGCAACCAATGCCGGGGGCTTTCGAAGATCAATCTGCCGTTCGGTTTAGCGAACGATCGTGAGCGTCTTTGAGAGGACCGTCTCGCCAACTGTGAGCTTGTACATGTACGAACCTGAGGTAACATCTGTACCGGCAGTGTTACGACCGTCCCACTCAACAGCATATGTGCTGGTTGAGCCGGCTACGTCGTTGTTATACACTGTTTGTACGAGATTGCCCATCATGTCGAACACTTCGAGCTTAACCTTGGCACTGAATGGCACAAGGAAGTTGATCGTGGTCTTGCCATTTGTCGGATTAGGATAGTTGCCTTCGAGTGCCACAGCATTTGCAGCGCCGAATTCAACATTTACAACGTTCGAGAAGGATTGTGCACCGTCTACGTCAACCTGACGGAGGCGATACTCATACTTCGTGGCAGCAGCAACGTTTGCATCATAGAACTTGTAGTTCGATGCCTGCGTAGCATTGCCCGTGCCCGGAACATATCCGACTGACTGCCATGGGTTTTCGATCGAGCTCGTGCGATCAACGCATGAGAGCGACGTAGCACCCGTAGTGAGGTTTGTTGTTTCCTTCATTCCGCGACGCTCAACATGGAAGCCTGCGTTGTTCTTCTCGGAAGCTGTTTCCCAGAAGAGGTCAACACCGGTTGCACGTGCCTTTGCATCGAAGTAGCTCAGCTCAACTGGAACGATACAGTCAACAAAGATCGGAGGGCTCGAGAACGAGCGGTTTCCGAAGTACGGACGGAGCATCGGGATCCATGAACCACGCGTAAACGTGGAGTAGCCAAGGCTTGTACCCATTGCATTCAGGTGTGGATAGCCAGGATTGCCGATCGTTGGGGTGAACGGCACCCAGTCACCGCTGAAGCGAGTGAGTTCAAATGCGAAACGGTTGTCGTTGAGAAGGGCACCGCTACGTGAACGTACGCGGAAGTTCTTGTCAACAAGAAGTGTACGGTTACCAATACCAAAGACCGGAATATCCGAGTACAGTGTTGTGACCATACCCATGCGTGATTCCGATGCGCCGAGTTCATATCCTTCAGTACCCATCTGAGCAACAGATGCCCAGTATTCGCCTGGAGGAATGACAACTGGCTGAGCAAGGAGATACGTTACATACTTACCGAATTGTGGCTCTGTGAATGCACCGGTCTCATCTTCGCCACGACGACGGAGAATGGTTGAGTTTGCGATGCGCTCATCACCTGGAACACCACCTTGATCGCGATAGAGTGAGAACGAGATGTTCAGAACATCTTGGTTCAGCTCTGCCCAGTATGCTTGATAGCCCGAAACTGTGTCCTGCGAATACAAGGTGAATCGCATTGCGATTTGACCCGATGCGTTACCGGCATCAGCACCATACGAATCATCAGGAGAGACACCAAGCGGGAATGTTCCCCATGTGCTGCCTTGTGTATACTGGGCAGTTGGACCAACCATTGGCGTCTGCCATGTTGAGCCGTTTCCACCGGACGAACCACCACGGTGATTCAGACCCTTACCTGTTACACCTGAAAACTGAAGCTTCGGTACGTCGTTCGTTGCATTGAGCGGATTGTTCTCATACGAGAACGATGGACCGAATGTCATTGTGAACGTCGTGAACGTAGAGTCGTTCAGAGTATCGAGGTCATTGCCAGGGAAGAAGATACGACCAGTGACCTTATAGCGACCAGGTGTGGTAGTGCGGAAGTTGACATCCGGGAATGGAAGCAATACTTCGCGGTTTCCTGCAAGAGTTGGAACCGTGATTGTACGGCAATAGATCTGCTGGAACTCATTACCGTCAGGCTTAATCTGAAGACGAACAGAGAAAGCAGGAGCGGCGATGTTTGTGTTGTTCGACAGCTTCACACGGATCGGAACGCGAGTTGCCTGCGAAGCAGGTGCCATCGTGTATGGCCAGATCAGCTGAATATTACTGAATTCAACGTCTGTTACTTCATCCGGGAAGAGGATCTTCACGTTGTCGATATAGAAGTTGTCTTCATCATCAGAAGGATTCGGCGGTGTGGAGTTGTTCAAGCAGCGCGAGCGCAGGCGGAAGCGGAAGTTGCGAGCACCTTCGTTCACCCAATTCAGAACAGTGTCCGGGATTGGGATTGTGACCTTATAGTACTCGGCATCCTTACCATCATCAAAGAGATCTTCACGCAAGCCACCAAGCGGTGGAACCGCAGTGTTCTCCATCTGAAGGTTATAGCTATTCAGGTCATAACCACGAGCATAGCCACCACCACCCCACATACGGAACGGCTGGAGGTATCTGGTTCCACGGTTTTGAACATCGAGAACCCAGTTCTGAATGTTCGTAATACCATTGAGTTGGTCATTGCTTGGCTTTGCGAATTCAACCCATACTTCATCCGGATTGCGATATCCCGGTGTGAAGCCGTTAACGGAAAGCATGTTTACGCGATGCTCTGGTCCGATCAGACGGTTATCGGAGAAGCCACGACCAATGTTCGTGAGCTTACCTGTACGCTGATACGAGATCGAGAGAACAGCGCGCTTCTTGCGGCTGAGGTTGATTGGGAACGAACGGAGTTCATCACCACCGTACTGACCGAATGGAGGAATATCGCCGTTGCTGAGGTTCACGCGGTTCATGCGGATGACCGGTGACTTCAGACGGAAGATATCTGAGTTCTTAGCCTGATACTCACCACGTGGAGGTGGTGGGTTATTCGTTACTTCATCACCGTCCACAACGTCAGTTTCAATGTTCACCCACTTGAGTACAGATGGCATTGCAGCGCCGCCAACCAAGTGATATTCGTTTACATCGTCATTAAAGTCTGCAAGACGGCGCATCACAAAGACGCGAATACTTGTTGTGTCATCAAACGGCCACTGGTCGCCAAGCGGCTGATTCAGGGAATCCTTTGGCTCTGCGATAACCGTTGTCATCAAACGACCAATCTGGTCTTCAATGAATTCGTTCGGCTCGAAGGCCGGGAAGACGATCTTGATGAATTCATACGGAAGCACGAACGTGCCAGCCGGCTGATAGGCAAGATTGTTTCCATTAATGTCGCAACGATAGATACCCGAAAGCGACGTATCACGAAGGGCAGCGTCTGTAACGGCCTTTGACGTGTTGTACACGATCTTACCCGTTGCTTCATTCATGATGCGGAAACGCACCTTGAAGTTGATACCCTGACGTGTGTAGTTCACGCCTTGTGGGCCTTGAACGTCATTCGTAAGGTTTTGTACAATGGCAACCGGTTGGATAGCACCAAGGCGGATGTCACCAGCAAGGAGTTCGTAGTTATTGGCTTGAGCCGTTGGAACAACTACGGAGAAGTTCAGGTTCGCGTTGTTGTTCAGGGCACGTACACGATACGACACGTTGATAACGCGAAGAACGTTCTTATACTGCTTGAACTTGATTGCGAGGAAGTCCTTCGGAACCGTATTGTCGTCATTACGAGTACTTGTAGCGCGAACACCACCGGATGGGTGTGTGTTAACGTTGAAGAGGTACTCTGTTGCTTGCGTGTACTTTGGTGTGTTGTAGTCGAGGATCGTATTCACTGGCATTGCAGCTGGGAAGCCACTCCAGTTAAGACGACGTGCTGGACCGGTTACACCAACCGTTGAGTTACAACGCATCCACACAGTTGCAGGGTGCGGTTGAAGAGCCGCACGCGGGGCGATACCGAAGAAACGCTCATACTGAACAACAACAGAGCTGTCGTTACGGTTAAGTGTTACTTGCAGGGAGAAGCGATAGTGCTCGCCAATGCCCGGACGGTTGTTAGCAGCAAAGGTTACGTTGTGTGAAACACCACCAACAACAGCTGTCTTTGCACCGATCGGTGTAAGGTTCACATAGTAGATAACAAGCTTGTCGTTAGATGGCGAACGCTTGTAGTACACCTTAGAGAAGTCATCAACTGCGCTGTTTTCGGTGTTGTACACCGAAACTTGGAGATCGTCCCAAGCTGGAGCGATGAGTTGCGGTTGGCTACCACCGAATGTAGCACTGAGATCACCCTGGCCAAGCATCGAGTTTGCACCCGAGCGGATACCTGAGGTTGCATTTTGCACATTGTTACCGCAAGCAACATACTGGTATCCCCAGTTGTCGACTACGGCATCTGCCATACCGTCTCCAGAGCGACCGCGCGTATCATCCGATGACGGATCATATGCAGAGAACACACCCGGAGTTACCTCAAGTAGCGTACGAGTAGTAGGATAACCGAAGTTATCATACTCGTAGAAGTACCTACGGTTGGAAAGCGCAATGAGTCCGTTTGTGGAAACGTAGAACGAATCCTGACGAACGCCATTGAAGTAAAACGGGAAACCGATGGAGATCGGACCTGCAAAAGCATTGTCCGTCGAGTCCGTATTGTTCGCTGGATTACGGAAGAAAGCCCATCCACCATAAAGGTTTTGAGCTGGATCCGTCCAATACGAAGTAGGAAGTTGGCGTGGACCTGATACGATACGGCGCCAGGTTCCTGGTTCCGTTAAGGTATCTACAAACTGGGTCGGGTCAGGACGCCAGAAATCAGGTGCTTCGTCGTCCGAGTCGACGAAATAATACCCCGTGGAGATGGGCGGACTGGTGCGAGAGTTAGCACCCGTTAGGGTGAAAGGCAATGGATACGAAGCAACGGGGCTTCGATTGCCACTCTTACGCAACACATCCTCGCCATCTTTCCCGTCTCCCGCGTAAGCAAGCGAAGTGCCTACCAACGCAGTCATGAGAGCAAGAAGTAGGAGTCTGCGGCTCATGCAAACCTCAATGAAACTGTGAACAAGTACGTGCAGTTATTACGTTCTTTTATCAATCGAGACAATCCCTCACATCCCCAACACGAGGTCGGGGTTGTTCGGTAAAATTGTGATTTCATCCGTAATTGTCAAACAATTTCTTCCCGGATGACCATCAGCAGTGTTTTTACCACTCTTCCCATCAACATTTGGTTCTGTCAAAAGTTACGAAACCCTTGATCTGTCAGTCTTTTTGCGTTGATCAGCCGTTATTCACTTCAAAGTGCGTATAAACTGATCCACAGCAGCTGGGTAAAGCTGATGTTCCACCAGCTTTACCTTTTCTTGCAGTGTGAGGGGGCTATCGGTGGCCTCAACCGGTATCCTCATCTGCCCTACAACAGCCCCTTCATCATAGTTCTCAGACACCACATGCACTGTTGCCCCACTCTCAACCTTGTGAGCTGTGATAACGGCCTCATGCACGTGGATTCCATACATCCCCTTTCCACCAAACTCCGGCAATAGTGCAGGATGTATGTTTAATACATTGCCGTGCATACGCCGTAGTATTTCGGGTGGCAAAAGTCTCATGAAACCGGCCAACACTAACACCTCAATGCGATGATCTTGGAGAAGAGACCCCAATTGCTCGGTGAATGTCTCTCCCTTTACATCTCCGGATATCACGCAGAGCTCAACGCCCTCATCACGGGCAACCTCACAAATCCCGGCCTTTGCAGAGGTTGAGATGACTAATGCAACTGTATACAACGTGGCATTTTCGCGGGCGGCAACACAAAGCGCTTTGGCATTGGATCCTGCGCCAGAGCCAAGGATCGCTATTCGTACCTTCGTTGATCGGAGCATGTAGCTCCAATGTAGTGTTTCGTCACTGCATTCACCAATTGGAACTTTTGCACACCCCATTCTGGTTTGGCTCAACATTACACATCACAACCAGGAATTTGATGCTTACGACTGCACTCGTTCGCACGGTCGCCACGTATTCTGTTCTGCTTATTGTTCTTCTCTCGGGCTACTCTTGGCTTCATTGCCAAACGCCTGATTCAACCTCACAACCAACCGGAGTTATCTCCGGTCAGGTCATAGATGCAACAACACAACAGCCTGTTTTTGGCGCTACTGTTGCAGTAGTTGGTACGAAACGTGGAGCCTTGAGCAAGAAAGAGGGGCGCTTCGTGATCACAAACGTCCCGGCTGGTGTGTATTCGATCAAAACCACGTTGATCGGGTATTCAACTGATATGAAATCGGATGTTGTGGTCAGCCCCGGAAAGCCGGTCACTATTTTGGTCCAGTTGTCTTCCACCCAGGTAGAGTTTGGGGAAACTGTAGTAGTGTCAGAAGCCTTTCGAAAGGATGGTCAAGCAATATCGTCCACACAAACGCTTACAAGCGAAGAGGTACGGCGTGCTCCCGGCGTTCAAGAAGATGTGGTCCGGGCTGTAGCGCTTTTGCCTGGTGTTGCAGTAACTCAGGCCGGACGTAATGATCTGGCTGTTCGTGGAGGAGCCCCTTTTGAAAATCTTTTCCTTGTTGACAACATTGAGGTCCCGAATATCAACCACTTTGGCTCTCAAGGCTCGTCAGGTGGACCGTTGTCGTTGATCAACATTGCCTTTGTCCGCGATGTTTCCCTTTCAACAGGGGGCTTTGGACCTAAGTATGGAGATCGACTTTCTTCGGTAACCAACCTCACCCTTCGAGAAGGCAACGACCAGCAATTTGCTGGAGAGATCAACCTCAGTGCTACGGGATTTGGTGTGATCGCCGAAGGACCCGTGGGAGATAATGGCACGTTTCTGTTATCAGCCCGACGCAGCTATCTGGACCTCATTTTTAAGGCGGCTGGATTTGGGTTTATCCCGGAGTATTGGGACTTCTCCGGCAAACTCACGTTCGATCTTTCACCGGCCGACAAGATCTCCTTCCTTGCAATTGGCGCACTTGATGAGGTGAAATTCAACAACACGGAAGAAAATCTCTACGATAACAGCCGTGTTACCGCCCCCTCTCAGAACCAATATTTTGCAGGACTCACTTGGAGGCGGCTGCTAGACAACGGTTATCTGAACGTAACGCTGGGTAGAACATTCACCTACTACAACACCGTCCAGCAAGATTCATTGGCTAACGATGTGTTCCGCACTGTTACAAATGAAGGCGAAAACTCCCTCCGTGCCGATCTTGTCCTGCTTCCAACGTCAACGCTTGAGCTCAACATTGGCGGCATCGTGAAGTATGCAAGTCAACTCGATTACCAAGTTGTCCTTCCCGGATTTGCTCGTCTTGATGGGGCCGGCAATCCGGCTCCCCTACGAGTCGACACGTCGTTCACCGCCCTGCGTGCAGGCCTCTACGCGCAAGCTGATTGGTCCATCTCAGACCAGTGGAAACTCACTGTTGGTGCAAGGGGCGATGTGTATGCGTTCCTCGAACAAGAGAAGTTCGCCCTATCACCACGAGCGAACATCAGCTACCTCGTTGCTCCCGAGATGACGCTCCGTCTTGGCGGTGGAAGGTACTACCAGGCACCTCAATTCATTTGGATGATCGGTGATCCGTCAAACCCGTCGAATCTCAAACCTTTACGCGCCGATCAAGCTGTTCTTGGGTGGGAATGGATAGCAACTCCGGATATCAAGATCCAGGTTGAAACGTATTACAAATCCTATGACGCCTACCCTGTCCGGACATTCAGACCGCAGGCTGTGCTCGCCCCTGCCGGGTTCGACGATATCTACACAGATATACCGTTTGGTCTCGAACCCCTCACCAACACTGGTACGGGTACCGCATATGGTATCGAGTTCTTTATACAGAAGAAATTGAGCACAGCCATACCTATCTACGGTCTCGCATCTATTTCCATCAATCGAACCCAGTTCGTTGCGGCTGACGGCGTTGAACGTCCGGGCTCTTTTGATACTCCGATTATTGCCACGATTGCTGCAGGATGGCGCCCTTCACCGGAATGGGAGATAAGCAGCAAACTTCGCATGTCACAGGGCCTCCCAACCACCCCCTACATCACAACAGCTGAACGCGCAGCAGAAACTGGCTTTCCAATCGGCTCACTCGATTTCGATCAATTCAATCAAGGGGTTCGGCTACCATTTTTCTACGCACTTGATGCTCGCGTTGACAAGAGATGGTTCTTCAATGGCTGGCAGCTCATCGTCTACGTTGATGTGCAAAACATCACCGGACGTCAAAACGTGGGCGGATACAAATGGAACCAAGAGACCCAAACTGTAGATGCTCAAACGAGCATAGGCGTACTCCCGTCGATCGGCATCAACATCCAGTTTTAATAACGCAGTTACGACGTGAGGTTCGGAGACAACCAGCGCTCTGCTACATCGATGCTCCAACCCTTCCGCTCAGCATAGTCCGCAACCTGATCACTGGTGATCTTGTTCACTGCAAAGTAGGCCGATTGTGGGTGTGCAAAGTACCAACCACTCACGCTCGAAGCCGGTGACATTGCAAAATTCTCCGTCAAGAAAACACCTGCATGTTCGCCGTCATTTAACAAGGCAAAGAGCTTTGTTTTTTCCGTGTGGTCAGGGCATGCCGGATATCCGGGTGCCGGACGAATTCCTTGGTAATTCTCGCGGATGAGGTCGTCCGTTGATAGCGACTCGTTGGCTGCATAGCCCCATATCTCTCTACGGACTTTGGTGTGCAGCCACTCAGCACACGCCTCTGCAAGCCTATCTGCCACTGCCTTCACCATGATCGATGAATAGTCGTCGTGATCTGCTTCACACGCGGCACACAACTCATCAACCCCAATGCCGGCGTTCACAATGAATGCACCGATATGATCACGCTGATCCGGAGCAAGCATCTCCTTGGTAGCAATGAAGTCGGCCAAACACAACTGCGGAAGTCCAGGCGCTTTCACGGTTTGTTGACGTAGGAAATGAAGCTTCATGGAGTTGTTGACAACAACATCATCTCCTTCGCGATATGCGGGGAACAGTCCGCACACAGCACGCGCACGTATACTCTTGTTTGCAATGATCGAATCAAGCATTGCATTTGCGTCAGCAAACAGTTTTGTTGCTTCAACACCCACTGTTGCATCGGTGAGGATGGCGGGATATCTACCGCGCAACTCCCACGACAAGAAGAATGGCGTCCAATCAATAAATGGTCGCAGTTCCTCGAGCGGGATGGAATCAAAACTCGTTACACCTGGCTCTATTGGGTCTGGGGCAATGCCAGTTGCATCAAGTACAACTGCGTTTGCTCTTGCAGCATCCAAGGCTACATAGTTCTTTGCATCACCACGTTTTGCATAGTCGGCTCGCACTCGTTCATACTCATCTCTGATGTTCACAACAAATTCCGGACGTTGCTCATCACTAATGAGTGAACCAGCTACAGGCACTGCACGGGAAGCATCGAGCACATGCACAACCGGGAACGACGCATGAGGAGCAATCTTCACAGCTGTATGGGTCCGCGATGTTGTTGCTCCTCCAATGAGAAGGGGCTTATGGATGCCACGTCGTTCCATTTCTTTCGCAACATGAACCATCTCATCGAGCGACGGCGTGATCAAACCTGATAGTCCGATCACATCAACGTTTTCAGCTACTGCTGCATCAAGGATCTTTTCAGCCGAAACCATTACGCCAAGATCGATTACGCGATAGTTGTTGCACCCAAGTACAACACCTACAATGTTCTTGCCGATGTCATGCACGTCACCCTTAACCGTAGCCATTAACACCGTGCCAGCGTTCTCATGAACACCACCAGCTAGGCGCTTCTCTTCCTCCATGTATGGCGTGAGAATGGCTACGGCCTTCTTCATCACTCTGGCGCTCTTGACTACCTGAGGTAAGAACATCTTCCCTGCGCCAAAGAGATCGCCAACCACATTCATCCCGGCCATCAATGGGCCTTCAATGATGGAAAGGGGCGACGGAAGTGTTTGGCGTGCTTCTTCAACGTCTACATCAATGAATTCGGTGATGCCCTTCACAAGGGCATGCCTCAATCGCGATGCTACATCCCCAGAGCGCCACTCTTCATCCTTTACGGCCTCTTTATCAGATGCCTTCACGGTTTCGGCAAACACCAACAAGCGTTCCGTTGAGTCGGGCCTGCGGTTGAGCAGTACATCTTCAACACGCTCAAGCAGGTCCTTTGGGATCTCGTCGTATACATCTATCTGCCCAGCATTCACAATTCCCATATCCATACCAGCTTGGATGGCATGGTATAGGAAGGCCGTGTGCATTGCCCTGCGTACGGGTTCGTTACCTCGGAAGGAGAACGATATGTTACTTACACCACCACTGACCTTGGACAACGGGAGATTGGACTTTATCCAATGTGTTGCGCGAATGAAGTCGTTCGCATAGTTGTTGTGCTCATCGATTCCCGTTGCCACCGTCAAAATGTTCGGATCAAAGATGATGTCTTGTGGTTGGTATCCAACTATGGTCGTAAGTATGCGATAGGCACGTTCACAGATCTCGATGCGACGTTCAAAGGAGTCTGCCTGACCTTCTTCATCAAAGGCCATCACGATGACAGAAGCCCCATAATCGTGACAGAGTTTTGCACGACGTATGAATTCGATCTCTCCATCCTTGAGGGATATCGAGTTAACAATACCCTTGCCTTGCAAACACTGAAGTCCAGATTCCAGTACGGTCCATTTTGACGAATCAATCATCACCGGCACTCGAGCAATGTCGGGCTCAGCTGCGATGAGATTGAGGAACGTTCGCATGGCCTTCTCGGAGTCGAGCATGCCTTCGTCCATATTCACGTCGATCACCTGAGCACCATTCTCAACCTGCTGGCGTGCTACGTCGAGCGCTTTTTCATAATCATCATTGAGAATGAGTTTTGCAAAAGCCTTAGAGCCCGTAACGTTTGTGCGTTCGCCCACATTTACAAAGTTGGTTTCGGGTCTGATCTCCAATGCCTCAAGTCCACTCAAGCGCATATAGGGAGGTCTATTTGGCAACTGACGTGGAGGAAGGCCGGCAACAGCATCTGCCATTGCTCGGATATGATCCGGCGTTGTGCCGCAACATCCGCCAAGGATATTCAGGAACCCAGCTTCAGCATATTCAAGAGCTTGTTTTGCCATGAATTCAGGCGACTCATCATAGCCACCCATGGCATTGGGGAGTCCGGCATTTGGATAGAGAGAAACAAATGCTGTTGCAACGTTGGAGATCTCTTCGATAAAGGGGCGCATCATCGAAGAACCAAGCGCACAATTAAGGCCTATCGA
>CALMZQ010000028.1 GCA_937870915.1 uncultured Ignavibacteria bacterium
TCAACAAGCCCACCGACGAGCCGATTGACACCTTAAATTCGTGAACATTACTGTCCAGATTTTGTTGACACGTTCCGCTTCAACAACACTCAGGCCAAGACTTGTGAGATCTTCCTCTACAACTCGCCGACATCTACCACATACCATGTTCTTAATATGAATGGTTGTTTGCATGAGAGTTCCATTCTACTTGGAGTGGCAGAGATTCGTGACAATGATGTCATAAGGTGTTGAGTTAGTCAACCTTCTTTAAGTCCATCCCACACTTCGGGCATTGGCCTGGTTTATCGCTCTTCACTTCTGGGTGCATTGGGCAGGCATAGCGTACGCTGCTTGAATCACGCTTATGAGCGTCATGCTCTGTTGAAGTTTTTGCAGCTTCTGTGTTGGACTTTGAGCAGCCCAAAAGGCTGACCACAAGTAGACAGGCAGTTATAAGGGCGAATGGCTTCATGTTTATGGCTTTTCTAAAGTATGTTAGACAAGGATTCAGATGTAGCTGAATATAGTACGAAGACAAACTACGTGCTGGTGTGGTAATTAGCGTTACAGATCTGAGGCAATTTGTTGTAAGATTTTCAGGTCAACGATTCGTGCACATCTCATAGGTTCCTCGGAATCATTATGACTGATCACGGAACTATTGCAGTTTCACTTGGGTCTGTCCTCCGCGACACCCGATTCACGGTCTGTTGCGAAGTGTTCTAATCTGGAGTGGACTAATGTCTCATACCTCAATGTCATCGGCAACGAGTGAGCAATGTATCGGCAGTTGCACGGAGTGCGCGGAAATTTGCAAGTCAACCGCCGAGTATTGTCTCGAACTTGGTGGACGTCACTCATCTCTGTACTCCTTCTCGCCCTCATTGAGAAGTCTAATTTACATCACTATAATTGTCTAGGTTGTTGTTGGCACAGAGGGGTGTGCAGCAGTATGTTCTCAGACTGCAGGGGCCATATCTGCGAATGCAGACAATCTCGAAGAGATTTGTAATGATTGTGCAAGTAGCTGTCTAGCTTGCGAAACAGAGTGCCGCAGCTTTGGTGATGACAAGAAAATGCTCGAATGTGCAGATGCCTGCAAGCAGTGCGCGACTTTGTGCCAACATGCGAACGTAACAGCATAAACTTTCCTTGGAGTTGTAAGGGCGTTGTTACATAATTTCAATACCCTTACATCTTCATTCCTGCCATTGGGTCGGCTTGATTCTTGAAGATGAACTCGCTGTTGAGAAGATAGGCGCCAGTTAACACTACTACGTCGCCGTTTTGAATGCCAGACGTGATTTCAATTCTGTTTCCTGTTTCCAGTCCCGTCTGCACCATCCGTAGTTCGAATGTGTTCTTTGCTGTTTGCACCCAAACTGTTGCACCTCTGCTATCTCTAAGCACTGCATCTGTTGGTAGGCTCAGCGTATTCCGTGCTGGGTTTCTGATGATAACATAGGCTGCCATTCCTGGGCGAAGTACTCCCTTCGAATTTGGAATGCTCACACGTAAGAGGTTGATACGTGTGTCAGGATTGATTTCGGGATTGATGAATTCGATTTTTCCTCGCAATAACAGATTGTCTAAATCTGGCAGTTGAACGAAAGATTCACCGTTGAGGTTTATATCTGCAAGTTGAGAAGCATATACCTGTGCTTCTGCCCACAGAGTTGAAAGACTTGCAAGCTGCATGATGGGACTGCCGTCCATAACATAGTCACCTTCCTTTATGTCTAAAGTGGTGATGTAGCCCTTGCTGTTACTGAAGAAGGCCGTTGTTGATGTTGCAGTTCGGCTTTGTTCAAGTTGTTTTATCTGCGATTCTTGCATGCCCCAGAGCAGCAGCTTGTTCTTTGCAGACAGTGCCAGCTGCCGGTAATCAACCATTGAGTTACCTAACTCAGTGAGTTGATTTAGGATAAGAATGTACTCCTGCTTCAAGGCATTCAGCTCTTCGCTATAAAGATCAAAGATCTTATCACCTTTCTGCACATAGTCACCTATACTCTTGAAATATAGTCGCTCTATTCGTCCACCTATTCGAGCACTAATAGCGCTTGTGGCAGTTTGGTCGATGTTGAGTGTCGCAGTTAACACAACTTCGTCGTTGAGACTTCCCATTCGAATGGTGTCTACGCTAATGTTTCCGAGCACTACCTGCTCGTTGCTCAGTCGCAGTTCATTAGGCTTGTTCGTAACACTCTTTTTTACTTGTATTAACGCCATGCCACAGATTGGACACCAGCCAGGTTCATTTCCCACTACTTGTGGATGCATAGAGCAGGTGTAGTACACATCGCTCTCCGTGTGTGGATGTTGTTCCTCCTTACTCTTGCAAGCAGCGAGAAAAAGGAACAGAACTGAGATGACAATGGTGATGCGCATAGCTATCTACTCACCTTAATGAAGCTTTCGCTATCCATCAAAAACTGTCCGTTGGCCGCAACAGTATCCAAACGCTGCAATCCAGATGTTATCTCGATACGACCACTGTCATGCACACCAGTGACTATTCGTCTAGCCGTGAAGCCCTGGTCAACCTTCATGAAGACTACATTGTCGCGGCCAAGAGATACAACCGATTCATCAGGCAGCCAGTCAATTGTTCTACTTCCGCTGCTGATTGTTGCTTTTATTCGGCAGCCGATTGGTATTCGCAACCGTGCATTGTTGAAATAGACTCGTGCGGAAATAGTTTTGTTCTCTTTCCTGTAGAATGGCTCTATGTAGTCAATTGTAGCTTCAAATCGCTTGTCAGGAGCTGTCTCGGGTTCAATCAGCACATTGTCGCCCCTTTTTAACGCACCTTGCTGATCGGCGTAAATCTGCAGCAAAGCCCACGCCCTGTCGGTGCTATATACTTCAAGGACTGTCTTGCCTTTCACCACATACATCCCCTCTTTCAAGTTGAGTGACTCTGTAGTCAGAGCAACTTCTTTCATCCCGCTGGGGGACTGTTGCGAAGGCATCTCTGGGCTTTCAGCATCGTGAACGTGTCCGCCATACATACTGTAAATGCTTACGATATTGGAAGGTTGTTTGGTGCGAACCACCTCGGCTAGCTGTTGCTCGCTCATGCCACCAACCAGCAAGCGTTCCTTTGTTGCAGCGATCATTGCTGTGTTAACAGGGTCGCTGTTCAGAAGAAAGATCAGATTCTGTTGGTATGTAAGCAGTTCAGGACTGTATATGTCCATAATCTTTTGACCAACACGAATTTTCTGATAACGAAAGCGTACATACAAGCGCTCAATGCGACCAGATACTCTTGAAGAAATAGCACCAATTTGTCGAGTATCATATGTAATCGTGCCCAGCACCTCGGTCTTGATGCTAACTGTAGCTGTTTGAAGGGTGGTGACGGGCACCTTGGAAAGCACAAACTCATTTGTGGGCTTCAGAAGGTAGTTCAGTTGCACGCCTGACACAGCAGATGTGTGTCCTTCGTGCGCTGCATCATCTACCTTACTATTGCAGCCATTCAGTAAGCTGCCTGCGAGAGCAATAGTAGAGAGAAGCAACATTGCATGGATCTTGTTCTGCATGTTATCGAATCTCCAGAATGCGATCGAGTGCTACCTGTGTGAGTAGAAGCTGGCGAAGCTTTTCGAGATAGTCTAACTGTGCCATGTTAAGTGTTTCCCAGGCATCATAGAGCATAAACAGTTCTTCGGTGTTTTGCTCATAGCCTAACTGCATGGTCTGGTAGTTGCGCCGTATTGCTGGAAGGATATTCTCCTCATAAAGCTTTACTTGCTGCTGCTGCTGTTCCAACTCGGCACGCATTTGCGCTGCCATTCCCGTGGCATCGTTGACGAACATTTGCCTTTGCTGGGCTAGTGCCTCTTCGCGCCAGCGTAAACTTTCAACGTTGGCGCTACTCATGCGTGATGCCCAGCCCACAAATGGTAGTCGCATCATTACCATGAGCGTGTACTGAGGGGGTTGCCCTCCTAACCCAATCATGTGTTCATAGCGTACGCCAAATTCCGGTCCAAGTTTAGCGCGTTCAGCATCTTGTTGTAGTCCTGCAAGGCGAATACTTTCTGTTATGGCCTTGATATCGCTACGTCCAGCAATGAACGACGTATCAGAAAGTGCACTACCATAGTCCTTCACAGCATACGTGCTGTCAATATCGAAAACAATGTTCTTGTCGCGATTCATGAGTGTATTGAGTGTTATGCGCCTTTGTGCCATATCACTCTGAATCATTCGGCGCATATTCTCTAGGATACCGACTGCTGCCATTGCTTTGTAGTACGCGCTGATTTTATCACGACCATTATTGTATCGCAATTCAGCATTCTTAATCATGAGTTGAAGTACTTGCTCGTTCTGTCTCAGTACTTCTAGCTTTTGTTTGTCGATGAGCCATGAATAGTAGGCTATGCTCGCTTGCGCTAAAAGGTCTGCAGTTGCAACTCCTTTTCGCTCACGTTCTACAGATGACATCGCACCCATGTATTTGTAATCTGCATCCTGTCTACCGGGATTGGGGAACATCTGCTGCACACCAATCATGTATTGCCCCATACCTTCGCCGGATGTGCCACCCATGCCATCACTTCGTGCACGCCATAGTCGTACATCATAGGGAGCCATCCAGAGTCCAGTACTCACTTCTGGTGGCATCCAACTCTTCGCTCCTTCTGCGGCTTCGTCCATGGCTCTGATGTCTGCATCGTACATGCGTAGAGTAGGATTTGTCTGGCGAATCGTGTTTTGTATTTCGACGAGTGATACCGTTTGTGCAACAGAAGACATTGGCATAGCAGTCATTGCTACCGCGATTGTGCAGATGCAAACTATTATTGATCTCACCTTCTTCATTTTGCAGTACCTCCGTTCGTAAACCACTTTATCATCTCATATCCGAACATATACACTAGGATGGCGGCTACCGGTAGCAACCAATCCTGCATGCTCAAAGGGCCAGTGTGAAGGTATAGATTGAAGAACGGCACGTAGGTAATCGCCAGCATAGCAAGAAACGAAATCAACATGCCCCACAATAGTTTAGGATTAGCAAAGAGGAAGGCATTGAACATGCTGCCCTTAAAACGAATACAGAAAATGTTTACGAATTGCGTGAGGATGATTGTGATGAATGTGCCAGTCACAGCTGTTTGATGTTGAATCTGATCTCCATCGTGCAGGTGATAGATCACCGTGAAAGCAGAAATAGCTAATACACCTCGCGCCATACCCGACAGAAGTACTTTCCGCATAAGCGAACCATCAAGTAGTTGCCTCTTCTTGCGAGGTGGTTCAAGCATTATACCTTCATGTGCGGGGTCAAAACTGAGCATGAGAAGTGGCAACATCTCGCCAACAAGGTCAATCAACAGAATGTGAATGGCGAGAATTGCTACTGGCAATCCCATGTATATACCTACGAAGCCATACAGCACGCATATAAGTTCAGCGGTATTGGATGTGAGAATTGCTTCAACATTCTTGCGGATATTGCTGAAGATGGTTCTGCCCTCGCTCACCGCGTGCACAATGGTCGAAAAATTGTCATCGAGAAGAACCATGGCCGCTGCTTCTTGTGCAACTTTAGAACCACTCCGTCCCATCGCAACTCCGATGTCTGCCTTCTTTAAGCTAAGTGTGTCATTCACGCCATCGCCTGTAACCGCAACCACGTCACCGCTACTTTTGAGGAGACTTGCAACCTTCAGTTTGTCATCAGGTGAAACACGAGAGAAAAATAGTGTGCGCTGAAGCGCTGCCTGCTTAATATCGTCATCGCTCATAGTGCCGAGACGTTCCTGATTAATTACCTCAGGTAAAGACTGATCTGCATTGACAAGGCCAATGTTATTGGCAACAGCACGAGCCGTGACTTCGTTATCGCCGGTAATCATAATGAGGCGCATATGTGCCGCAAAAGCGTCTTGCACTGCCTGAGCCACTTCATACCTTGGTGGATCAAACATTGTGGCGAATCCCGCAAAAATCAGATCGCTTTCAGTGTCTTGCATCTGCCAAGATTCTGCGCTGCCATTCAGTTCCTTGTATCCAATTGCTATCACACGCAAGGCTTCAGATGCATATCCTTCGGCTTGACTCATTAGGCTTTGTTTCTCGGCGTCTGATATTGGCGACACGTTGCCGGAAATGATTTGTTGGCTGCTGATTTCGAGAATGCTTTCGATGGAGCCCTTAACAAACGATATTGGTTTGCCTTCCCACATTCGCATAACAGAAATACGCTTGCGGTGAGAATCAAACGGGAAGAGTTTTAGACGCGGATACTCGATTTCCATCTCCGCAAGTTCGGATCCCGATTTTAGAGCAAGTGTGCCAAAAGCGCCTTCTGTAGGATCGCCAATGCAGTACCACGAGTCGTGAAACTCGTCTGGTGGATTCACCGAAGAGTTGGATGAAAGATATCCCATTGCAAAGAACATCGCATAGCCGTCAGCATCTTGAGACGTAAGGGTATGCCCTTCACTATTCTGAAGATGCCCGTCTGGTGCATAGCCAGTGCCAGAGATAATGAAATGCGGCCCGTTGAAGATGCAGTTGTTAATTGTCATTTCATTCTTAGTAATCGTCCCCGTCTTATCGGAAGCGATTACCGTAGCGCTTCCCAAAGCCTCTACAGAGGAGAGCTGTTTAACAACTGCGTTCTTTTGCGCTAGTCGTCGCACACCAACTGCAAGCGCAATTGATATCTGCGCAGGAAGACCGGACGGCACCATTGCCGCCGCTATGCTTATGGCAAACACAAGAGCAGCACCTATGGTTGCGTCCTGCACTAGTACACTGAATGCAAACAACGATGCACCAAGAATAAGCGTGATAACGGTAATCTTCTTGGCGACGAGATTTGTCTCATTCTGGAGAGGTGAAACATCTTGCTCGATATCCCTAGCATTTTGGGCAATCTTTCCAATCTCTGTGTTCATGCCTGTGCCGATTACGAGCCCCTTTGCTTGACCTCTCACAATGGTTGTTCCCATGAACACCGTGTTAATACGCGAAGCAATCGAAACATCATCCTTTACTTCTGCGTTATGATCTTTTTCGCTCGCCTGCGATTCGCCCGTAAGTATGAACTCGTTTGAAGATAAAGAATTGCTTTCCAACAGTCGCATATCGGCTGCCACGCCGTCACCCTCGTGTATCATTACGATATCGCCCGGCACAAGATCTTCAACAGGAACTTCAACTGATCTACCGTCTCGAATAACAGTTGCATTATCAGTGATTAGATTCTTTAGTGATTGTAGAATGTTTTCTGATTTCCAATCCTGGTTAAAACCAATGAGTGCATTCACAATCACGATCACCGCCAGAACAATTCCGTCTCTATATGATCCTAGTTGAAAAGACAGAGCACTCGCACCCACCAATAACAGTACGAGAAGATTATTGAACTGGCTAACTGCGATCGTCCACCATGCTCTTGAAGATTTTGCAGACAATCTATTCGCGCCGTGCTGTTGCAGCAACCCTGTCGCTTGTGCTTGAGAAAGCCCCTGTGAACTGTCAGTATTTACGTTCTGGATGGGTTCGCTGATATTGTTGGTAGGGGGCTTCATTGCTTGCTACTCTGATCCCTCAATAATTTCAATCTGCCCATTTCGCTTTAGTTCCCGCTGTTTTACAATTTCAAATACAACTGGTGTTACGAGCATCACATACATTGTAGCCGAAACTGTTCCGCCTATAAGTGGTATTGTGATTGCCAGCATTACATCGCTACCAGTGCCTGTTGCCCAGAGTATTGGTACAAGGCCGAACAGGGACACAGAGACAGTCATCATGAATGGGCGCAGTCGTTGCGTAGCCCCTTTGATGATGTGCTCTCTCAACAACTCAGGAGTAATATTTGTGCGTGAGTTCCCATGCTCTGATACCAGATTCTTCATAGCCAGATTCAGGTAGATGGTCATAAGCATCACTGTTTCTATCGCCATGCCAAAGAGGGCAATAAAGCCCACTGCTACAGCAACGGATAGATTCACGTCGAAAAAGTACACACCATACACACCGCCGATTAAGGCAAAAGGCACGGTGATCATCGACATCAGCGCTTCCTTCAATGAATGGTAGGTGAAGTAGAGCACCATAAAAATGATCACAATCACAATTGGCATTATCGTCTTTAGTGTACGATTGGCACGTAGCTGATTTTCCCACTGACCGCTCCATTCTAAGAAGTAGCCTTTAGGCATACTGCCGATTAAAGCACTGAGCTTCTGTTGTGCCTCGGAGACTGTACTGCCTAGATCTCTTTCTCTTACATTGAAGAGTACTGTTCCACGGAGCATGGCGTTCTCTGAGTTTATCATTGGCGGTCCTTCGGCGAGTCGCACATCAGCAACTGCTTCGAGCGGCACCGGACCGGATGACATTGTCTGCACCTGGAGTCTTTTGAGTGACGTGATGTTGTTACGGTAATCTTGAGCAAAGCGTGCATTAACCGAAAAGCGCCGACGTCCTTCAATTGTTGTGGTAAGCCACATACCGCCAAGAGCACTTTCGACTACGGCGTTTACATCATCTACGGTTAAGCCGTAGCGACCAATTTCATTTCGTCGCACCGCGATTTCAACGTACTTCCCACCCGTGATCGGTTCCACATACAAGTCCTGCACTCCAGGAATGCCTTGTAGTGCCTTTTCAAGTCTCTTGTTGAATTCGTAGATGGTATCGAGATTTTGTCCGTAGACCTTTAAGCCCACATCTGTACGAATACCCGTGCTAAGCATATTAATGCGGTTTATGATTGGCTGTGTCCAGCCATTGATAACTCCCGGTATCTGCATCTTGCCATTCAATTCTCGTATGATACTGTCCTTGGTCATACCTGATCGCCACTCGCTTCTCGGCTTCAATAAAATGATGGTTTCAATCATGCTGATCGGGGAGTTGTCCGTCGCAGTATTTGCCCTACCTGCCTTGCCCATTACGTGCGCTACTTCTGGCAACGAAACAATCAGCTTATCCTGCACCTGCAGCAGTCGTTTCGCCTCAGAATTTGAAATGTCTGGAAGCGTAACCGGCATGAAGAGGAGCGAACCTTCGTCAAGCGGCGGCATAAATTCTGAGCCAAGACGGAGAAAGAGTACAATACCAACGATGAGTAGAACGAGATTAACAGCGAGTACTGTTTTGCGCCAGCTGAGGCAGGTCTGTAGGATTGGTGTATAGACCTTCACAAGGAAACGGGCAACAGGATTCTTCTGCTCCGTACGCAGTCTTCCTTTAACGAAGTACGAAATGAGTACAGGCGTTAGAGTGATTGCAAGCAATGCATCCACGAGAAGGATGAATGTCTTCGTCCATGCTAGGGGAGAGAACAACTTCCCCTCCATGCCAGTGAGCAGAAACACGGGGAGGAATGAAGTGACTACGATGATGGTAGAATAGAAGACGCCCGGACCAACCTGTTTGCTCGCCATTTCAATAATGCTTAGGCGTTCTTCTTGTGTAAGGTTGTCTTCACTATTCCTTTTGAAAAGGGGCTTCATGATTTGCCCTCCACAGGAAGAGCGTCTTTGGCCACCTGAGCATCACTCAGGTGTCGATATGAGTTTTCTACCATCACGATGCCATCATCTACCACCACACCAATAGCCAGCGCGATACCTGTGAGAGACATAATGTTGGAAGAAAATCCGAACGCCTCGAGCAGGATAAAGCCTATGGAGACAGAAATGGGTAGCTGTATAAGAATGACTAGAGCGCTGCGCCAGTTAAAAAGAAAAACCAGCACTACTATAGCAACCGTAATAAACACTTCGATAAGAGTGCCTTTAACAGATTCGACTGCATCTTCAATAAGTCCGCTTCTATCGTACGATACCTTGAATTTCACACCATCAGGGAGCCCCTTCTCAACATCTATCAACTTCTGCTTCACGGCTTGGATAACCTTGTCTGCATTTTCACCATATCGCATTACTACGATTCCGCCTACTACTTCGCCTTCTCCATTTTCATCGAAAATTCCGAGACGCAAATCGCCTCCCATCTGCACCACACCAACGTCACGAATGCGTACAGGTGTGCCGTTGTTGTTGCTTAACGCAATCGATTCGATGTCTTCCTTGTTTTTGACGTAGCCAAGGCCGCGAATTATGTACGCGGCATCACTCATTTCAAACTTCCGTCCGCCTACATCATTGTTGCTCGTCTTTACGGCATCCATGACGTTCATTAGCGAAACGTTGTAGAACTGCATCTTTATAGGGTCGAGGGAAATCTGGTATTGCTTTTCAAAGCCACCATAACTGGCTACCTCAGCTACACCGGGCACGGTCTGTAGTGCAAACTTTATATACCAATCCTGAAGCGCACGCTGCTCACCAAGGTCTATCCTTGGGGCGTCCAAGTGATACCAGAAAATGTGACCAACGCCAGTCCCATCTGGACCTAGTGAAGGGGCTATCCCCCGAGGCAAAAGTCGTTGCGCATAGTTCAGTCGCTCTAACACTCGCGTGCGCGCCCAATACACATCAACGTTGTCTTCAAAGATGATGTAAACAAAACTCATCCCGAACATTGATGTCCCACGGATGTTCTTAACGCGTGGGATGCCTTGTAGATTGGAAACGAGAGGAAATGTGATTTGATCTTCGATTACTTGAGGGCTACGACCCATCCATTCTGTGAAGACAATGACCTGGTTTTCGGAAAGGTCAGGTATTGCATCGATCGGGTTTATTGTGACTGAATAGATACCCCATGCAAACAATCCAGCAGCAGCTAACAACACAAGAATTCGGTTACGAAGAGCAAGCTCTATAAGTTTAGCAATCATGACGCTTTGCGTATATCACTACGTATAGCCAACCACGTCCAGATAGCTCCTAGCCCATCTACGATCCCAAATGAAGCAAAGTGCCAAGGTGCATTCTGTGTGATGATTAATGCAGCCACTACTAGTGGCGCTGCAAGGCGCGTGAATATCGTCCACTTGGCAAATGGCAGCCATTGCAACAGTCCGGCACCTATATAGTAAACCGAAGAACATGTCAGGACGAAACCTAGAAGCCTAATCCAGACTTCACCTTCTGCCGGAAGACCAAAAAATGGAAGCACTTGATTGGGAAAGAGCAAAAGTATAGTGCCCATGAGCGCAACATAGGCACCGAAAAATGTTATACTACGTTGAGTAACGGGAAATCGCTGCGAGCTACGCGCTTCCATAAGCATACCCTCTAAAATGGAGCAGTGCCAGACAGTCAATACGTTTGACTGTTCGGCGATAAAATGTGTAATTGGAGGAGACATGACGACTATGTCCGTTTCCTAGTTGAAATTCTCTTCGACTTCAGGCTTGATGTTTGATCAAGTGACCGTTTATTGATTTCCTTCTTAACGGCCTTTTGCAACATAGGCAATCGTCTGTAATTATGAACCTTGTTCCACGTTGGTTCCATCTCCAATATGGAAATTCCGCATAAACTGAGCAGTGTTTTCCGCGTGTAATTGAACACCTGATTCTGGTGCAAAATGAACACCACAATTGGTGCTTTCAACGATGCAAATCAGCGCGTATAGATTCCGGTGATCTTGACCCCCCGTACCGGCGCATGTTGACCCCCCTGGTCAACTGGCTTTAATCAAGCGCTTATAATGTATGACAAAATTACCGTTTCTTCCTCAAGGAGTCACCCTTGAGTTCGATCCGATGTGATGTGTGAACAAGCCGATCGAGGATCGCATCGGCTATGGTTTCTTCTCCTATGACTTCAAACCAGCTGGCAACGGGCAATTGACTGGCGATGATCGTTGCCGCGCGTCCATGCCGGTCTTCGATGATCTCCATCAGATCCAT
>CALMZQ010000029.1 GCA_937870915.1 uncultured Ignavibacteria bacterium
ACAACCTCCGGCGTTTTGCACGTTTGCCTTTCGCAAAGGGGCTTACGGATGCATCACACGAGCCGTTGGTATCAATCCTGGTACCGGCTCGCAATGAAGAACGATGTATCGAAGCCTGTGTGCGGTCATTATGTGAGCAGGACCATGACAATGTAGAGGTAATCGTCCTTGATGATGGGTCGACAGATGCTACGGGTGCCATCCTTGCACAACTCAGCATTGACTATCCACATCTGCGCGTGATCAAGGGAGCCCCCTTACCTCAAGGATGGGTAGGAAAATCGTGGGCATGTCAGCAGTTGTCGAAGCAGGCAAGGGGCGAGACATTGATCTTTACAGATGCCGACACCACACACAGTCCGGACATGGTACGTCGGGCACGGGCCTATATCACCCAGAACAACGTATCACTTTTTTCATGTGTCCCATATCAGGTACTTGGCTCAGTCGGAGAGCACATCGTGATCCCGATGATCCATGTGCTGTACTTTGCCTACCTGCCGAATGACCTTATCCTCAATAACAAACGAGTTTCGTTATCTGCGGCCAATGGACAGTTCATGTGTTTCACACGGGATGCATATGACCGGATCGGTGGACACGAGAGTGTGAAGTCTAGTTTGGTAGAAGATGTCTTTCTGGCAAAGGAGGTAAAGCGGGTCGGACTTCGTATCGCGCTGGTTGACGGGACAGACGTTGTTCAATGCCGTATGTACACCAATGCCCGCGAGGTAACAGAAGGCTTTTCCAAGAATTTCTTCCCGGCAACCAACTACAATCTTCCGCTAACCGTCCTCTTCCTGGCTCATGTGCTCACTACCTATGTTGTGCCGCTACCAATGGCAGTCTACGGTATGGTTTCGGGAGAAAGCGGCATTGTGCAATTGGCTCTGATGCAGCTCGTAATGGGCGGACTCATCAGATTCTTGATTAGCAAACGATTCTCCATGCCGTGGTGGCACATGTTCCTTCAACCACTTACCGGCCTGTGGTCCACCATTATAGGTGTGAATTCCATACGGTGGGCATATTCGCGTACGGGTTCTCGATGGAAGGGGCGCTCGTATGATTCTAAGGGGCAATCCAATGCGTGAGCCAACAGACGGCGACAAACTTCTCGATCTCTTCTTGTTGCGAACAAAGGAACCAGAGTATGCGGTGGACATGCCGTTTTATACAACGGGATCTATCGTTGCAGCAGCCCTCATGCGGGTTGCGATCCTTGGCTTTGCCAGCATCATTCTCAGTCAATGGCTTGATTCCACCAAGGTCTGGTGGATTGCCATGGTAAGTCTATGGGCAATTGGCATACTCCCTGCCTGGCTTCAATACCAACGGTTTCATGAGAAGGTTGAAGAGATTGCCGACGGCACATTATGTGGAGCGTGCAAACATTTCAACGCCACCAATCAATTGTGCATGATCTTGGATGAACACGTCACCAATGAACACCCACCATGCGAGGGAGAGGCTTGGGAGCCTCGGTCGTAGGTTGGGGGTGCGTGCCCTTACCTACGAGATTATTTAACGTTCACCAGTTTATAGAAGCCGCGGTCATTGATTTCAAAGGTAAAGGTTTGTTTGATGCCGGTGTCATAGCGCCAGATCTCTTGCGATTTGTTGCTGGTTAGGTTCTTCTTGATGTCTGTTGGTTGACCATACAAAACGTAGACCTTCCCACGATCTGATTGCGCACCGTCCGGTTCTGCAATGGTGCTGAAGGCAAAGAAGGCATTATCAACACGTCGGAAATACTCCGCCATTCGCTCATTAAATGTTGTTGCTTGTGTTGGGTCCTGGGCGCGCCACCAGTTCATGACTGCTTCTCGATTCTCAGCAGCACTTCCTGAACTGAGGGAATCAATGGTTTCATCATTGCAGATATATCTCATCGACTCAATTGCATAATCGATGGTTCGCAATGAGAACGGCATCATTTCCCATACGATCTGGAACTTCATACTGATCGTATCTGTCGTGCCTTTGCGAACGAGCTCCAACACGTATTTCCCGGGCACCATGGATCCAAGTGGTATACGTACCTCGATCGAGGCTATGGGACGTGTCGGTACTGCTTGCTCTACCATTTCCAGATAGGCAGCATCACTCGAAGATGCAGATGCAACCCGAGGGAAACGGTCACGCTCAGATCTCACCTCCCCTACCACGTCACCAACCTTCCACCAACGAATGTCTCGCGGGTCCCACGGCATTTGCCGGATGGTATAGTCATACATTGTCTCAACGGAATCACCAAGCAAGACTAAGGCACGTGCGTCACTCGGCCCAAACGGCAGGTTGTTGCTGAACACAAACAAGCGCACCATCTCCTTGCCATTCACAATCGTGGGCTCACCGAATACGGGAGGTGTAAGCTGACGTGTTGGCCGGCGAGGTGTAAAGGATACAGGAGGGAGCTTGATCTTTTTTTGATTGCTCTCTTTTTGGGATAGGATCTCCAGCGTGATAACATATGTACCCGGACCCACTACCAATCTCTGCCATCCGTAATGGAAGTCGACCTTGCTGTTTGTCAGCTCAAACGTATTGGTAAACGCTTGATCCTTCCACCGCACTCGCTGACGTATCACACCAAGTGTATCGCGAAGCTCGATGCTCACAACCATGTCGGCACTGTAGTTACCACGGACTTCACCGGTATTGAGGACCTTGGTGAAACTCAGGAAGTCATTGGCCATGCGAAAGAACACTGCAATAGCAGCCGAGTCCGGCGATT
>CALMZQ010000030.1 GCA_937870915.1 uncultured Ignavibacteria bacterium
CCACCATCCTTGCGCCCGACCACAACGAACGTGTAGTTGTTCCCTAGTGGAGCCAGCTGAATGGGAAGTGTGTAGAGCTGAGTTCGAGTTTCAGCATCATAGATGTAATACGTTCCCCTACGGTCGAGATTCGACACAGACACAGCAGATGCCATGCCATACGGAACATCAGTAGCCAAGTGATCTCCAATTCCGCTCACTGATGGAATCGAGTCGATACAAACTGAGATCAACCGCACATCTTCAGTTGCATTCACGACACGCCTGCTCGTTTGACCGGTGAGAGGCGTGAGAGGGGGCGTACTAATTTCGATTACGTCTGGTATGCCCCCTCCTTCTGCATACACTGCAAGACTTCTCTGACCTGAAGCTGTAGAGAAACTACCAGAGACTCCATTGATGAGGTAGGGAACGGATCCTACAGGAAGCGTGGTGGCGAGACTGTTGCCGTAGTACACAGTCCCCGTGGAGAGCACAGCACCAATCTGAATCGGAATCGTTGGTTGCCTGCTCGATCCATTGATCAGGCGATAGAACACACCTTCGGGAAGGGGCTGTAGTGGTCCGGTTGACTCTTCTTCCTCAACAAGCGTAGTATGGACCCGGTCTCCGTCATTGTAGACGATGAGATCGTAGTTCTTATCCGGCTCAACGGTTGCTCGTGTAACATCGATGATCGTAGTTGGCGTAGTCGACGTAGTGACCGTAATAGGTAATATCCCTGGAGCAACGGCTACCGGCGCTGAAATGCTATCGAAAACGATGTTACGTGCAATGGTAGAACCTGCAGCGATGCCGTTAGGTGCTGTGACATCACTTCTTGCGCCAAGGGAGACCACTACGGACGGTGTTTTAGGAGATGCATTCACAACACGGACCACAGACTTGCCCACCGCGCCGAATGGACGTTGAATGGTTGGTGTTACCACCAGTCTACCTGAACCACCGGAGTCTACAGTGATCACTGTGTATTTACCACGGACAGTCAGCGATGTACTGTCAATGGCCGTGCGCCCGTCGGAGTAGGATGCCTCAAAGACGTCGGCGCGCTCAGCTTCGCATGTTGGTGCCGTTGTTATGGGGCTGATTGAAGATCTGGTAAGCCCCTTTACGAGAGACTGGCCTGTGTTCGATAGGCTCACGTTAACGCTCGACGACGAAAGATTGAGAACACGAATATCTGCTGTTCTGGTCTCTACCGGAATGAAGGCACGTTCCGCATTTGAGGAGAGATCATTCTCTTCGACGAAAAGGAAGTAGGCATCCGTTGAGGTGGCGTCGCGATAGATGATGATGCTGTAGGCCTTTCGCTCGCCAAGAACGCACTGGTATGTCCCGATGACGTTAACAATTCCGTTTTTTATCTCCGAGATCGAAAACACGGCAAGCCCTGGATACACCTCAGAATACAACGAGGCGATCTTGAATGGGACGGGTACGGCTGTAAGGGGCGTCCCATTCGGACATCCAACCCGCACATCAAAGAATCTTGTTGTGTCTGCAATAAGGTTTACAACACGAACCTGGGCAACCGGGAGGGTTGTAAGGGCATTGTTGGCGTTGACGATTAGGACCGAATCAAAAACCGTTGGTTGCCCGATTTTCGAAAGAGTAAAAACATCGTAGACAGCGTTCTGAATGAAGCGAACACGTTGGGATGTGCGGAATTCTGTAGCTCCGGCCTTTATTATCTCCACAAAACTGGAATCGCCGGGGGAACGCACCGAATCGCTGAATCGGAATTGCCCAACCTCAGCACTCTGATAATTCTGTTCGAGGAGGAGTTTTCGGCTTGAGCCGTCCGGGATCATGTTGAATAACCGAACAACGATGCGCCGGCTCCCGGGGGGCGGATCAACGATATTCGGGTCTTCACTAGCGCATCCGGCCAGGAAAAGAACGATGAAAAAGAGAAAAGAAAGTGCTCGCATAGGATCTCATTGGGACATTTGTCCCTGAACGAACGGCAAGTTGCGATATTTTTGTTTCGTGGAAGAACGCCTTCAAGCCCTCATCGACCGGTTCGCCGAAGTCGAACAGTCTCTCAATGACCCAGCAGTTGTGAATGATCCCAATCGTTTGCGCGAAGCATCGCGCGAGCATAAGGGCTTAGTTCCGGTTGTGGTTGCCGGCAGACAATACATCACCCTGCGCGAGCAGATACGAGCCAACCGTGCATTGATCGACGATCCGGCTACGGATCAAGACATGCGCGATATGGCCTACGAGGACACGCGCGACCTAGAGGAACAGCGTTCAGAATTGGAGTCGCGACTGAATGTAATGCTCATCCCGCGCGATCCGAACGACTTTAAGGACTGCATTATGGAACTCCGAGCCGGCACCGGTGGAGACGAAGCAGCAATGTTCGTTGGAGACCTGTTCCGCATGTATCAGCGCTATTGCGAGGCCCGGGGCTGGAGCATCGAAACGATTGATATGACGGAAAGTGAGCGAGGGGGCTATAAAGAACTCACCTTTGAAGTTCACGGGGACGAAGCCTTTGGCGTGCTGAAGTATGAAAGTGGTGTCCACCGTGTGCAACGCGTGCCGGACACAGAGTCGCAAGGCCGGATCCACACCTCTGCAGCTACTGTGGCTGTGCTTCCCGAAGCAGAAGAGGTGGATGTGCAGATCAATGACACGGACCTCCGCATCGACATCTTCCGTTCAGGTGGCAAGGGTGGACAGAACGTTAACAAGGTAGAAACAGCGGTGCGTATCGTCCACAACCCCACGGGTATCGTGGTGCAGTGCCAAGACGAACGATCACAGCTCAAGAACAAGGACAAGGCCATGAAGGTCCTCCGTGCACGCCTGTACGAACTTGAACTCGAGAAGCAGCAGTCTGCCATTGCCGGCGCCCGCAAGAGCATGGTGCGCTCAGGAGACCGCTCTGAGAAGATCCGGACCTACAACTGGCCACAAAACCGCGTAACGGACCACCGACTTGAGGGTGATTACAAAAACCACCCACTCCAGGGCGTGGTAGATGGAGATCTAGACGAGATCATCACTGCCTTAAGAGTGGCAGATTCGAAGCTGCTCAGCAATAATGACTGATGACTGATGACTGATGACTTTTCGGTGTTGCAACACACACTTTTTCTGTGTACGTTTGCCTTATGGGTGAAGCTCTGAAACAGCGGTTGAAGCAGGAAAAATTCTCTTCCCCGTATCAAGAAGCAATGTTAGCGGTTATGGTCTGCGCGGACAGACTGAATCGCAGCATGGACGAAACGTGCGAGCGATATGGAATAACAGCGGCTCAGTATAACGTTCTCCGCATACTACGTGGTGTTTATCCGGACGGACATCCTCGATGTGAGATCATCACACGGATGATTCATGTGGCCCCGGATGTAACCCGACTCATTGACAGGCTCGAAAAACTTGATCTTGCTGAAAGAACAAAAAGTCAACACGATCTCCGTCTTTCGGTTACGATGATCACACAAAAGGGACTAGACCTCCTAGAGTCTATTCAACCTGAGGTCAACGAGATTGAAAAACAATTGTCTGCGGGACTCACCGAAAAGGAAGCTGGCCAGCTCGCCGACCTCTGCGATAAGGTAACGTCTTCCGTAGCTACGTCTGCAGTAGCCTAGAACACACGCCACTCCCTACGAGTATCTCATGAAGATCCCTGCACTGCTGCTTGGACGGATTCTGTTTTCTATACCGTTTCTCGCCATCGGCCTGATGCACTTTACGGGAGCAGAACAAATGTCGGGTTCTGTCCCGTCATGGCTGCCCGGCGGAGTATTCTGGATCTATCTAACGGGTGTAACGGAGCTCGGAGCAGTTGCATCTATCCTGACCGGCAAGTACACAAAGACCGTAGCCCAGCTCTTAGCACTCCAGCTATTGATCTATGTTTGCGCAATCCATATCCCCGGTCTGCTATCGGCCAGCAGCGAGGCACTGAAACAGATGTTCATGATGAACATCCTCAAAGATCTTGGCCTCGCAGGTGGTGCGCTGCTCATTTCACACATCTATGCAGACCGTCCATAACTTGTCGCAATGAAACAACTCATAGTAATACTGGCGGTGTTTCTCGTCTGCACCGGACTCCTTGTTGCTCAAGACTCTGAGCAACAGCAACAAGACAGCATAGCACGCGTGATCGTAACTGTTCTCAACAGCGTTCGCAATGATCCTGCCTCCTTCATCCCCGCAATTGATCGATATCGTAACCATGTGCGATCCTTTACGAAGGATCCTAAGGCACTTGATATCGCCGTTAAAGAGATAAAGCAACGATTAAAGAAGGAACGCCCTTTGCCCCTTCTCAATTTTCAAGGGGCTTTGTATTCCGCTGCGATCGATATGGCAAAGGATATAACACAGTACGGAACCATCGGTCATATCGCACACGATGGATCGGATCCGCTTGTTCGAGTGAAGAGATACGGACAGATGGGCTCCTTAGGCGAAGCCATTACGTATGGCCACATGACGCCAGAGTTGATCATTGCATCGTTTCTGGTTGACGAAGGAACTCCAAGCCGCGGACACCGAGAGAACCTTCTCAATCCAACGTACACAATGGTTGGTGTAGCGATTGGTTCACATCCAACGTACGGACGCTCTTGCGTTGTGGTACTCGGCACTCCTTGATACACAACAACAAAGGGCAGCTGATGCAAACGCACCAACTGCCCAAAGTTCATCGTCTTCGAATTCGCTATTCGCTATTCGCTAATCGCTATTCGCTATTTCGTAACAACCATTCTATCAGCGATACGATCACCATAGATCGTCAGGACATAGGTGTATACACCAGATGTCAGTTCGCTTGTGTTGTACGGGATGTCATACGTGCCTTGAGCGAAGTGCTG
>CALMZQ010000031.1 GCA_937870915.1 uncultured Ignavibacteria bacterium
TAACGAGCCAGTACCATCTGTTGTAGCCGTTGGTGGTGTTGTATGCCATGGCTTGTTTCCGTAGATGACCATCTCATTCTTCGAAGAGGCCGACATACCCTCATAGTACTGATAGGCCGGGATCGAGTACTCAAGCTTCGATCCTGCATTAATGCCACTTCCAACAGGCATATCCGCATACTCATCGGACGTCCGTACTATTCTTGGATCGCCCGTTAGTGCGTCAAAAGCTAAGTTCTCAACCTTCGACACGACGCTGCGGCGCTGAACCGTGGTCGATTTCAAGTAGCACGGATGGGTAAAGACCTTCGTAATGGTCGCGATATCAACACGGGACTTTACATTACTAACCGACGGAATTCCTATGTGGGCAAATGGCACCAGCAAGCCACTAACGCCTATGTCGAACGGCACTGACCCATTCGTACTCTCTGTTTCATATCGTCGAGAATCGATACTTAGGTCTTCCTCTACGCCCGTCCACAATGGCT
This sequence comes from uncultured Ignavibacteria bacterium, assembly GCA_937870915.1. GTDB lineage: Bacteria > Bacteroidota > Ignavibacteria > Kapaibacteriales > Kapaibacteriaceae > UBA10438. The sequence goes on from CALMZQ010000031.1 coordinate 492, forward strand.
TAACCTCAAAGGCCCCAGAACTATTCCGTATGAGAACGGGCTTGGCTTCTTCTGGGGAGAAGTATTCATACGTGATTGATTCTACAATGCTATTCTCTCCATCAGGTGAGCCTGAATACTTCGTGACCGAACGGACTCGGCCGTGCATTCCGTTCGTATGTATTGAGAACCCTTGTGTAGCAGATGCTACGTCCTCTTGAATGTTGGCAATACCCGTCATTAACAGCGGACGGAACTCGGTGTTCTTCACAAGTGTAGTGTAGCCTACACGCACAGGATAGTCGCGTGCTGTGTAGTATTGTGAAACTGTAAACCCCGGCGCTGAAGGCACATTTGCGATGCTGCGGGTTACGACGCGTGAGTATCCGATTGATGGTGGTGGCAAGGCATCACCGCCAATTGGCCCAGCATACTGGTCGATTTCATCGCCAGCAGTAATCTTTTCGTACCACGAAGCTGCGTCCTTGCCCGGTATGAATCTAAAGAGTGGATTCTCTTCACGTATTGCTGCAGGTTCATTTGTTGCGACACCGGATGATATCAATGCGCCTTGTTCGGTCGTGGAGTATGAGTACTCGGTTCCATAGAGCCCTCCTGCCCCTTCTTCGAGACCTATATCGTGGATAAATATCCTCTTGACGCGCACGCCCCCACCGTACTTCCATAGACAAGGAATTCGAACGGAGGACATCTTGTAATAAGGAACCGGACCACCACTGTTAGTGAGTGTGTTCACGTCATTGATGCGAGATGAGATTTTAGACCCTGCGTTAGCAAGCTCATCCCACGCACTCCGGTCTTCCTGAGATCCAGACGCAGGCTTACTGGGGGCTTCGACCAAACTCCGCATTGAGCATTTTGGAAACGATCCGTCCCTATTGAACAAATACTCTCGTAGCAACTCACCCGGTGTTGGTTCAGAGTCAAATCGTATGGTTATCTGACCAGTTGTCTCATTAAATGAAACATCAGCCGAATCCACTGGAGCGAAGCCTGAAACAAACTCCGAAGTGCGCGGTACAAGGTCTTGATTTCGTGTTGAATTGCAGTTAGCAACAGGATAGAGGAACTTGAAGAACAGGCGGTCGTCTGTCTTTAGACCACTCAACAGTGCATGATAGACCTCTTTTGCTGGTCGGCCCGGTAGCTCGGTTGCGATGTCTAGCGTACATAATGCGACACCTTCTGCGTCAACGGTCGCATTCGACATGGGAATAAGGGCCATTGCCTGTCGGTCTTGTACAAACGAATATGTATTGGACTCATACTGAATGTGAATCTGCGCACCAGACGGAAGGGTAATCATCTTTAGTTGCCAAGCCGCAGGATCATAACCTCCACCACCGTTTTCGAAGCCTGGCGCAACACTTTGCCTAATGTGCTGGCGCCACTTGTTTCCTTGGTCACCGCCCGTATGAGTATACGACCCCCAGGGGTCGATGTTTACAACGTCATATGCCGGATTCTGGCGCAGCTGATTTCTTCGCTTTACCGAGACGCCATTCCCGGTGCTGGTCGTATAGTTCCCAGAGAAATTCCTTGGACCGATCCATACGTCATCATTGCTCACGGCGTCAGACCACGCAAACCCGTCTACGCCGTCGAGTGGATAGGTGTAGTGGAATACATACGGAGATATTGCCGCGCCCTTAACATCACCATACTCCGTCCAGACGCGTTTGAGTGTAAGCTTCCCGTACTGCTCCATGTTGACCATCTTGTCGAGATTCTCTTCACGAACAGAGTCATTCGTAAACCTATAGGCAGAGTTCAATGTCCCGTAGCAATAGTAGACGCTGTCCCACATGGGCGTAGGAAGCACTCGATCTACTTCTTCAACAGGATCCCACTTCCTGTTCCAAATGCTCCACTCTGCAGGTCTTGCTTGAAGCTCGTAGGAGTACTCGAAGTTCACCGTTTGCACAACCTCACGAAAGGCACCTGTTGAGTCCTTCGCAATGAGGATGATCTTTTCCAGGTATTCCGACTTGTTTGTCCGGGTGTTCTTATTGACCCAGTCTTCAGTTACTTCTTTGGGTCTTTTTACACGGCCTAGCCACTTACCGATGCCAATGGACGCTGATGACGGATCGATAGAAGTAGCAAGGTTTGAATCGACCATTGGGTGTCTGCTCATCATGTTCTCTTCCGTCAGACGAAGCTGATCAGATTCCCCAAAATTGACTGCCTCATACCCATCCCATCTTTCCTTTTGGGAACCCTTGATCAGAAACGTCTTTCCGTCAACTGTTATGCTTTGATTCGTCTTGTTCGTAACGAAAAAGGCAACGTGCGTCTTAGTGTCGATTGACCCGACGTAATAGAGCTCCTTTTGACCCATAGAAACGGCCGCTCTGTCCATGTATGGTTGAGACACGCTTTCTGCAGCATAGCTGTAGCCCATGTATGGCGTACGCCAACGGTACCAGTCTTTCTGGACAGGCGCGCTCTTAAGCTTCGTTCCGGCAGCTCTACGATAACGCAGTGCTACATATCCACCTAGATCATCAGTTGACGGGCCGGATGCTCCCATGTCGACATAATCGGGCGTGTAAATGTCAGTCAACAACAGTGCGGATGCATACGGAGTCTTCTTGTACGTTTCCGTGCGCGGTGAAAATTGGTCAAAGGCACCACTGACGAATCTATTTCTACCGCTATACGAACGGTGTCGGACATGTACACCGGAATACATATAGCTACGTTCTTCACGAGAGTACACAGGCAAGCCATAGACATAGGTCATCCCTGCCGGGTTGACGACAGAAACTTCACCAATCTGATCCTTGATAGATGCCTCGGTCCTGTCGAGATACTGAGTAGTGACGCCATTGGATCTTGGTGAAACTGACTGGACCGTAGAACGTCCGCTAAGCATGGTGCCATCTGAACCAACGGCTAGTTCGGCATTCGTTCTAAACGCGACACTAGAACTTGATCGTGGTCTGTTCTGTGCTTGATACGTCCCGTTCAAATGTCTGAACGTATTGGGTGGTAAGGTGGGCAAGCCCCCAAGCAACATGCTAGGTCTCTCAGGCTTGAACGTGGAAGAGTAACGAACGGAGTCAGCAAGGTCACCCGACAACCGCATAAACACATCCGATCGGTCTCCGAATGGATTTCGGGCAGGTGTTTGATTCCCCATAGGTACAAATGTTGAGTACAAGGCGCCAAGAGGATAACGGGCAGTCGTTGAGCTACTATTTGCTCCGATGGCAAGAGTCGCACCACCGGCTAACTTCCCTGGCCCTGCTGAGCCTTCAAAACCAATGTTGTAGACGCCGCCCGTGCCATTGGCCGCTGTTGGGCCATTTGCGCCGATTGAGTTGTGGAAAAGTCTAGCCGATCCTGAAACCCCGTGAGCGTTCATGGAAAAGGCGTCATACATGTTATACGTGGGCGAGAGAAAGAGGTCACGACCTTGATAGTCGTTCTCACGCTCACGAGTTGCATCAGCCATTTTCCGTGTCTTCGTACTTGGGACCAACTGGCTTGCATACAACATTCCCCATGAACTTCGAGTCGCCCCACCA
>CALMZQ010000032.1 GCA_937870915.1 uncultured Ignavibacteria bacterium
ATCGGTTCCATTGGTATGTTCGTTGCCATAGCCACGTTGATGTTTACTACGCGCAACATCGATTGGTATTCGTATGGCAATCAATCCACATAAGTTGTTCATCGGAAGTAGTCTCATGCTGTCATCTTCTGCACGTCCACTCGCGATACTCGTCCTGTGCCTCCTCTTTGTCTTTTCGACCTTTCGCCTTTTCGCCTCCTCGGAAACTCAGATCTTCACCTATCCCAACGGGCTGAAGCTCTATGTGGCCGTGGATAAGACAAAACCGCGTGTGCAGAGCATCATCGCCGTTCATGCCGGCAGTAAGAACGACCCAGCAGATGCAACGGGGCTTGCCCATTACCTGGAGCATATGCTCTTCAAAGGGACGGATCGTTTGGGCACGGTTGATCCCAAGGCGGAACTTCCGATGATCGCCAAGATCGAGGAGTTGTTTGAGAGGTATCGGGCAACAACTGACACGGCACAGCGAACGATGATCTACCGGACGATCGATTCCATCAGCGGCGTAGCCGCTCGTCTGGCCGTGCCGAATGAGTACGATAAGCTTTGTCAGTCCTTGGGGTGCGAAGGAACGAATGCGTTTACGAGTACTGACATAACGGCCTATCTCAATGATGTGCCGTCCAACCGACTCGACGCATATTATGCTCTTGAAGTTGAACGCTTCCGTGCTCCTGTCCTCCGACTCTTCCACACGGAACTCGAGGCTGTATACGAGGAGAAAAACGGTTCGCTTGATGAGGACTACTCACTAGCGTACGATACGCTCTTGGCTGCATTGTTCCCTACCCATCCGTATGGAACGCAAAGCACGCTGGGGACAACGCAGCACCTCAAGAATCCGTCGATGAAGCGTATCCGTGAGTATTACGACGCATACTATCAACCGTCAAACATGGTCATCATCCTCGCCGGAGATGTTGATCCTATAGCTGCACAACGATTGGTTGAAAGAACATTTGGCAGCCTCCCGTCAAAGCCAGCTCCAGCATTCAAGAAGGGCTCCTTGCCCCCTATCAACAAGCCGATAGAGAAAACGGTAATGGGTCCGGATGCTGAGTGGGTGCAGATCGCATTTCGTTGGCCGGGAATGGGTCACCCCGATATCCCAGCGTTGCAGATGATGGATATGATTCTCTCCAATAGCAAGGCCGGACTCATCGATATCAATCTTCGTCAGGCACAAAAGGTACTGTCAGCTACATCCACCCAAGATCTCATGGCAGATCATTGCTACAACGATCTCTCAGGCAAGCCACTGCCCGGACAAACTCTCGAGGAAGTACGATCACTCTTACTGTCGCAAATAGAACTCGTCAAAAAGGGGGCGTTCGAGGATTGGCTCATCGATGCCTGTGTTCGCGATATGCGTATGAGACGCATACGAGAACTCGAGACGTATCAAGGAAAGGCATTCTATATCCTTGGTGCTCTATCGTATAACTTACCGTACGAGGAGTACATCAAGGACCTCGATCAACTTGCGGCTGTCACAAAAGAAGATGTGATCAGAGTTGCCAATACGTATTACGGAAACAACTACGTTACTGTATTCAAACGGACAGGTGAACGAACAGACATTGAGTCGGTAGTCAAGCCCGAGATCACGCCTGTTGATCTCAACCGCGACACTACAACCGCGTTTGCCGAGTCCGTTTTGGCGATGCCTTTTCAAGATCTGAAACCCGTCTTCTTTGACCTTCAGCGCGATATCGATCGTGCGTCTGTACGAAAGGATATTCCGCTCCTTGCTGTGCGTAACACAGAGAACCAGCTCTATGATCTTACCTTTCTCATCAAGAACGGCACCAAGAACGACCGCTATCTCAGATTTGCACTGGACTATCTCCGCTATCTCTCTACGCCAACGCGGTCCAACGAACAACTCGCCAAGGACCAGTTTAAACTTGGAATGTCCTTTGCCCCCTTCTGCACCGACCGCATGGCCTACATAACGTTGACGGGTCTTGATGAGACATTTGATGAAAGTGTGTCATTGATGGAGTCCATCATTTCAGAATGTGTTGCCAACGAAGAAGCTCTTGCATCATTCAAGGAACGAACAAAGAAGAGTCGTCGTGATGCCCTCAAAGACAAGAGTACCATTCTGTACAGGGGGCTTATGCCATATGTACTCAATGGGAAGTTGAATTCAACGACCAATGCACTTACAGATGCAGAGATCGACGCAGTAACGTCAGCTGATCTCATCCGCCGTATCAAGGATCTTCTCTCCTACCCCCATGAGATCCTCTATTATGGTCCACGCACAGCAGGAGATGCAGCCCGTATCGTACGCGAGAGACACACTGCTCCAACAACATTGCGTCAAGAACCGCCCCTTACCGCATGGCCAACAATGCCACTAGACAGACCGGAGGTAATTGTTGTTCATCACGACATGGTACAGGCAGAAGTTTTTCTGTATGGTCGATCACTGCCGCGATATGATACAACGTCTCTGGCAATCTCTCAGTTGTTTGGTGCCTACTTTGACGGCGGCATGGGAACCATTGTGTTTCAAACATTGCGAGAATCAAAGGCACTTGCCTACAGTACCGGTTCATACCTTCAGACTCCGGTAGACACAACGCAGCCCTACGTTATGACGGGATATATCGGCACACAATCCGACAAACTCATCGATGCTATTGATGGTCTGCGCGAGCTACTTCACACGCTACCTTCCATACCATCCAGCATGGAGAATGCACGGAGTTCTGTGAAGCAGTCCATTGCATCAGACCGTATCGTGCGTGATGACATTCTGTGGAACGACGTATCTGCCCGATACTACGGCTACAGAACCGATCAGAGAAGGGGCACCTATACATCCATCGATTCCTTTACCATGGACGATCTGCAAGCCTTCTACAACAAGTCCGTAAAGGACAGGTGCAAGGTGATCGCCATCCTCGCCGATACATCCAAGATTGACATGAAGGCACTGGAGAAGTATGGTCCGGTGCGAGTGGTGCAGAAGTCGGAACTTTTTCCGTATAGCGAGTGATGAGAGTGAATACTCCGCATCAACTGTTGAACCTCGTTGCCGTCGTAGTTGTTACGTCGGCAACATTCACTCAACACGCACCAGCGCAAGAGCTATTCCATGGCGGCGAGGTGATACTCTCAACGGATCATTACCTACACTATGTTCAAGCGCGGGCTGATACGGTCTGCGTCTATGCTACTGAATACAGCGCAAAAGTTCGTCCTAAATTGTTTCAACTTCATGTCGACGGAAGTACTTGGGATTCGATTGAGGTGTTTGGGTATGAAGGTTGGGACGATGCACCAGGTACGAGCGCAATGGTCGGATTCGAGAACCACTTCGATACAGTTCTCAAACAGACTGTTGGAACCGTGTGGATCGCGCGGTCGATCGATGACGTACGCATAATCAACGTAGGACGCCAGGGAGACCTGGCACCCGGGCATGAGATTCATGATGTGGTTGCACATCACTACAACCCTAACGTCGTGATCGTAACGACCTTTCCCAAAAACTGGAAATATCAGACCGCACATATCACTACCGATGGTGGTCTCACGTGGAAGAAGTTCTTGCCGGCCTCTACTGAGCATTTTCACTATGGAGCGTTCTTTTTTGGCTTCGATGCTCGTAATCCTCAACGGATTCATATTGGATTCGAGCGAGAGAATCCGAATGACCCGTTCTATGACGGGTATAACTCTGCCTACTCGGATGACTGGTGTGAGACGCTCATCGACACTGCTATCAACATTGATGGTAGAGCTCAAGACTACCGCATTCCGAATTCAGAGAAAGGTCTTGGTATTTGGAGTGGTGCGGGTGGGCTATCGTACTTCGATCCAACATTCGACCGTGGACCTCAATACTGGCACTTAACGTCGGACTCATTGTTTCTCGAACCGGGAGAACAGCCTCGAAGAGTTAAGCTGGAGTGGCTTGAGAATGCAAGGAAGAGCCTGCTTCCGAGTTTCGATTCCACAAGTGAGAAGTTTGCAGCTATTAGCGGTCCCGTCGGCTTTCACAGTGGAAGACCAAACTTGATTGTTTTGCAATTCACTCATAGGTACCAAACAGATTCTGTTGCTGACAGCGTTTCGCTTGTTGCCATGTCGGTCGACTTTGGTGGCACGTGGTCTCTTCTTGCAGCTCTACCGCAAGGCAACTCTAGAATTGGGAAGCCCTTTGATTTCCATAGCCTTGATCAGGTGGCTATCGATCCGATAGGTCCAGATATCTATATCGGATACAGGCATACAAAGTATGATTCACTTACGGGCCAATTCGCTGGCTCAGCTCATACTGCCCGCTGGCGCAATGTCCCGACCGGTGTAGGTACAAGTGAATCTTCAAAAGACGAAGCCTCAGATTTCATAGTCACCCCGAATCCTGTTGCGGGCAATGCAACATTGAGATTGAACTTCTTACAACCGATATTGAGTGACGCTCTTGTCAGAATCTTTGGTGCCAATGGCGAGCTTGTTTACACTCTAGCGGAAATAGTACGAGCAGCACGTTCTATGGATGTCACCCTACCGGGACTATCTCAAGGCGTCTATTACATCGTGTTGTCGGATTATACAACGACACGATCTGCGAAGTTCGTTGTTCTTGAATGAATTCACCTAACGTTTACGCTAGCGTACCAGCACTCCCTGTAGTCTCAGGATCTCGGTGATGGCAAGTCGCGCCTCGTATTCGAGTCGGGCAACGCTTTGACCGTTTTCGAGGAGCGAGAGAAGTGACTGACGAACCTCTAATGGGGTGA
>CALMZQ010000033.1 GCA_937870915.1 uncultured Ignavibacteria bacterium
AAGGTGTTCTTCGATATCATGAATATCTACCAGGGTGTAGTTATTGACCATCGTCATGGCGGAGGAACAATTCGCCTCACGCCCCCAGACGCACATGCGATGATCGCATCTGTATCAAAGGTTGATGTTACGGTTGATAAGTCGATGAAGGTAACACGCATCACCCTTACGGAGAACGGAACAACGTCTACCTATAACGTTTCCCGGATGTCGATCAACCCAAAGGTAACGTCCAACGTCTTTACCTATTCAGCCCCGAAAGCGTGGGAGATTATCGATCTTCGATAAGGGGCGTAGGACACATATACCAACAAAAAAAGAGAGGCAGGACTAACGTCCTGCCTCTCTTTATGTAGATGACTCTTTGTTGAGTGACTTACTTCACAACCACCACTTGCTGCGAAGCTACAAAGCCGGCAGATGTGAGGGTTACGTTGTAGACTCCAGCCGTGAGGTTCAGTGCAGATGCGTTTACCGTTACGCGGTGTGTACCAGCGTTAACGTTCTCGTTCACCAGAACTGAAAGTTCACGACCCATAAGGTCTGTAAGTACGATGCGAACATTCTCAGATGTTGGCATCGTGTATGAGAACGATGCTGCATCGAATGTTGGGTTCGGAGTTGCTACTGAGAGGGCATACCCACCAGCAACAACATCACCGGTTACGCCATTCGTGATCGAAGCAATTGCTGAGCGCGATGTATCAGCGCCGCAGTTGTTCGAGGCGATGCAGTGATATGTTCCGGCATCACTCATCTTAGCACGCTCAACAGTATACGTAGCACCGGTTGCACCGTTGATCGCTACATCGTTGAGGTACCATTGATATGTGACCACTGCTGTACCCGTTGTAGCAACGGTGAAGCTGATCTGCTCGTTATCATTTACGGCAACGTTTGCCGGCTCAGATGTGATCTCAACACCTGTGTTCACCACTACATCAACCGTGATCGATGTTGCTGTTCCACAAGCATTGGTTGCTACTACAGAGTATGAACCAGCGTCTGCCGTTGAAACGTTTGTCTTGGAGAACGATGCCATTGTTGCACCCGGGATGGCCGTTGTTCCCTTCAGCCACTGGTACGAAACGTTATCGCCACTCGAAGCCGACGTGATCGTGAGGGTAGAACCTACACAAACCGTTGAGCCTTCAGGTTGTGTTGAGATCGATGGTGCAACACCAACTGTTACCACTACTACATTCGATGTGAATGAGAAGTTGGTACCAGAGTACGATACAACGCAGTAGTAAGAACCATTGTTGGATGCCGAAGCATTCGTGATGGCAATCACCTTAGAACTTGCGCCCGACGTTGTACCACCATTTGAAAGTTGAACGCCGTCCTTGAACCACTGGAACGAAGCCGTAGATCCTGGGAGCGTTGATGGGTATGCTGCACATTCGAGGCTAAGTGTGCCACCACCGCAAATAGCAGGTGTGCTATTCGATGCAGACACAAGTGGGATGAAGAGGCGAGCTGTCTTAGAGACAGCTACACCGCAATAACCCGTTACTTCGCATACGTACGTGTCCATTGTGTCCAGGGCCGATACATCACGGATAGTGAGGATCGTTGACTGTGCACCTGTGATACGGCCATTGTCAACAACAAGGGTGTCATTGTACGAAACCGTGTTTGGATTCCAGAAGCGCTTCTTCCACTGATACGATGCAACGAAGTTGTCTGGAGCACCGATGGCTTCAGCAGCTACTTCGAGGTTTGCTGTACCGCCAATTGCAACTGGCTGTGAAAC
>CALMZQ010000034.1 GCA_937870915.1 uncultured Ignavibacteria bacterium
CCCTGTTCAACTTGTTACCTCGATCAAAACCGTTGGTGCTATACGAGACACAATCACGTTTGTCACACAAACGTGTAACACGAGTTTTATTCTGCCTGTAACGGGTAGTAAGGAAGAGGTGAAGATCCTTTCGCCACTGCCGTTGGATCTGGGCGCAAAGATCGTTTGTGACACACCAACTCCTCGATATGCATCTGTGCGGATCGATAATCCCTCACCGTTCCCGGTTCACGTAACCGGTATAGTCGGACGTCTTTTTGGCACTGCGATTTCACTTGTGAACGGGCCGGTCACCATTCCTTCAACCTCAGAGCAAGCCATAACGATCACGACGGATATCAAGCGACTACCTGGTGTACACACGGACTCGCTCACCATATCCTACATCAGTGAAGGTTGCGAGGGGGCTATCACCATCCCGGCTTCCTTGCGCGTAGTTGGATTGTCGATCGATCATCCTCAAACCATCAAATTCGATACCGTATTAACATCCGAGAGTGGCCTCAGTCGCACATTCACGATCAGTGTTTCGTTGATTGGTAGTACCAAGACAACCGTGCAAAACGTACGAGTGGTTGGCCCCTTCACGACTACGATGTCTGACGGTCTCATATTGCCCCACAGCCGTCAAACACCAGTCTCGGTCTCCATAGCCCCTTCCCAACTTGCCGTAGATGGCGAAGTGAATGGGACGTTGACGTTCTCCTTGGATTCGTGCGGCGCAGACCGATCGATAAACCTCAAGGCTTTTGTAAGAACTGTTGGTGTTAGCGAAGGTGCTACCTCAATACGCCCATACGAGACAGATGGAGAGTCTCACGTCTATGACCTGCGCGGTGTATGGCTTGGGACATTTCCTGCGGAACCTCTTCAACGTTTCATAGATGAGCTTGCCAGCGGTGTATACGTCATCATCAATACACATAACGGCCAACTACGGACGCACAGACTCATTTGCCGTTGAGCGACCAGTCGTAGTCCATCCATTGAACAGTCCAAAGAGGCAGTTCCCTCTTGATAGACGTTTTGATTGGTTCTGCGAGAAACGGTTGGAGCGCTTGTAGGAGCTGGGCATGGGTCCTGCCAAAATCGCCCAGGTACCATTCAAAGACGTGGGACAGTTTGGCCACGTGCGTATAGGTGTCAAACGTATTCCTGGACTGATCTGCTAGAAAGCGTTCTGCTTGGTCTCGTAATTGAGCATCAAGAATATCGGCCCTATATGCTTCGCTTCGTAGTGGCGGACAACTACGAGCAGCACAGACGAGAGCAAAGTGAATCCGGTTGTCGCCAAGAGGGCGGATAACATCGTTCTCGATCTCGTTGAGTGAATACGTTATATGATCGATCGTCACAAGCGGTCTGTCCCACACCTTGCCATTGGAAAGGTCACGGATAGACTTCAGAGGAAAGTTATCGCAGATCAATTTTATCGTATAGGCATTATACACGTTGATCCAAAACGCCAGCCTCTCATGTCCTGTTAGAGTTGATGCCGAAGTAGCCGATAATGAAGCAAGGTAGGGGGCAAACCTCTTGTCACGCTTGATTCCCGCATAATCCACCATGCCATTGCGCACATGAGACCCAAGCACTGCGGAGAATGCCGTATGGTCCACCTGCGCTGCGGATGATACAACCACCATTGTGGAGACAAAACAAGCTAGGAGCAGTTTGAGACGGACAGATTTCATAGGTTTGCACTCCGACCGACTGGTCGGTTTCAATTGATGTCTTACTTGTGGAGCAATATGCGCACGCTTGGTTCTCTTTTGACAGCTCTCATTCTACTCTCGGTTTCAATGGCGGCGCAGGGCTCCGGCGTTATCGTTGGGCAAGTCTCGGATGCCATCTCCAAGGAGAACCTGAACGGTCTGAATGTACTACTTGCGGGTCGGACCAAGATGGTGACGACGCGTAAGGACGGTTCGTTTATCATTGGCAATGTCCCTCCCGGACAACACACGGTAAAGATCTGGGGTCTTGGCTGGCTACCTCAAGAACGTAGCGTGGACGTAACTGGTTCGGACACTGTGCGAGTGGCATTTGTGCTCGACCCAACAAATCGCAATATGGGCGAGATCATGGTCTACGCTGCATCGCGTAGGGGAGAGAAACTCACCGACGCCCCGGCTGCCATCGACATTGTGACGCCGATGGCACTTGAGCAAGCAGCGGCACACGGTCAAACAGCGAAAGCGCTTGAGCACTTTGCCGGCGTAGATGTTGCTCAAAGTGGTACCAATGATTTCAATGTGAATGCACGGGGCTTCAACAGCTCTATCAACAGACGAATGCTGGTCCTGATAGACGGGCGCGACCCATCAACGCCCCTTATCAACCTTATTGAATGGAACTCGATGCAAACCGTGATGGAAGATCTGGCTTCCATCGAAGTGGTACATGGTCCGGGCTCGGCACTGTATGGACCAAATGCCTACAACGGTGTGATCAACATGCGCACCTTCTCACCGCGCGAAGTTCTCGGCACACGCGTTACTGTTTCGGCCGGTGAGTGGGAGTCATATCGTGCCTCCATTCGCCATGCCGGTGCCATGGGCGACTTCTCCTACAAACTCTCCTTTGGCGGAAACTACTCGTACAACTATTCGCTCGTGCCACGGAACCTCGATCCAACAAAACCAAACAACGGTCTTGAGTATCCGGGTCCGTCCTATGACGTAACAGACACTGCACGTGGCTATTCTCGAATCCTCTCCGAAGCACACAGACATCCATTTGCTGTAGGTGGTACACTGCGTCTTGATTACGACCTCTCTCCAACAAGCAGGGTCCTCGCCGAAGGGGGCTTCTCTGCTTCGGGAAATGAGATGTACGTAAATCAAACAGGCCGGCTTGTTGTACAACGTGTTGAGAAGCCGTTTGCGCGCCTAGCGTATCAAAGCGAAAACTTCAACGTTCAGGGTCTGTGGCAGCGCAGAGTTACACCTCTCAAGCAAGTTGTCTACAACGCTGTTGCAGCTTCGCCCGAAGAGTCGAGCATCATGGGTGTTGATGCTCAGTATAACAACACGATTGCAGATGCAAACCTGCACTACATCGTTGGTGTGAACGCAGAGTATCAAGACATCTATTCTCCGGCACGTGTAGACACTATTGCCTACTACACAAAAACAGGAGCACCAGTACTTGAAGGTGTTGGACTAACAGATCCGCAGCAGTTGTACGGGAGATTCCTCGGTGGCTACACACAGATCGAATGGAAGCCTACGCAGATCGTAACCGTTGTAGGTGCGTTGCGCGCAGATGCTTCCAATCTCTTCGATGTACAACTCTCGCCAAAGCTTGGTGTTGTGCTCGAACCGATCAAGGGACAGAGCTTCCGCCTCACGTATAACCGCTCCTTCCTTCGTCCGAGTTATGCCGAACTCTACCGCTATTCACCGGCAGGTGCGCCGGCAAATCTTGGTGCCATTCCGGGTATCGTAGATTCTGTAACGAGTCAGCTCGTTGGTCGTCCGGTTCAAGCTAAGCTACCCCTTACGGCAAGCACGGCGCAATGGAATCTCGGTAACGTGCAGCTCGACCCAGAAACCGCTCAATCATTTGAATTTGGATATAAGGGGAGCTTTGATGCAAAGCTCTTTGTTGGATTCAACGTGTACTTCAACCGTCGGGCAGATTTCATCTCTGCACCACTCGGTGGTATCACACCGGATGTGTACGCGCCTGTTCGCAGCAATACGGGTGACGCAGAAGCAAACCGCATCGCAGACTCCGTGATGTTTGCAGAAGTGCGCAAGGTACGTGCAGGTGGTGTAGCAGTAGATCCCAATCGACTTGCCTATTACAAGGGTCTTGCCTCGCTTGTTATCGCTCCAACAAACATCGCCATCGTAAATGAAATTGGAACAGAGATCTCGGCTGCATACTTCCTCACGAACGAGCTCAGCGTGAATGCGAACTATGCATATCTCGATACGAAGGTCGTAGACAACGATGTGCCTGCCGCGAAGATCCTTCCAAACACATCGCGTCATCGCATTAATGGCGGTATCTCCTACCTCAATGCCGGTAACTACGATGCAGGCCTCGAGATTCGTTATGTGGAAGGTTTCAAGTGGATTGCCGGCTTGTTTGAAGGTTTTGTTCCTTCGTATGCGGTGGTCAATCTAAATGCGGGGTACTACATCACGCCGGAGCTACGTGCATCGGTGAATGTATTCAACCTCCTGGATCGTCAGCACTACGAAGTGTTCGGCGGAACCATCCTTCGTCGACAAGTCACGGGAACCATCTCGTATACCTTTTAAGACACGAAGATCAGTCCAGCGCCTTTGCAAAGAAGTCGTTGAGAGGCTTAGCAGCCCTGTAGTACTCCACAAGCGTCTTCACACAGTCCTTACTGGTGAAGACGCTTTTTGGTATGTCTGCCCAGTAATAGAACTGCTTGTTCATGATAAGGGGCTCCTTGGCCGCCGCATCTTTGAACTCAGTCGGTACCAGCTTGTTCTTCTCTCCCTTGAGCTCTCCGAACAACGTTGCAAACTGTTTTGCTTTGAGAAGCTTGTGGAGATCCTTGCCTTCATGCTGTATGAGATCACGTATAGATGCAAGTTCTTCCTTCTCGGGCATATAGGAGCCCCCTCCAAC
>CALMZQ010000035.1 GCA_937870915.1 uncultured Ignavibacteria bacterium
TGATTCCCTACGCAAACGCAAGGGCGATAAACTCAACCAGCCCAACGATTCAACGAACTGATTTTTCATCAACAAAATCAATTTTCCTACACATCGAATGAACACATTCTGAACACGCTGATTTGCATCGTTGAAAGCACCAATTGTGGTGTTCATTTTGCAACGGAATCAGGTGTTCAATTACACGCGGAAAACACTGCTCAGTTTATGCGGAATATCCACTACAGCGCCTACGAGTCCCACGTCGTGGATACTTGCAAGACGGCCATGTTGGTCGATGAATCGTACAGTGAAATTGACGGGTTCCGTGGGACGTAGGCTGATCGATACAACGTCTCCTGCCGGAACTGGACCCAGCAATTGGATTGAAAAGTCAGAGTACGTGATGTCTTCTTCCACGCCTGTTGCAGGGGTGATGATCACGGTGACGTCATCCGATGACTCGCTACCACATCCGCCCACAACATCGCACTTATACGTGCCCGCATCGGAGAGTTCCGTTGAAGCTATTACGTACTCTTCGTTCGTTGCACCCGAAATTGGTTCACCATTTTTTCGCCACTGATACGTGAGTACCCCACCCGATGCCTCTACAACAAGTCTGAGGGGTCTGCCCTCCTCTATTGTTTGACCTATCGGTTGGTTCGTGATTGTTGTAGAAGGGGCTATGGAAACGAATGCGTTCTGTGAAATGGCACTTGGAGAACATGCACCGCTCACAACACACGTATACTGTCCAATCGTGGTTGCATCAACGGACGTGATCGTGAGAAGTGAATCGGTAGCACCACTGATAGTAGTGCCATTCTTTCGCCACTGATACGTGAGTCCATTTCCTGAGGTGGCTACACTCAGTGATACCGGACTTCCCTCACATGCACCCACGTTCTTAGGCTGCATCGTAATTGAAGGGGCTTGTTCGATAGTGAACGGCGCGAGCATCTGAGACACATGCCCCCTTGTTGATGTGAGCCTCATAACATATCGTCCGGCTGGCATAGACGGAATTGTCCATCGATATCCATTGCCTTTGATAGTGCCGGCAACTTGTATCCAATCCGACGTGCCAACTGGCGACACTTCAACAAGGTATCGCACTGAGTCGCTCATTCCTCTTGCCGACCAAGAGATCGACTGGTTTGAGCCCACACACCAAGTGTCACCAGCAGCCGGTATCGTTAGGTCTACGGCACCAAATGCATACTTGGCAACAAATATGTTGCGCCCTTCTGCAAACTGCTTGTACGAAGAGTCCTGGGTTGCGAGATCTTGCGAGGTAGTTGAGCTGATATAATAGAGATCTCCCTGTGGATCCACTACTACTTCAACAATCGTGTCGGCTCCACTCCCGGAAACAAGTGTTGCATATTGGGATGCAGACGGACTCAAGATGGCGATGAAGCCGTCCGACGTACCTGCGCGTACATCGCTCGCACCCTCTCCATAGACAGGGAAATCAGTAGATGACGTTGAGCCAACCACCACAGCTGAGGAGCCCGAATGAAACTGGTGTCCGCTTACCATCTCATCGACACCACTACCACCGAAATACATTCCATTCAGAAGTTCTCTACCACTACTTGCAAAGACTGTAAAGAAGAGGTCCTTTTGCCCGATCGGCTGCGTGTTGACCAAACCGGTTGTTGGAATGTTTGATGAGGTTGTATTGCCGATCATGTAGGCCTTACCAGTTCCATCAACAAACACTGCCACACCTTCTTCATCACCATTGCCACCATAGAGTGTGGAGTAGGTTCCTTCTTCACTCCGAGAAAGCGCAAGCTCACTCGTGAGCTTCACGAGGAAGGCATCTGTTCGGCCACCGTTGAACGTATCATCATAAGGTGTGAGCTTGGGCTCCCAGAAATCGTTCTTGTGCGGTGCAGTTTCAAAGTTCGTAGACGTAGTACTGCCTGTTAGATAGACATTACTTGAAGCATCGATTGCCATGGCATTGAGTGTTTCAATTCCATCACCACCGAAGTATCTGGAGTGCCGAAGTGCACCCGTAGACGTAAATGTGGCCACAAACACATCAGTTTGGCCAACGTTTCCACCACCACCAGGTACATCGATATATTGTTTTGGCCACGTAAATGGAACCTCGATCTGCACCGTTACCGGGAATGTAACGGGGAAGTTCGTTGTAGAGTTTGTTCGGCCGGAAACATAGATCAGATTATTCTGATCAAGGCGGATTGAACGTGGACGGTCGTCGTTATTCCCGCCGTGATAGAAGCCAACCAACAATTTTGAAAGTGTAGAGTCGAATTTTGCCACAAAGGCATCAATTCCGGCCCTATACTGTTTACCGGAAACACCTGATGTTATCGGAAAATCCGAAGACGATGTCTCACCGCAAACATAAATTCTGTTCGACGGGTCTTTTGTAAGTGCAGTAACACGATCCTCCCCTGCACCACCGATATAGGTATACGAGATCACTCGATGCAATTTGCGATCAAGGCGTGCCACAAATCCGTCGGACGAACCCTTTATCTCGAACGAATACCCTCCTACAGCTTCCGGGAACGATAGATTCGTAGTTCCACCCGCCACAACAACCTCACCCTTTGGCAGGTACTCGATGTCTGTGATTGCGTCCGTGTTCGTTCCACCGAGATAGGTTCCATACACTGTTGATGTGGAAGGTGAGACATTGGCGGTTTTCGGGCTTGCTCCACCAAGGACTTCAAAGGATATCTGCGTGATGTCCGCCCCTTCTCCAAGGATCATTGTTCGGTTGACAGATCCATCGGACTGCCTTTGAAAGGTAAACGTCACACCCGGGTAATAGTCCATCAATGCAATTGATTCATACACCGGAGCACTAAACCACTTTTGTTGATCGTTGCCATGAATGAAATTGACGCGTGCAATTTCTGAATTCATAGAAAGGCGGAATCTGTTATTCACACCACGAAACGCTTCTCGCGATATGGTGCCTTGCCGTGTACCATCAGTATTGGTTACGGTATATCGGTCATGAACAACTCCGGTTCGAGTGATCCATACATCACTACCGTTCTGGCGGGCTACAAAAAGGACCTCATCCGGCCACTGCCCCACATTGGCGGTAAACCCATTGACCGACACATCGATATCTGCCTGCGACCAAACTCCGAGGGGGCATATACACAGGGTAAGAAAAACCCTCAGCACCGACGTCTTCAAACGAAGAATCATGACGGACATAGCGACCTCGTGAGTTGGAACGGTCTACGGCATAACCACTATCGAAAACGATCCATGGAAAACGTTACAACATGCAGCAAAAATACGTATTTATACGTACCGCTCTCTTTTTACCGCCATACCGTTGCCCAAGTGAATACACCGGTTAGCACAATAGCTATAATGATAAGGACAATCACAGGGGGCCTCTGAATCCGCCGACGCTCTTGGTTGGGCGTTTGAATAACTGGTCCATCAAATGACATCTCAGACTCCAGAGAAAGAATAGTGCTGCACGCGCTGTACAGCCCCTCGTCTACCCTCTTTCAGCTCTTGATGTTCCCCTCTAGCACATTAGCACACTAGCACATTAGCACATTAGCACACTAACTCCCGATACCACGCCTCCACCTTCTGCCTAGCCCATGGGGTCTTGCGAAGAAACGTCAGACTCGACTTGATCGTAGGGCTGGACTGGAAACATTTAATGGGGATCTTCTCACCCATGACCGTCCACCCTTGCGTTTCCACCAAATACGTGAGGATCATTTGCAGCGTAACCCCGTGCATGGGGTCGTTCTCATGGCCTGTTTTCTGAGTCATAATGGTTGTAATATTGGCAAAATTCAATCACGACGAGATTCTACATTTTGTCGAGCTACACTGACAATGTCACCAACCGTATTCAAAGAAGGGGGCTTCAGATTCTTCTTCTTCTCGAGAGAAGAGTCGCGGATACATGTACATGTTTCACATCCAGATGGAGAGGCCAAATTCTGGCTTGTTGTTCAACACAAGAAAGAAATCATCAATGCCTGGCACGACCACTTCTCAAGCTGAAGTAACCAACATCTCAAAACATGGATTCTGGATGCTGATCGATGACGAGGAACTATTCCTATCATTCGAGAACTTTCCCTGGTTTCAAGGTGCTACGATCGAAGAAATCTGTGATTTCCAACGTCCACACCATGATCATTTCTACTGGGCCTTGTTAGATATTGATCTATCAATTGATTCGATTCGCTCACCAGATCAGTATCCTCTGATTGCAGCGACCAAGACCAACTAACGATTCGTTGCTCATGCGGTATACATTCCTACTCGTATTGATTCTCTTGGTTGGTGGCTGCTCGTCCAACGGACCAATTGCACCGCTGATCGGGTGTGACGTGGAGAAGTTCCAGCCCCTTGCCGTAGGCAACTATTGGGTCTATGAACGAGTTGATAGTACCACGATGCAAACGGAGTACGACTCCATTTCCGTAGCGAGTGTGGCTGATGTTGCAGGGAAATCCATTTATACAATTCGACGCTTCACCAATGACTCATTACAGAGCACTCTCGAAGCAACATACACATCGGAACAACTACTCGAAGTACTCCCAGGAAGACATAATGACTTGCTCACAAAGAGGTCCTGTCTGTGTCCGGAGGCTCGAGGCGTAGTTCTCTATTGTGCCGATGAACTTCCCGGTGTAAGGGGCTCCCGCATTGCAGATTCTTTGCCAACTCTCGACCAAGATGGTGAGTTGTACTATACAATAATGGAATATCGTTGGGCAACGAGCGGAACCCACACGTCCGGCACATTCAAGGACCTCGGTCAAGTTCTATTCAGCCCTGCACCGATCTTCTACACGCCAATTCGTACCGTGCACATGGTGGTCAATGATAGCACAGTATTAGTTGAACCAGAATGGGCTCAGTTCGACACCGGCAAGAGATACATTGCCTCCGAAATGAAGATCACTCGCACGTATCTCTACAACGTGGGTATGATCTCTGAGGAGATTCAAAGAATTGCAGACCTACCAAGCTTCCTCGCCGAACATGATGTGCACTATGTACGGCGCCTTGTGAGGTATGGAAGGAGGTGAACAGAGAACAGCGAACAGAGAACAGAGAACCCTCAATTAGCACACTAGCACATTAGCACATTAGCACACTAGCACACTAGCACACTAGCACACTAACGCAGCTCCTCCTGCAGCTTAAACACTGCCTCTTGGCTTAAACGTACCATGCCGGTTTCGGGACGATCGAGAATAAAGATGAGCCAGACAACGCAGGCAAACACAACCGACCAAAAGATATAAAGCTTCATGCTTCCGGTTCCTTTCGTGCCAAACTGGAAACCAAGGCCGAGCATTGTTGCAGTTGAGATAGCAAAGAGCACCCAAAGGATGGTCTCTGGAATACGGTACTCGAGCCCCATGGTGATGCGCTTGTTCAGGATCTCAATCAGGTCATTCGTTGAAGAGATATACAGCGAATAGGATTCAGAGCTGCGGTCGAGTGCAGAGAGTTCTTCTGAGAATGTCCAAAGTGTATCTGCAATGGCATGTGAACGCGCGATAACTGCCTGTGTCTTAGATACATCGCCTGCTAACTGCACACGAAGGTCAACATATTCTTTCAGGAGGGTTCTCGACCGAGTTCGATACGGTTCGGGAAGGAGACCTGCTCTCAGAGATGTTGTGCGGATGGTGGTCACATCATCGAGCAGGAGTTGGCGACGAGTATCCAGCCTGTCCGATACGATCTGAAAGGTAAAGGCAAGGAGAAAGGCTAAGAGGGCCATCGCTGCACCAACCACTGTGCTAATGGATCCCTCATCAAGTGCGCCGTTCCGCTTTACGTGACGTCTGCCCATCATCTCACCAAACATGATGGTGAGTATCGTTGCTACAAACGGAACAACAAAAATGGCTACTACGTAGATCCATACTAGGCCAGATGACATGTCAACCTCAAAGGAAAGAGAATCATCGCAACAATTTACCCACGGCCTTCGCAAGTCTCTCTCCTGCGTCTAAAGAGCCCCCTGCCTCCCACAACAGGGTCTTGCCGTTCTGATCGAGGATCACATGTGTTGGGAAGACAGTTATGCCTACAGCTTTGCAGATCTCATTTGCATTATAGACAACGTCAGCAGCCAGCGGAGAGCGATTCAGATAGTTCTCAAGAGTTGTTTTGTCATTGAGAGCAATGCTCAGAAACGCTACACGATCATCACCGCGATAGAGAAGCCCGAAGTCGTTTAGGCTCTTATGTTCGATGGCGCAACCATGACATCCGATGAACCAGAAATCGAGGACAACGATCTTTCCACGCAGCTTTTCGATCGAGCCGCTGCGCCCATCTATTGTGCCGTATTCAAAGTTTGGCACGTCCGGCAGTTTGAAGGTACGCGCCCGTTCGGCAGCAACTGTATCACCGGCTCGTAGGCAGGCATTGGCGTATTCGGCGGAAATCGACTTTCTTCCATAAGGGCCACTCGCCGTACGCATGGATCGTTCTCCAAGGAGAAGCGCTTCTTGATGTCTACCTTGTAAGGAAACCGCTTTGATGAGCTTCGAACTGAGCTCATCTGCTCGACCCATACTGGAAAAGATGTTTTCGCCCGTTCGGAAGCCAAGTTGTTCAGTGCTGGACGTCTGCGCCCGAAGCAATATCTGCTCGGCACCACTGGGGTCAAAGAGCTTTGACGAAGTGTCGAGCTTGCGTGATGCAATCGCACTCAACACGTCCACATCATACGAGTCTGACCATGCACGGAATACGCGATGCACCACTGCTGTATCAAGCTGGGCAATGCCACCGAGACGTTCCACCCAATACTTTCCAAATGCTGTACGTGGATAGATCTCTGCCATTCGTTGCGTTCGAATGAATCGTTCAGGATCGATCTCGTTCCTGCCGTTGCGTTGTTCCGGATAGTAGTAGTAATTCCAGAGGAGATCGCGCTCGAGAAGGGGCTCCTGCTGTTGTGTACCAACCAATGCTGCTACTGCACTATCGAGATAGACGTAGGACAATGGATCGCCCCCTTCCCTTTCTGCATACATCAAAGCAAGGGTCATGTAGCGGTTAAATGTTCTATCCGTATGTGAACGAACAATATCGATCAAGCTGTCGAGCAAACGCCTCTCACGCTTCATCGCAGGTACGATCCTATCCTCTACGTCCGACGGTTTATTGCGCGTCCAATATTGATGAAAGGCGAAATAGTTTTCGGGATACAATCGGCGTTCGTATGCCAGTCCGCTATCTGCAACCGGCATCACAAGTATCGCCGTCCCCGGCCACATCTCTCCACCGTCTGGTCGTACATAGAAGGAAAGAATCCCGTCCGGAGCCCTGTCTGTTGGACTACAGATCTCAATGCGTACTGTATAGGCAGAATCCGGCACAATCACCTGCGATCGATACGTATCACCGCTCACCCGCTGCATCGGCGTCACTACCCCAACCGTCCCACGCAATGTTCCGATCACGGCTGCACAGAACAGGGTGTCCTGGAAGATCGGTTCAGCATAGACCGATGACGATGGGGCGATGTAGGTAACAGCATAGGTGTTCCGAAGTGAATCGATCTGATCCACGCGGACATTGGCAATGGGCTGCGCCCACGATGCCACCGACGCAAGGATGAGTGTAACGAACGTGACAAACGTGACGGGAGTGACTCGGTTGTTCATTTTGTGATGGCTCGCAGTCGGAGAATCTAGGGAATGGATATAAGCGACGATGTAGACACGTACCCATTGCTGATTCTGACAATGTACAATCCAGCCACCAATTCATTGAATCTAACGAGATCTTGTAGCGAGCTTAAACTTGGTACTGTCTTCGATATCTCCCTCCCGTGGATGTTGAATATCGAAACCGTGCTAGCGCTAAATGCTGATGAAAAGTGGATATTTCGTATGCCCTGTGCGCAGTTTGTCGTAGTTACTGAACCATCGACTATGGATATCTCACGGATCCACTTTGGATTGAGAACCTGACTTGCTTTAAGAAGTGAATAGTTCTTCGTTGAAAGTAAGGGAATCACGTTGATATATCCCGCGATCTGTTCCTCCTGGGAGTTCCCGATTCCGGAAAGTTGAATTTGGACAGTCGTTGTTGAATCGGTATCAATTCTTGAAACCGGTAGCGGACCATCAATCGATTCATACAAGAGGCAGTGCCGATTCATTGTAATGTCTATGATCAATGGATCGCCATTGGATATGCTCTGTGATGTAGTAACATAGATTGGTACTCGCAATGTGTTACCAATGGTAGCAGTGGTATCAGGCAATCGAAGAGTAATCGACGGGAATTGATAGAGGTAGCTACTCGTTATCGTGTCTGTACATCGAATCTGCTCGAACGTATAATACCCTTCCTCAACCTCCACCATCGGGATGCTGAGTCGATCCCGCAGATCACTTTCGCCGTTCGGTTTGATCCATTGATACGTTGCACAAGGATAGACGGTTGGCACAATCACAAGTGAATCGGAGCTCATTGACTCGACGAGAAGTGTGTCTGATACCCCAAAAGTGTACGCTGTTTGCATCCACGTTACAACAGAGCGCTGCAGCCAATACGAACGGAGCCCGCCAATCGAGAACGTATCCACGTTACACAACATACCCGGCTCATTCGGACAGTGAACAGTAGCCAAGTACGAACTTGTGTCGAGCCGGCCATCGATCGTTCGTATCTCAAAAGGAACCGAGATATAGAGTTTACCGTCGGGTCCAATCTCCATGTCTGACTCAACCCACCATGCAGCATTTTTAGTACTTACAATTGTTGTTGCGCTACGAGCTATTTCGAGTTCGGTTTGCTTGTCTAGGTCAAGCTGTATGACGTCGGTGTTTGGGCCATTCACGTTTACGTATAGCTTTGACCCGTCAGGCGAGAAACACAGTGTCTCTCTCACTCTACCTTGCAATTCGTTCTGGAGAGGAATGAATCTCTCGTCTGACACTTTACCGGTCCGTCTATCGAAACGTGCGAGTCCGCATGAAGTGGGGATACCCGTCATCGCCAGCCTCGTTCCTGACGGGTCGATAGCCATCTCTGCAAAGCTCTCTGTAAAGCGAAGTGATTGCCAGGTATTGCGCACAGGTTCTCCGAGTCCTTGTGCGCTAACCGGGTAGACAATCATGCCAGTCCGTTTTCTACTCATCACGATGATCCAATAGCCAGACTCATCTTCGTTCTCAACGATTTCATAATCAACAAATCCTTGTTCAAGAACGCTTGCTGGCGAGGATTCGAGATTCGTAATTACAGTTGGAGATGAGCCATCAGCAGAAAACAGTATCGTCCAGAGGTCATATGCATCACTTCCCGGATATTTAGTAACAAGCGTGGCCATATATGCGCTTGTGCCGACAATTGGGACAACACATTGGCGCCATGCACCCCATTTATAGTCGCCCTTCAGACTATCGAGCATTTCCGTTATGCCATCCCGTATACGGCGCCCATCGCGAAGCATAAAATATCCACGAACCCATCGCAGCTCCTCTGCTCCGGTAGTATCCGAAAGGATGTAGTTGAGCTGACTACCGGTTTCCTGGCGTACTTCTGGCTTACAGCCTAGTGGATCAAAGGAAGCGATAACATTCCCGGAGCAAGCCCACGTTGAAGCCCGTCTGTGCGGGCCCTGTTCACGCGCAGACATTCCTTGCACCAATAGGCACAGATATCCAATGAAGAATATGAGCCGTAGAATACCCCGTGCCTCCATATTCCAATCAACAACTGGCCGGATCAAATGTTACCAGATACTCGTCCAGCATATCGAACATTCCGTTCGTACCCACATTCATGCCGCCATGTGCTGAGGCAAACATTTCGAGTTCAACGTTTGAAGCTTCTACCGGTCGCACTTCAAAGGAGATCGTGGTCTTGCCGTCAGTCTCCGTGAAGGTGGCAATCGTCATTGTCTGAAGCGGCCAGTTGGGTGCGAGAGGATGACGTGTAGTGTTCCCCTCTTCATCAGAGAACTCTGTGATGAAGACAAGTTTCTCATACTGCTGAACTTCGCGGTAACGGAGCATTCCCCACATCATCGACCCGTCCGGACCCTGCATGCCATAGTGGAACGTTCCGCATGGACGCAAGTCAAGCTTGCACGAGAGGAACACAAACCCTTTTGGTCCCCACCACTTTGCAAGATGTTCTTCTTTCGTGTAGCAATCCCAAACCCTTGTAAGCGGCGCATTAAACGTCCTTGCATAGGTGAACATCGCATCACCGATGGAGAGGAATTCATCAGCTCTTGCAAGGGTTTGCGTGCCCCCTTCAACAGCACCGAACGAGATCATGTCTTCACGCTGCTCTTCACTACTTGCTGTAACTCGTAGCGTGACCAGTGTTCCTCCCTCAACATCTTCAAATGTGATACTCGAATTGAATTGCAACGGGTCATCGTCGATGTCGTGACTGTGAACATAGACTAGCCGCTCCGGACGTACAACTTCTGAATACACTACGCGGTTGTCGTAATCCGTTCCGTCCGGACCATGCATTATGTATCGCCACCGTCCACCCGATCGCACATCCATCTCAAACGTACTCGTGGTAAAACCCCGCGGTCCCCACCATTGCGCCAAATGATCCGGATTTGTGAATGAGTCAAAGACCTTCTCTCGCGGTGCCTTGATGATCCGTGTGATAACAAATGCTTCCATTTTTCCTCCTTCATGATGTTGCTTTGAGTGTACTCAGTAACTAGCATCCTGTAACTAGTAACCTGTAACTAGTAACCTGTAACTAGTAACCTGTAACTAGTAACTAGTCCCTAGGTATTCTTCCAATCGATCCAAACTTTCTTCCCAGAACACACGGTATTGTTCCACCCACGCCGATGCCTCATGAAGTGGCTGTGCCTCAAGCTTACATGGGCGCCATTGAGCATCTCGCGATCGGGTTATCAGACCGGCACGCTTAAGAACCTTTAAGTGCTTCGTAATCGCCGGAAGTGACATCTCAAAGGGGCGAGCCAGCTCCGTCACCGTTGATTCTCCCTTTGCCAAGCGCATAAGTATGGCCCTGCGTGTTGGATCGGACAGTGCGGCAAAGGTGAGACTCAGTCTGTCTTGTGATGTTGCTTTAGCAGGCATAGCGCAACATACTTAACCATTTGGTTAAATACAAGTCAGTCTATATTTGTTTATGGAACACTCCGCTGAAAACGTGGTTGCTGAACTCACGGGCGCGAGCAAAGAGTATCGCACGGGCGATACAACGATTGTTGCGCTGAATCCCACATCGGTACAATTCCGCGCAGCTGAGCTTACTCTGATCATCGGTCCTTCCGGATCAGGCAAGACTACCCTTCTATCGCTGCTTGGTTGCGTGATTTTCCCAACTCTTGGAACAGTAAAGATCCTCAACAAGGAGATCAATGATCTCTCTCCGTCCGAGCTAGCCGGGGTGCGCCTCAATTCCATCGGATTCGTCTTCCAGAGTTTCAATCTCCTGTCACCCCTGAGTGCTCTTGAAAATGTTATGCAACCTTTATTACTCATGGGAGAGTCTAGGAAGAACGCCCGAGAACGAGCAATGAAGGCCATTGAACGTGTGGGCATGACGTCGAGGATGAGAAATCTTCCCAAGGAACTCAGTGGCGGACAACAACAACGTGTGGCCATCGCACGTGCACTCGTCACTGAACCGTCCATTCTACTCTGTGACGAACCCACGGCCTCACTCGATGCAAGGAGCGTTGTGACCGTGATGGACGAACTCAAACACCTATCAACTCATGGTAAGGCCGTGGCCGTGGTTACACACGACCCACGATTGAAGCCATTTGCCGATAGGATCATCTATGTCAACAACGGAACGGTTACCGACACCCCTTCGTCGGACGACCTTCTCCATTAAGTATCGCACTACATCATGTCAAAACACTTCCTATTGTTTCTTCCTCTCACGCTGTACTTCCTATCTGGTTGTGGGACGAGAGAAGACACTCCGCTCAATGGAGCTCCTGCCGGCACCAATGTAAAACGTCCATCAACGATCACGGAGATCGTTGGTATTGGTCGTGTTGAGCCCCCTGACGATGTAGTACCCCTTGCTGCTCCGGTTGGTGGGATTGTCTCCGTTGTTGTTCGGCGAGATGGAGACTCTGTCCACACAGGCGATATCTTGGCCAAGCTTGCTGATGCAACAGAGCGCCTTGCCACTGCACAGATTGGGCAAAAGCTGATAACACAGTCAACTCAGGTCAGGCTCGACGAAACAAACGTCCAAGAAACGTTAGCACGTTTGGCAAACAAACGTCGGTATGCGGCCACCACAGCAATTCTCGAACGCACGGGTGCTGCTACAAAGCAAAACCTCGATGATGCCGATACTGAGATACGGACGCTTGAAGCTACGCTTGAACGATATCGGGCAGCGGTGTCGGTAAACAAGGAACGACTAAAAGAGCTTCAGACTGAGCGTATTTCGGCACTCCATGAGCAAGACCTGCGAGTGTTTCGTGCTCCATCTGATGGTGTTGTGCTTGATATGACGTTACAGGTTGGCACGGCCGTAACGCAGTACCAGGCGTATGCACAGTTCGCTCCTCGTGGCGAGAGCCTCATTCGTTGTGAAGTGGATGAACTCTTTGCAGATCGTGTTGCTGTTGGACAGTTTGTTGAGATCCGTCTTATTGGTAATCAAGACGTGGTTGCAACGGGAGCTATCAGCAGCATCTCGCCATACCTCCGGAAGAAGTCCCTCTTCTCTGAAAAAGCCAACGACCAAGAAGATCGCCGCGTTCGTGAAGTGATCATACACGTGCGAAAGGCATCAGCTCTCTTGATCAACTCCAAGGTAGAATGCTTCATCAAGCTCTAACATCATGATCTTCACTGCCTATCGGTTCATTCGGTTCGATAAAGCCAAGAGTATTGGTGTTGTAATCGGCATCGTGATCAGCATCTTTCTCATCGGTCAGCAGGTGGGAATTCTCTCGTTTCTCACGGGGCTCATGGGCGGCCTTGTAGAGAATGCAGATACATCAATCGGTCAGATTTGGGTTGTTGACAACGTAACGAAGAACGCAAACGAACTCACACCGCTCGATGAACGACTTGTACGGCAGATTCGCAGCATCAGTGGTGTTTCGAACACCTACGGAATAGTGATCTCGGGAGCCACGGTAAAATTCGACAATGGTAAAACGGCTCCAGTGTTGCTTATTGGGAGCGAAGCCCCGGTCTATGTTGCCGGTCCACGACGGGACAAGATCGATCAAGGTGATATCACCAGTCTTGCAAACGACGGAGCTGTATCGGCCGAACACTTCGACGCATCGGTCTTTAACCATAGCGTAAACGTTGGCACACCTATCGAAATCAATGGCAAAAGCGCTATGATCAGAGTGCAGACAAAAAATGCCCGAGGATTTGCAGGGTCGTTCTTCTATACAACCATCTCACGAGCCCGATACTTTGCTGATTTTCCGGAGAATAAGGTCAGCGCTGTGGCTGTTAGCGTAACACCTAGATCAGACCTGGATAGTGTGTGCACCTCGATTAACACTTCCATCTATGGCGTGCGTGCTTGGAGATCGGACGAGCTGAAAAATTCCACCGTGAGTTTCATCACCATTACGTCAAACATCGGGGTGAGCATTGGATCCCTGGTGGTGTTTGCTGTGATCAGTGGATTCTTCATCATTGGACTCACGTTGTATTCATCAGCCTTAGACAGAATGCGTGACTACGGAACGCTAAAGGCAATTGGAGCAACCAATGGATACGTCCGGCGGTTGATCCTCACACAGGCCTTGATCTTTGCCGTTGTAGGCTACGTTATTGCCATTGCCCTGCTCGAGGGATTTCGTGTAGGAGTTTCCCAAGCGGGACTCACGATCTCCTACACACCAGTGATCCTAGGTGGACTTTTTCTCATCACGCTCTTCATATCCGTAGGCGGTTCGCTCTTTGCGATCCGCAAGGTCACCTCGCTGGAACCAGCGTCTGTGTTCCGCGGATAGCCCCCTATCATCATGAGAACAACCACAACCGTTCTGTCAGTTTTTATGATCTGCTTCTGTAGTGTGGTAGCGCAACAGCCCCCACTAGGTCCAACGCTCTCCTACGACGAAGCAATCGCACGAGCACGCACGTACAATCCCGAGCTGCGAGAGAAGGCATCAACCACACGTGCATCAAGAGCTGCAGTGAGCGAGGCTAAAACGGGGCTCATCCCTCGTGTAGATCTGAATTATGATCTCCAGCGCAATCTCATTATTCCCACAACACCGATCCCGGGCAATGCCCTAGATCCTAATGGCGATCCGAATGTGATCACACCCGTGAGATTCGCTACTGGATGGACCTCTACGGCAGGAGTATTGGCGTCGTTCACAGTTTTTGACCCGGCAACCTATAGCGTTGTTGAGGAACGAGAGATCCGATCGAGACTCGATGAGACTGAGGAGAAGATCACGGAGACCGATATCATTACGGAGGCCGGACTAGCCTATACCGATGTGGTAATCGCTCGTGAGCAACAGCGTCTTGCTGCTGAAGATACTCTGAACGCCTATCGTGCTTTTCTTGTGGTACGCGATCAACATGAAGTGGGAAGACGAACAATCATTGAACTCAACGTTGCACGTGTGGAGTTGGATGCAGCGGCTACAAGATTTCTTGATGCCGGAAGAGTGCTGCGTTCAGCAGAGCAGAGGCTCCTCTACCACGTTGGCACCGAACAATCAGAAACAACAACCCCAGAACTTACAGACAGTCTGCAATCATTGTACCAGCGTTTCCAGAGTATTCCGGAAGCCCCCTACAACGACTCACTTTCTGCGACCTATGTGAAGTACACTCAACAGGCAGAGCTCACATCGGCACAAAAGAGTTATACGTCGTTGGGCTTTGTTCCAACAGTAACACTCACAGGGTATTACGGCGCTAACTATTTCAATAACGTGCTCATGCTTGGCAATACTGATGCCTGGTATGGCAACAGTTATCTGCAGCTTTCCGTGCGGGTACCACTTACGAATGCGTTTGAGAGGTCATATACCGTATCGAAACTCAGTTCACAGTTAGACGCGGACCGGGCGCGACTCGAATCGTCGATGAATAAACGTCGATACGATCTTGAACGTTCTCGTGCCGATCACCGATTCTATCGCGAAGACGTCATGCGAAAACGATCAACGATGGATCTTACGCAACGCTCATTTGAGGAAGCTCTCCACCAAGCCGAACTTGGGCAACTCCTTGCGAGTGAGCTGTCTCAGGCTGAATTCACTGCAAAACAAGCCAAGACCGAATACCTTCGTTCGATCTACAACCTCATACAAGCAGCTCTCACGATTCAGCGAATCACCCGATCGTAGTTGGCTTAGGTACGCTGTTAAAGGTCTTTTCTACGATCGGTCGGTCTTCATCATTGAGAGATGCGATCAGGTCCATGGCCTTCGCATACGACGTATGGTAGTCGTCCACTCGTCCGGCAACGAATGCCACACGAGCATGAATCGTATGCGTAAATGCCAATTCCCAGGGTTCAGTTTCTCGAGATGTGAAGTACTCAAACATCATCTGAGAATATGCATGCGCTGTCTGACCCAATCCGCACAATGCATGAACTTCCGCCAGTAACATCACGGCCCGCATATGGTGTAGCTCCGTTCCGACCTTGGACCAATGCCATGCCGCTGTATGTGCCGCATGAAGCATTTCTTGGTCTTCCGCTTGTGTACGCTCTACAACGGATAGTTGCCAAGCCAAATTGTTGGCCTCTACCGCCATATATCGGTGTCGGGTAGCGATCTCTTCTGGGGTAGGTGGTTCCATACGCCCAATCTAACGAAGTCACGTTCAGGCCCAAACATTACACGATAGGTTCACCAGAGATTGCAAAGGGACCTATCACGTATGAACACATACAATTTGCCCACCCGTAGGCTTGCTCGGAGACCACAATGGGTCTATCGTTCACCCGCGGCCTACTTTATAACGATAGTGACAAATCCACGTCGCCCCCTCTTCGGAACATTTAGCAGAGAGGGACTATCACTATCTATTGCCGGAGAGATCGCGTTTGAAACGTGGGTAAGGGGCGACACCATAACACCCAACATCGTCACTCTCCCCGAAGAGAGCATTGTTATGCCAGACCACACGCATGCGATACTGTGGATCCTCGACCCGGACGTACCCGAGCTGCGAGACCCCGAGACCCTCTATCGTAGGAGCCTGATGAGGATGGGTAGCACCGATTATCCTTCAAACAGACAAGGCTCCGTAGGTGCCATCGTGGGATCATACAAGTCCGCTACATCCAGACAGATTCACGAACTCGGCCTAACCACACACCCAAACATCTGGCAACGCGGATATCACGACCGCATAATCCGAGACAAACGTTCTCTCGAAGCCATCCGAACATACATTCGCAACAACCCCATACGCGCACAACAACGCGGACGATAAACGTAGGGGCGACGCCCCGCGTCGCCCGTTTGAAATGGGTGCGTCGCCCGTTTGAAATGGGTGCGTCGCCCGTGCATCGGACCACGCAACGCGGACGATGACGGTAGTTTGAAATGGGCGCGTCGCCCGTTTGAAATGGGCACCCCGCCCACCAATTTGTTTCGGGCACCCCGCCCACCAATCTGTTTCGGGCACCCCGCCCACCAATTTGTTTCGGGCGACGCGGGGCGTCGCCCCTACACCATTACCACGAATTAATCATTTGTTTTAATCATTTGTTTAACCTATGTTGCGTCATGCCCCCTACCGACACAACCACGATGGAGAAGATTCTTGATGCTGCCCGAAAGCTCTTTGTGCAACAAGGTTTTGCAGCAACTACAACGCGAGATATTGCCAAGGAGGCTGGGATCAATCTGGCCCTCGTGAACTACTACTATGGGAGCAAGCAGAATCTCTTCAAAACCATCATGGTGGAACACATGAAGGGGTTTATGAAGGGGCTGAGCGTGGGTATCAATGACCCATCGCGTGGACTTGAAGAGAAGTTTGCGTTTATGGCGGACTCCTACATTTCCATGTTGCTGGTGCAACCAGATGTTCCGCTCTTTCTACTCAGAAGTTTGCGCGAGGAACCCGATGTGTTGTTTCGTGATGTTGGGATCGGACCAATCCTCACAGACTCCTTGTTGATGAAGGAGATAGACGCGGCACTCAAAGCACAGGGCAGATCATTAATCTCACCCTTGCAGATCTTCATCAATCTCATGGGGCTTTGTGTTTTTCCTTTCATCGCCAGACCTATCCTCCAAATGGCCAGTGGAATCGATGATGATCAATACACGACAATGATGAACGAACGCAGATCCCTCATCGCAAAATGGATGATGGCAATGATCACTACTGAACAGCGATGATATGAAACACAGTATTGCTCTCGCATTCGTAATGCTCCTCGAGTTATCTATGGCACAGGGGGCCGATTTAACGCTCGACACGTGTCTGCATAGAGCCCGAGTGCATTATCCATTGAGTAAACAGGCCGATCTCATCACTCGGTCCGAATCGTACTCGATCAGTAACGCCTACCGTGGCTATCTCCCGCAGATCTTTGTCGTGGGTCACGCCTCATACCAATCCGAGGTAACAGAGGTACCAATACGCATCCCCGGTTTGGCTTTTGAGCCCCTTTCAAAAGATCAATACCGCATTCATGCCGAAATCAACCAAACGATCTACGATGGTGGTTCCATGGGTAATCAAAGCACCATCGCATCGGCCAATGCAACAGTGAACAAGGAGCAGCTCGAGGTTGAGCTCAACAAACTCCGCGATAGAGTGCAGAATCTTTTCTTTGGCACCATGCTCTTATCCGAACAGATCGAACAGATGCAACTCAAGATTTCGGATATCAATGCAACGAGCGCGTCTGTCCGTGGAGCAGTGGAGAATGGGGCTGTCCTAAAAAGCACATTGATGCTCCTCGAGGCAGAATCATTAACAGCACAACAGAAGCTGATCGGGCTACGGTCAAACCGGCAGAGTTATCTCACGATGTTAGGTATGCTCATCGGAATGTCGATTGATACAACAACTCGACTCATTCGTCCCGGAGACATCCCTCTTTCGGACACGATTCGTCGTCCGGAACTTCCTCTCTTTGCTGCCCAAGACAAGGCCGTATCTGCCCGCAAGGATCTGATCACCTCTCGCTACCTCCCTCGTCTCTCTGCCTTTGCAACAGGGGGCTATGGACGTCCGGGATTGGATATGCTCAAGAATGAGTTCCGTCCGTTCTATATCGTTGGCCTCCGATTGAACTGGCAACTCACAGATCTCTATGCCTCATCATCGGAACAAGACTTGTTGGACGTAGAACACGCAACGATCAGTGTGCAACGTGAGACCTTTTTGCTTAATACTCGCGTGACGATGTCGCAACAACGTCAGGAAATCAACACCTACACGGAGATGCTTCGTCTTGATGACGACATTGTTGACAAACGAACAATGGTGCTCGCCTCATCAAAGGCTCAACTTGAGAATGGCACCCGTACCGCACATGACTATATGCGTGATCTCAATGACTTAGAGGTGGCACGCAGAGATCGATCGCTGCACGAGATCCAACGCGCTCTCACTATTCACATGTATGCATCTACGACCGGCACCACTGGAGAACGACCATGAGAATCACGAACACACCATTTGCAGCCACCGTTTTTCTTGCGACTATCTCGACCTTCATTATCTCCTGCTCCGGTACTAAGGATGAGTTTGATGCAACGGGAACGTTTGAATCTGTTGAAACGATCATCTCTGCAGAGGTGGCCGGACGTTTGGATTCCTTTGCTGTAGAGGAGGGTCAGATAGTTGCTGCCGGGCAGCTCGTGGGTACAATCGACACCACGCAGCTGTCACTCAAGAAGCATCAGATCCAGGCACAGATCGATGCCCTCCTTACGCGACGTCCGGAATCGAATGTCCAAATGGCATCTCTTAACGAACAGATCAAATCTGCAATACGCGAACGAGACCGCGTAGAACGTTTACTACGCTCCGACGCTGCAACACAGAAGCAGGTAGATGATGCCACAACACAGGTAAACGTACTCACCCGTCAGCTCGATGCGTTACGTTCAAGCTTGGCAACCACCACAAGTGGACTCGAAAGCGAAACCAGACCTCTTTTGTCACAGATCTCCCAGATCAACGACCAACTCGCAAAGAGCAAGATCATCGTTCCGTTGAATGGCACCGTCCTTACATCCTATGCCGAACGATATGAGATGACGGGTCCGGGAAAGCCCCTTTTTAAAATTGCTGATGTCTCAACAATGATCCTGCGAGCCTATGTCACAGGGGATCAGTTCTCCCAGATCAAACTCGGCCAAAAGGTACAGATCCTAGTTGATAAGGGGGCTAAGGACTACACCACCTACGATGGCACCATTACATGGCTCAGCTCCAAGGCTGAATTCACTCCAAAGACTATCCAAACAAAGGACGAACGCGCCAACCTTGTGTACGCCATCAAGATCTCCGTCCCGAATGATGGGAAGATCAAGATTGGAATGTATGGGGAAGTACGGTTCTGATGACTGATGACTAATGACTGATGACAAATGACTGATGACAAATGACTGATGACAAATGACTGATGACAAATGAATGCAGTTGAGTTACATAGGGTGAGCAAGACGTATGCAAAGGGTACTGTTACGGCAGTAACCGATGTTTCGTTTGCTGTAAAGCGAGGAGAGCTGTTCGGTCTCATTGGACCGGACGGTGCCGGCAAGACGAGCATCTTCCGTGTGTTGGCTACGCTGCTCCTGGCAGATAGTGGAACGGCATACATCGATGGCTTTGATGTTGTAAAGGACTACAAGCACATACGGGAGATCATCGGCTATATGCCTGGCAGATTCTCTTTGTATCAGGACCTCACAGTAGAAGAGAATCTCAACTTCTTTGCTACGCTTTTTGGCACTTCCGTTGAAGAAAATCGAGACCTCATCAACGACATCTATGTGCAGCTCGAACCTTTCAAAGACCGACGAGCCGGGAAGCTTTCCGGTGGCATGAAGCAGAAGTTGGCCCTGTGTTGCGCCTTGGTTCACCGTCCATCCGTTTTGCTTCTTGATGAACCAACAACTGGCGTAGACCCGGTCTCTCGAAAAGAGTTTTGGGCTATGCTCACACGGTTGAAGGAACAAGGCATTAGCATCCTTGTATCTACGCCATACATGGATGAAGCAAGGCTCTGCGATCGGATCGCCCTTATGCAGTCGGGACGAATCATGTCTGTAGACACCCCTGATGGGATCATTGCTGAATTCAACACTCCCCTTTTTGGAGCTCGTGCAACAAACATGTACCTACTGCAGCGTTCGCTTCTAGCCGACCCTCGCGTGGAAACGTGTTATACGTTTGGCGAGGAACTTCATCTGACGTTTGTGAATGGGTCTGCGGATGCTATTGATGGTGTGGTTGCATCGATGTTGGATGCCGGACATACCGATGTTTCGATCAGTTCGATCAGACCGACCATAGAAGACTGTTTCATCCGATTGATGGCACAATGACCACAAAACCCATCATCAGCGTACATGGTCTTACGAAAACCTTTGGCAGCTTCACCGCAGTGGATGCCATATCGTTTGATGTTGCCCCCGGCGAGATATTCGGATTCCTCGGAGCCAATGGAGCCGGGAAAACTACTGCGATGAAGATGTTGTGTGGGCTGCTTTCACCCACGTCCGGCCAGGCACGAGTTGCCGGCTTCGACCTCTCAACGCAGACAGAGGATGTAAAGCGTCGTATCGGCTATATGAGCCAGAAGTTCTCGCTCTATGAAGACCTTACCGTTGCAGAGAACATCCAATTCTATGGTGGTATCTATGGACTTACGCTTGCAGAAATCAAACATAAGAGCATAGCGCTCGCTACGGAGTTAGGTCTGACTCTTGAAATGAATAAGCTCGTTCGGTCCTTGCCCCTTGGATGGAAGCAAAAGATTGCGTTTTCCGTAGCACTCCTGCATGATCCTGCCATTGTGTTCCTCGACGAACCAACTGGTGGAGTGGATCCGGTTACGCGCAGACAATTTTGGGACCTCATCTATGCTGCTGCCCATCGTGGTGTTACGCTGTTTGTTACCACCCACTACATGGACGAGGCAGAATATTGTCATCGCGTATCGATCATGGTAGACGGCGCCATTAAGGCCCTCGACACACCACATGCCCTTCGCAAGCAGTTTGGTGTTGCATCCATGGATGAAGTATTTACGTTGCTCGCCCGCGGAGCACAACGGTCGGCAGATTGACCATGAAACAACTCTACACATTCGTTCGAAAAGAGTTCCTTCATGTCCTACGAGACAAGAAGACCCTTCTCATTCTTTTCGGTCTACCTGTTGTACAGATCTTGATCTTCGGATTTGCCTTGACCAACGAGGTGAAACATGCAACAGTGTTCGTACGCGACGATGCACATGATGATGCTTCACGCGCACTCATCGAACGCATTGATGCCAGCCAGGTTTTTGATGTAGTCTTTAATGGACCTGCAAATCTCGACCTAATCATACCGTCCGGATTTGCGAATGATCTTTCGCACAACGGTCACGCCAGTGTACAGATCATCACAGATGCATCGGATCCAAACCGTGCAACAACTCTTAGCACGTACCTCACAGCCATCATTGCAGATCATCAGCTTGACTTATCAGAGATGCAGGGCATTCCCTACCTGATTCGAACCACAACACGCTTTACCTACAATCCTCAGCTTAAAGGGGCTCCAAATTTCGTTCCGGGAGTGATGGCACTCGTACTCATGCTTGTCTGTGTCATGATGACGTCGATCTCTATTGTCAGAGAGAAAGAACTCGGCACGATGGAGATTCTCCTCGTCTCTCCCTTCAAACCAATGATGGTGATTGTTGCCAAGGTTATTCCGTACCTCCTCCTCTCCATTGTCAACATCATCTCCATCCTCTTGTTGAGCGTCTTTGTTTTGGGCCTTCCTATCAACGGTAGCATTCCCTTGCTCTTTAGTATGAGCATTCTGTTCATCATCACTTCGCTTGCATTGGGAGTCTTGGTCTCTACTATCGCAGCAACACAACAGGTAGCAATGTTGGTTTCCATGATGGGCATGCTACTCCCCACTCTTCTCTTCAGTGGCTTTATGTTTCCGATAGAGAACATGCCCCTTCCTCTACAACTGATCAGCAACGCCATTCCCGCCAAGTGGTATTACAACATCGTCAAGGCCGTAATGATCAAGGGGCTAGGCATGGACGCCATCATGAAAGAAGCAGCAATCCTCCTAGGGATGTCTGTTCTTCTCACGGCGATCAGCGTACGGAGATTCAAGGTGAGGCTTGCATGAGAACCTTGTTCTTTCTTCTTCAGAAGGAGTTCCGCCAGATCTTACGAGATAGGATTATCCTTGCCATGATCCTCATTATGCCAACCATGCAATTGATCCTATTGCCTTTGGCGGCTAACTATGAGGTGCGACATATCGGCGTGAGTATTGTTGACCACGATAGGTCCGCCGCTTCCCAACAGCTTGTCCGAAAAATCACATCAACCGACTACTTCAACCTTGTTCGGTACACGAGTTCATATCCCGAGGCATTTGCGCTTATTGAATCCAACCAGACTGATGTAATCCTAGAGATTCCGGTAGGCTTTGAGCGTGGTCTCGTTCGCGAGAACGAACAGTCACTCTTCATCTCCACAAATGCTATCAATGGTGTGAAGGCCAACATCGGTGCGGCCTATCTCAACCGCATCGTCATGGATTTCAACGCTGATCTTCGGACTGAACTTCTTTCTGATGCTAAAGGGCGTGTGCAGCCCCTTATAGATGTACGTACCATCGACCGGTTCAACCCGCACCTGCTTTACCACGTTTTCATGGTCCCTGGCATCCTTGCGCTCCTCCTAACGATGATCAGTGTGTATCTCTCTGCACTGAATATTGTCAAGGAGAAGGAGCTTGGCACAATCGAACAGATCAACGTTACACCTATTACTCGACTCCAGTTTATCTCGGGCAAGCTCATACCGTTCTGGCTCTTGGGGTTTGTTACCCTCACCATCGGACTTCTTGTTGCTCGATTTGTCTATGGTATCGTCCCTGAAGGCAACATCGCACTCATCTACCTCTTCAGTGGCGTCTACCTCACGGCTGTTCTTGGTCTGGGACTTCTCATTTCCACTGTTGCAGAGACCCAACAGCAGGCCATGTTTGTAGCCTTCTTCTTTATGATGATCTTCATCATGATGGGCGGACTCTTTACGTCCATCGAAAGTATGCCTCAATGGGCACAGTGGCTTACCTACCTCAATCCGGTACGCTATATCATCGAGGTCATGCGCCTTGTAATCCTAAAGGGGGCCGGTTTCAGCGAAATCCGATTCCATTTCCTCGTGATCGCCGGGATGGCCATTCTCCTCAATTCTTGGGCAGTGCTCAAATATCGAAAGATGGCGTAACCCGGTTCCCACTCCTGAATCGTACCTTTGCCCAACATCGCAACTCTGTAACCCGTAGCTAGGCAACAATGAACAAGATCAAGGTCGTAAATCCGGTCGTTGAACTCGACGGTGACGAGATGACCCGTATCATCTGGAAGTTCATCAAGGACAAGCTCATCCTCCCCTACTTGGATGTAGATATCAAATACTACGATCTAGGCATGGAGCACCGAGATGCAACCGATGACCAAGTGACCATTGATGCTGCGGAAGCGATCAAGAAGTACCACGTTGGTATCAAATGTGCTACCATCACGCCGGATGAAGCACGTGTCGAAGAGTTTGGATTAAAGAAGATGTGGAAATCGCCGAATGGCACCATCCGGAACATCCTTGATGGAACGGTCTTCCGCGAGCCAATCGTCTGCTCCAATGTTCCCCGTCTCGTACCGAATTGGACGGCACCGATCTGCATCGGACGTCATGCCTTTGGTGATCAATACCGTGCAACGGACTTCGTAACGAAGGGAACCGGCAAACTCACCATTACCTTTACGCCTAACGACGGCGGAGAGACGCAGAGTTTTGACGTCTATGATTTCAAGGGTGACGGCGTTGCAATGGCCATGTATAACACGGACGAATCAATTCGCGGTTTTGCACGTGCCTGTATGAATCAGTCTGTGATGAAGGGCTGGCCACTCTATCTCAGCACAAAGAACACGATTCTTAAGAAATACGACGGACGGTTCAAGGATATTTTCCAAGAAGTGTTCGAAACAGAGTTCAAGACCAAATTCGATGCGATGGGGATCACCTACGAACACCGTTTGATCGACGATATGGTGGCCTCTGCCCTGAAGTGGAATGGTAACTTTGTGTGGGCTTGCAAGAACTATGACGGCGATGTGCAGTCAGACACCGTTGCCCAAGGTTTTGGCTCACTCGGACTCATGACCAGCACGTTGATCACACCGGATGGATCAACAATGGAAGCAGAGGCAGCGCACGGTACGGTAACCCGACACTATCGCGACCACCAAGCAGGTAAGCCAACTTCTACCAATCCTATCGCATCAATCTTTGCTTGGACAAGGGGCTTAGAGTTCCGCGGCAAACTTGATGGGAACCAAGAGCTCATCACGTTCTGTCAGACACTTGAAAAGGTCTGTGTAGACGTTGTTGAAAGCGGCAGAATGACCAAAGACCTGGCCGTCTGCATTCATGGCAACAAGGTGCAACACGGTGAACACTACCTCTATACAGAGGAATTCCTTGATGCGCTTGATGCTGAATTGAATGCTCGGCTAGCCTAATACTTCACAAACATTCGGTGAGTGACGGATCCTCCCATCACACATCGCAGAACATAGAGGCCGGGAACTAGATGGGCACAGTTGATGTGCACATTTGTCTCGGTCTCATTGTTTGCAACATGCATCATCTCGATCACTGTAGCCCCGTTGAGATCGACAATTTCGACCCTCACGTTTGGCACGTGCTGCGGTGATATCGTCAGTGTAACAGCGTCAATCACCGGAGATGGCGTGATACCAATCGACCCAACCGTGTTGTCCTCATCTACACTCGTACTTGCACCCGTTGTAAACGAGAAGGGCTTTGAGAATACACTCGAATCTCCATCAACCTTGGCGTTGATACGCCAATAGTACTTCTTGTTGTTGAGGAGCCCCTTTGCAACATGGCTCGTTGTTGTAAGACCTCCGATATCAAGTACAGTTTGTGATGCTTGGAACACCGATGATGTAGCTACCTGAAGCCGATAGGTAGCCCCACTCACGGCAAGTGCCTCCCAACGCAGAGTAGGCTCTGTAGTCGTGTTTGTTGACCCGTTAGCAGGTTCAAGCATGGGTGGCGCAGTGACACCCGTGGTTACAAGGAATGTCTCGGACCAATCACTCAACGCTCCACCATTATCCGCACGTACGCGCCAATAGTATGTGGTAAGCCCCTTTGGCAGCTTCACGCTTGTTGTTGGACTTTCAACCGTATCAGCAATCACATCCGTTGCAAAGGTTGGTTCCGGGCTAATCTCAATGATCGAGCGGAACGATTCCGACCCTGCCGTCCATGTAAATGGCGTGTTCACAGACGTAGAAACCTTTGTTGCATTCATCGCCGGTGTTAGCGGAGCAGGGATCCCCGGTCGAGTCGTGTCTTCCCCTTCATACGTAACGAACATCGAGAACTTTGTTAGGGGGCGGTCCGATGAATTGCGGGGAGTAAGAGCAACGGTATCAATAACATTGAACCCACTGACTGTTTCGCCAAACACGGTATATCGCGTGTCGAGAAACGTTGGACTACCGTGACAGATGTAGAACTGTGAAGTAGCGCTATTCAAGGCGTCTAACCGAGCCATTCCTACCCGTCCACGCAAATGTTTGATCGTGGTAAATTCTGCGTTCACCTTCGGCTGCGAAGGGTCACCACTGCCCCAGCTCGACTCCGGACCGCTGATCGAATTTGGGTCTCCCCCTTGAATAACAAAGTCTGGAATTACCCGATGAAATGCCGTTTGGTCATACCTACCGACGCGTGCAATACTGTCGAAGTTGCGGACATGAAACGGCGTCATAGATGGGAAAAGGCGAACAACAATATCACCGATCGTGTCCGCTGGTGCTCTCACCACCCGAATACGATACATTGGTCGTGTTTGTGCCTCAGACGTCTCAGTAATGAGAATCAAGGAGAGAAAAAGGATCATCGCGCGAATCAACATTAGAAACTCCAACTTCATGTAGTGGTCAAACAGCGATATCCAAATACTCCACAGTGCTGGTCGGAATTGGTATCTCTATTCCATCATCTCGCATTCCTTCGATATGGAACACGATCGCATTCCTGATCTCGTGTTCAACTTCTTGGATGCTCGAGCCAGATGCTACACACCCTGGTAGATCCGGAACGTAGGCGGAGAAGCTTCCTCCCGCTTTCTCAATAACGATCGCATAGCGTATCATTTCGTGAGTCCTGCTTGTTTCATAATACTGAGTAAAGTTCCTGGTGAAACATCATCATTGGGTTTGCCGGCAACAGTTACACGACCTTTTTTAGTATCGTGCTTGTACTGAATATGGCTACCCCTTGTAGTAACAATGTACCACCCGTCCGCTCGTAGGATTCTTTGGACTTCACGAAACTTCACCCAACAATACTGCGACGATCGGTCAGAACCAACAATAACAAACATACGCGGTTCGTTACAGTGGCCTTACTGATCTAACCACACCCAAACTCAGCCCCCTATGGATGCAACTGAACGACCAGCCTTGCACTATTTCCAAGACACACTTTGTGGTTGGTGTTATGGCTTTGGACCTGTGGTATCAAGACTACAGCAGGAATGGGGCGATGTACTAGATGTACACGTTTATGCCGGCGGTATGATCGTTGGCGACAGGGTTGGTACTCTCAAGGACAAAGCGGCCTACATCGAAACAGCCTACAAGAACGTTGAAGAGCTCACCGGCATTCGCTTTGGTGATGTCTTTATCCATGACGTTCTCGCAAAAGGTGAGTTTGTGCTCGAATCCACCACTCCCGCACGGGCGCTTGTGGCATTTCGGCAGTACAAACCTCAGGACGCAGTTCGATTTGCACATCGACTGCAACAGGCACTCTATCGCGATGGCTTGGATCTCTCGTTGGACGACACCTACCGTCGGCTTGCAATAGAAGAAGACCTCGATCCGGAGGTCTTCGTTACGCTACTCCGTAGTGATGTAGTGGGATCTGCTGTGGAGGAAGAATTCGACTATGTTGCCTCACTTGGCATAGGGGGCTTCCCCACTCTGCTTTATGCAGAGGAAGACCAGGCACACCTTCTATCGCAAGGATATGCCTCGTTCGATGACATTGATACGATGTTACGTGTCATTACGAAACGCATAGAAGGATTGTAAGGGGCAAAAACAGACGATCTTCCTCGGCAATGTGCCTGCCGAGGAAGATCGTGCTGATGATATCCGACTCTAGATCGTGTTGTTATCGAATGATGGTAAGCGGAAGTGTCTCCACTACTGCGTCGCTAAACTGTACAGTAACGAGATATGCTCCTACAGGAACCTCTTGCAAGGACAATGAGCGCGAACCACGTTGAAGAAGAACGAGTCTGCCTTGCATGTCTCGCACGGTAACTACATCAACTCCATGTTGCATACGACCTTCAATACGAAGTGCATCGGATGCAGGATTTGGATAGGCAACTATTCCATTTCCAGTTACTGCATCGTTGTCAACGGCCGACGTACCGTCCAAGATCACAATACTTTCTGCTACAGGAATCCCATTTGCGAGGCGCCGTTCAGACGTTACAACGATCGAACTTCCGGAGGCAACGTCAGCCAAGCTTGCCGAGCCTTGGTGTTTATGTTGGACAACGGTAATGTCCGTTGTTGCGAACATCATGTTTTGTCCGCGCACCGTTACAACAACATTTCCATCCACTACGGACTCAACAGCCCCTTGAACTTGAATACCCTTGGTGACGCCACGCTCAGAGCAATCGATATCGAGGATGATCTGCAGAGCGATAGAGGTTGTGCCGGTGGACTGTGCAACTGCACAAACGTTGCGGCCAATGAGGAGGTCGTTGCGGCCGGCAATGGCGCCGTTTGCGCCCATGATGATCGTGATATCACCAACCACGACAGACTGTTCTTCACCATTGTGTGATACAACCAACACGCTGTCTTGGTACGATACGATTGGACCGCTAACGATTCCTGTCACGGCGCAATTCACGTCTACCCATGCTGAACCGATAACATAGCCGTCAGGGCGGTCCAAGATGTGGGCCGTAATGGTTGCACCTTCGATAGCCGATGTGCTAGGAATGAGCATTCCGGCACAATCAAAGAGTTGCGT
Organism: uncultured Ignavibacteria bacterium; assembly: GCA_937870915.1. Taxonomy (GTDB): domain Bacteria; phylum Bacteroidota; class Ignavibacteria; order Kapaibacteriales; family Kapaibacteriaceae; genus UBA10438. The sequence continues at coordinate 28,310 of CALMZQ010000035.1, forward strand.
CTCTTCGTTAACGAGGAAGACCTTGGTTTCATAACCCACATTGATCACAAGTGTGGATTCATTGGCTGAGACGATCACACCACTAATCTTTGATCGTTCGCATGAGTTCATGATTTGTGCAAGGTCAAGGTAGAATGTGCCTCGTTCTTGCCGATAGAAGACCGTGATCGTATCGCCTATGGCGAGTTGTGTTGGACGGTCTACCATACCATTACAGTCGATCACCAGACTTAGATCATCTACCACTAGGACGAGAGTTGAGTCTTGCGATGTACGAATTGTAATGGTATTCTCGGTTTTGTCTATCACCCAACCTTCGGCTGCAAAGGAATACGAGCAACCATCAATGAGTTGAATATGAAGGAGTTTCTTGGACGAACCCTCGTCAATCCATGCGCCTTGTACGTTAGCTCCCGGTAGAATATCCGCCCAGGTGAGTTCGCGATTCGAGCATGAGAGGATCTGAGTTGACAGGTCGAAATCATACGTAGTCGTTGTTCCATCGGATTCCGTTACGTCCACAGTTGAAGCAGAAACACGCGCAACCACGCCGCTGAACCCTTTAGGACAGCCATCTTCGAGCATTGCGTCGAGAACGACGTCGGGTGCATTCGGATAGTCGAGATAGGTAATGCGAAGTGTTGAACCAGTTTCGATCTCCGACCAGGACAACATTCGTCCGTCGCAGGAGAACACGAAGGTGTGCAATGAGTCACCCTCAAACGGTCTCCCAATACCAAATATGAGATCTGCGTTCACTCCATTTTCAAGCGTAACGGTGATACCATCATTACGTTTGGATACCAACACGACAGATTCAAACTTGTATTCCGGGCAGTTATCGGCAATGACTACATAGGATGCTTCAATAACAGATCCATTATTGATTCCACCAACTTGAATCTGATCTCCCACGGATAATGAACTACGAAGCAATGGGCGGCCTGAACAGTCCGAGATCTGCGTGGCATCATTGAGGAGAGCAACATCCGGAACACCATCCGGCAAAGGCAGTCCAGAACTGATACGAAGAGTGTCTCCATTGATCGAACGGATTGCCCCCTCAATACCGATCATTGGAGCACAGCCCTCGAATTGGACGAACCGCGCCACAAGTCCGGCGGCTGATTCAAACATATCTACGTGGAGGTTGGTACCCGGACGAACCTCTTCAAACGAACATCCAAAGGCGAGTGTCTGCTCGTTGCGGATCACCGTTCGGGGCTCACTATTGGAGGAGAGTAGATCTGTAAACACGATCGTGGAATTTGTCACTTCAACGAGGGTGCCAAATCCAAACAGTGAGGTGGAGTCTCGTTCCTGAGAACGCAGAACTCCCGGAGCGATGATGATCAAGAACATGACCAACGTTGCAAACGTAGATCTGATCATAGTGAGGACCTTTATGGTGATGGGTCGAAAAAGCCATTCATTGGATTACACGCAACCGAGCACCATGAGCTCATAATGTTACACGATCATCCAAGCAGAACTATTTCGTGTGTGATGGTTGATGCCTTCTCCAACATTGCGCTAACTCCACAATACTTCGTAGTGGACATATCAACAGCTTTTTCTACTTGGGAGCGAAACTCCTCCGTTGTACCGATCTCGTAGACAACATGCATCGTAGAATACACCTTAGGATGATCAGATGTGAGCTCTCCCGTTACACGAACACGCAACGATGTGAACGGTACGCGCAATTTTGGAAGTAAAGATGCAACATCCATACCCGTGCATCCTGCAAGTGCAGTAAGGAGCATCTGTTTTGGGCTTATACCCTCTGGTTGTCCATCGCC
>CALMZQ010000036.1 GCA_937870915.1 uncultured Ignavibacteria bacterium
AGGTTGAGCAGCTTTGTACTGAATCTTTGTCCACCCCAAATACGGATGGACCATTTGGTCATTTACATAGAAGGGGCGACGAAATCGAGCGCATCGAGATGGAGTGGGGTGAGCTAAGAGGAAGAGGGACCGTGCCTCGATTACGCTCGGCATGACGCACTGTTTTCGCTGTCCGCTGTTCGCTGTTCACTGTTCGCTGTTTCCCGTTCTCACTTCACAAATACTTTCCACCACTGCAGCGGCGATACCACACCCTGCACAGCAGTCACAACCGAATAGGTGGAAAGCTCCTTTTGATACCGTACAAAGTGGCGATCCAGCACACAGTTCCGCATTGAGAGTCCGTTACGTGCGTAGATACTAACAATACGAGAGAGTAACCATAGCGGTCGATCACGGCGAAGCTCACGGGTACGGTCAATATGGCTCTTCATCGACTCTAACGATCTGATGGTCTCAGGGGTCCTGCCGTGATGACGGTAAACTAAGGCTGAGAGCATGAGAATGTCGAGTGGTTGCTTGCAGTTCGACTTGACGTTTCTGATCGTAATCGATGTATCGTGACTCAAGACCCGTGCATACACCATGCCAAGCTTTAGCTTAACGATTAGGTCGGCTGACTGCCTTTTTAGAGTCTTTTGCGAATCAATGAGATCGGCAGTATCAGCCGCGCGACGATACTCACCGCTCTTGAGTTGAAAACGTAGCAGGACATTGATCGCATTGAACCAATCCGTTGAATCCGGATCACATGATTCTACAACCCTGCGAGCAGATAGAACCCCTCGTTTGTAGTCATTAGCCGTATTGAAGATGAATGCTCGTTGGGCATGATACTCCCGAAGAGCAACGGTATCAAATCGACCCTCCGTCGTCAGTGCCTTTCGTGAGCGATCCAGCCAATAGAGACCAAGTTCTGTGTCGCCCACTAACTGAGCAAGTGTTGTGGCAAGTCTTGCCGCAGCCATTGCAATTAGGCTAGATGTGTTGGTTTTGGCCTGTTCGGCGAGAAGTGTTCGTGCCCTTGCGATATAGGGCTTGCGCCGCTCCTTGTCCGTCTTTCTATGGAGTGGGATAGAGATCTGTATCCACAGTTCAAGTAGGTCGTGGACGCGCATCGCTTCTTCTGCCGCTTCTCTTCCGCGTCGGAGCTCAAGACGTGCACTGCGACCACGTCTATTGAAGCCATCATAATAGGCCAGAGCAAAGTGAATAGGTGGCGCATACCACATAAGCTCAGGATAGACAATCGCCCTTCGGGCTGCTAACAAATGCCAGCGATTCGTATACGTACCATCTGCACGCAAGAGTGTTTGACCGATGAGGAGGTTGCGCAGACAGGCTATTGATGTCAAACGCCGAGCCCCTAATGCTGGCGATAGGGGGCATGATAATACGATCTCGGCCAGTCGGTTTTCGAATCGCGCAACTCTCCTGCGGTATCTCCCATCTACGGATGCAGTGGGACCGTAGAGCAACAGAGCGTATGCGAGATCATTCATGGGCTGTCTCGAAATAAGCACTTGTAGCATTGTCTGATCAGAAGTCGACAATGAAGCCATGATTGATTCATCGTCCATCCAGCCCTTACCATTAATGATAGAGAGGCAGTTGACATATTCGAGTACTTGTGCAAGCATAGTTCGCGTGAATCAGAAGTCTTTAAAAGTATTGTCTCAATATATGCTTTAGCGATACGGTTAAGGTCAGGATATCCCGATACGTTGTGAGTGAAGCTCATACACACACACACACAATCGTTGAGGGACGCAATGGAGATGTTGTTGGCAATTCTGCTCTGGCTCGGCTGTATAACAGCACCAAACACCTACTACCAACCGCAGATCGACTCCTATGCAAATCAGAATCAGGAAGTGATCAATGGTGTAATGGCAAGCCCGACCCAGCAGGAGTTTGTCTGGAGCCAATATGGGGCGGCCACCGAGAACGTACAGGTCATTGATCCATACAAATAGCAAGCTCAACCATGTCTAGTTGAACCATACAACAAAGGACTCCGACTTGTCATTGTGCCAAGCCGGAGCAATGTTCACCAATATTCTCGTGAGGGTACAAATGACACCCGTTTCTCTGAAGCACTCGCTTCATACCACCGTCGGCAAATACATCTTCGCATGTATTGCTGCACTGCTCCTTGCTTGTTCGACCGTCCCGATGAGGGCAGATGTTGATGATTGTACATGCACAATTGATAGCCTGATTTCTGACAATCTGGCGATTTGTATTGGCGGGACAAACTATGTAGTCGATGTGTATGGGTGCAGAAGGGTTGGATATCCACCACTCTATCTTGCGGAAATATGCTCGGGTTCCCTATTGCAGAATCAATACACGACCATTACGCGAGTGTGTTTTGTTGGGGCAAAGCCCCTGCCTATCGACCCACAGGCGACTTTTAATGCAATATTGTGTGCGTGGGATCCGTGTGTGACACCGGGAATAATGGGAGCCATTGTTCCACCATTAGCAGGGGCTAGGTATTGTTGGACTACATTCTTCCCCAAATGTGTGAATGTGGACAACGGAACAGGCTGCATTTACAAGTGCGGTGATGGATGCTGCATCATGGCCCGCAGGTTCGAACGTCAAGTTGATGGATCTTGTCGTGAAACATTGCGAAAAATATGTGATGTTGCAACTACAACCTGCGTGAGTCCTTGCATTGAAATAGAATGTCCAGAGCCGGTCTGCTGCGACTGATAATTCTTTACGTCTTGTTCCCTGGAGTAGAGGTCGCTCCGATATTCCAGGGAGCTGGATGGTTTGTCGAACTTCTGAATGGCATGATTCATGCACACACTAATTCGCTACATATTGGTTCTACTTTTAGTCGAAACAGGCTACTCAACATTGTGCTCACAGAATGTGCAATTGGTGTACCGCGAGCGGGAGTCGTCTATTTCACAAGCACCACTTGTCCTTATGCACAAAACGAATTCGAGGCTATTTTTCGCGTTTAGCAATGTTGGTGTGTTTACGACGACTGGACTCTCCAATTCGCTAGTTCCTGTTGAAGGGGTAAATGATGCGTATGGGTATCAGGCGAACTATGCGTGCGATTGTGCAAATGGAGACTATCTCTTGCATCAGTATGGTTTTCTTGGAAATCGCATCTTTCGACTAGACAGCCAGGGGGCAGCGCAAAAGGTGATCATTGCAGATGGTGAGTTGCTAGGCGTGGACATGCGCGGCAACGGCGCAGTTGTTTGTCAGTTAAAGAGTCCAACGGGTGTAGCCTCCCGTTGGGTCACTCTCGACTGTGGTAGATCGTGGTTTCAGGAGGACGGGTTCCCATCAATAGCCCTGAGAAGCGCTGTTCTACATGAACATTCTAATCCTTTCCGATACAGCCTCTCACGCGGAGGACTCGGCAATAGGGCATTCCCCACGTCAATCCGAGCGAAGAACGGACTTCATTCTGTTTCGATATTAGGACAAGACAGTATTGTGTGGATAACGAGGGGACGCAACTCCTTAGTGACCGATACGATCTGGTACTCTGATATTCGAGACAGTACAAGAAAGAGCTACGACACAATACTGCAAGTGATTGGAGTTCAAGATAGCATCAAGCTCAGAGATGTGAGATTGATTGCCACCAACAGCGGAAATGTATTCATGTTCCATCAATCAGGATGGTATGCCAATCACTCCGATGGAAGGTGGAGGGTAATCGATACCCTGCCAAAGATGCTTTCCATGCAATTCACATCATCCTCATCAACTTCATCGGCTGATGATATACTGCGCTATGTGAGTGTGGGTCTGCCTAATCAACAACTCGTTACAGTATTTCTTGATAGTACGTTCAAGCCAAGTCTTGTTGAAACTCCTGATCCTCCGCTTCTCGACATGCTTGCGATAAGCGTGGTTTCTCCGGAGTTGACATCAATACTATGGCGGAGCACGACCTCTCCTTTGTGCTTGTATTCTGATGCAGAGGGGATGCAAGTGATAAACAGCATCACGAAGGATATTGAGAGTCTACCTTTGACGCCAATCCTGTTCGGCTTTACTAGTCCGAAAAAAGAACCAATCGTTGTGCCATACAGTGATTGCTCCGTCTTGGTGAGAGAGTCAGGAATAGGATTGCTTAGGGCTACCAACATCCGCGGTGAGTATTGGGTCGAAACTGGCAATCACGGACCAAGGATCCAGACTTCTCAAGGTCTGCGCACTCCGTTTGTTGGAAGAGGTGAAGTGATATTCCCGGGTAAAAACGTTCGGCAGTATACTCGCGATGGAAGACTTTCACGGGTCCTCAGTTCGACCCCAACAACAGCCGTTTTCCGTTTGGAAGACAGTACGCTATTAATGGCTCAGGGTTCTTTCATTACACGATTGGGTACAAACGGAAACAGGGACACGGTTGACCTTACTCGGATCGTTTGTTCACCATCTGACACGGTTGGGTACGTTAACACATTCGTCCCAACAGTTGACGGCTCCCTAATCGTTCTTGTAAACGGACTGCGCCTACTCGACCTCGAAACGCTTGGAACCAAGCCATGGAGATGCGGCGGGGTACTTCGATCTATAGACGCTGGTCGTACATGGATGCGATCGACAACCCCTTTGGAATCTCCGTACTTTCTTGGAAGTCTCCGGACGCCTTCTGGCGTCATAGTTGCATCAGTTACTTCTGTGATACGAGACACCACATATCAAACCTCAGAGGATCAGGCACCTCTTGTTGAATCAAGGAACCATACTTTCAATGATCGCATGGTCATCCGCTCAACCGATAACGGTGTCACGTGGACTGCGGTCTATCGTTCACCAACGAGTAGTTCCTTTAGACTCGTTGGCGGAGACGGCGTGATCACCAAGGACGGAACACTCCTACTTATGACAACCGACGGAGTTCTGAAGAGCACCAACGACGGACTTGACTGGGACTTCCACGATCCTATTGGTATGGACGCAGGCGCAGAGATCATCTCCATGTTCCAAGACACCGTTGGGTCGCCTGTCTACTACTGCACAACGGTTGGTCTCTACAAAGAACAACCCGTTACAGATGTGCACGAAGATCAACACCGATCGAGACCACAGCTCCATGCAGCCCGGACGTGGAGTAACCATGTATCGTTCTGGAAACGAGATGGTATCGAAGTCAAGCGACTCTTCTCTGTCTTGGGTGTCGATATGCCCCTTATCGACCCTCCGCCGGGATTGTACATGGCTGAGTGCGCAACGGATTCGGGTGTTCGTGTTGAGCCGATACTCATTGTACCAGAATAGTGAGGTCTGCGATGCCTCGAGTAACGAAACAACTATTCGCTGTGCTGTTCATGTTGATGTGCACGGTGGCTATAGGATCAAGCACGCCGCCCGTGCCTGGTTTTGGTGTAGATGCGCAACCGCGTATTGTTAGTGGGGAAGTCAAGGTGTCTATTGCAAACTCCGATCTCGCCATCGGTGGTGTGCAATCCCTTGCCATTGTGAGTGCTACGGGAGTTCTCATCGAGGATATCAGACCGCGATTAGTGTCGGGCACTGCACTGCAAGAAATACAAATACCAACAAAAGACTGGGCAAGAGGCATGTACATCCTTGTGGTGGCAGATGGGTCTAGTCGAGGTATCATTAAGATTCTCAAGCTCGACTGAACGTCACCCCGGGCGAAGCCTGTCCTGCCGAAGGGAGGATCGAGGGTGTCGTGCCTCGATTACGCTCGGCATGACGCTCTGTATTCTCTGTTCTCTGTTACCTAAGAAATGGATTCACGATTCTCGTGTTCAATATCTTCAGTCCGTGGTGCATATCCTCAGATAACACTTCGTTGCATTCTTCTGACAAAGCCGTAGCAATGATCAGTGCGTCATAGTAGCTCAATGAGTAGCGCTCCATGATCGAAAGAGCTAGCGTTGGAAGTTCTTCAGTGATTGGCACAACCTTGCAATACGCACGTACCGTTTTCAACGCATGATGGATCTCAGTAGGGGGCATGCGGAGTTTGCGAGAACAGACATTTGAGATCTCGTTGAGGACCTGCACGCTTGCAACGCCCCCTTCAATCAAGATCTTTTCTGCAATGGGTGTTCGACGTGGATCGTCAGCAAGCACATAGATCAGAATGTTTGAGTCGAGGAACCTACTACCGGGCATTTGCATCATCCCGATCGAAACGAAATCCCTTTGGCAGGCGCCGACGTTGCTTGCGCAATTGATCCAACAGTTCCTGCGGACTATCGAGCCTACTCACTACGAATGTGTGAAGGTCAGGAGTCACGCTGAACGCAATCTCATCGCCCTCCATCAATCCCAACTCCAGTACCAACTCCCGAGGAAGTCGCACACCAAGACTATTGCCCCATTTAGAAACTCGCATCACATTCTCTTCGAAATGATATACATGGCACAAAGGTATATCATGGCGACTAAGAATCAAAAGGCATTGGTCACCACATATCTCAATGAGAGTGCACTAATCCGGTGCACAGGTGCCTACTTTTGAGTGATTTCGTAAGCGAACATTTAGCAATGGAGTACGTCATGGCATCCGACAAAAAGGTCATCATCAACAACGATGGAATGTGGGGCCTTGTCTGGTTCCTCGCTACGGTTGGTGCGGCCATCTACTACGTTCAACAAGCAACCGACTTTTGGGGCGCTGTTCTCGGCATCTTAAAGGCACTCGTATGGCCTGCCATGCTGATGTATCGTGTGTTGCAGAATCTCCAGATGTGATCGTGATTGCGCGATCATCAATGAAGCAGCTTCTTGGCTTGTTCGTGTGCCTTGCTCTGGTCTTTCTTGCCGCAGCAGCCGGTGGACTTGCTTCTGCCAGTGCCGGCAGCTTTTTCATGGAGCTCGATCGACCTCTCTGGCGCCTCCGGCATGGTTGTTTGGTCCGGCATGGACGGTCCTCTACCTTCTCATGGGAGTTGCGTCGTGGCTTGTATGGCGAAAAGGGGGCTTTTCTGATGCCCGCCCAGCGTTAACTCTATACGGCGTTCAGCTTGTGCTGAACGCCATGTGGACCTGGCTCTTCTTCGTCATGCGGTCCGGCAGTCTTGCCTTTGTTGAGATCATCATCCTCTGGATCTTGATCCTCGCAACCGTCATCGCGTTCTGGCGAAAGAATCGTCTCGCAGGAGTGATGCTCGTGCCGTATCTGATCTGGGTTGCCTATGCATCGGCGCTGACATTTTCGTTGTGGCAGCGAAATCCATCGGTGTTGTGAGGCGCTGTGTAGATAAGAAGCTGATCTTACCGCAGCTCATCAACTCGCAAAGGTCCCTCGTCGCTTCGGGCACGGCATGCCGTGCCCCTACGCTTCTCGGGATGACGCTGACCTGGCGTAGTGTTTGCAGAAGAAAAGCGAGCACCATCACTGATGGTGCTCGCTTTTCTATCTATAGATAAATCCGATCAGCGTAGCGTCATCCCGAGAAGCGTAGGGGCGAGGCCTTGCCTCGCCCTGAGCGACGAGGGACCTCACAAATGAAGAAATGACAAAGTGACGGAATGGCATAATGACGAGAATCACGAACCGATCTAGATTACCAAACCGCCAGAGTTTCCGATCGACAAGGATTGTGGCTGGGTCGCAATCGTGTACATTGCAATATCTATGAGGGTGAGAGGGAAGCTTATGGCAACTGTCCATTTAACGATGTTTTGCAAGTGCCTGTCGCATTGTGCTCAAACACTGCTTATCGCATGTTTGTTGATTCTTGCTTCGATTTCAGCCCAGGCTCAAAAGCCCAAGCTCAAACTTCTCGAGTACAATCTTCCTGAAGACTCGTCTATTGTATGCAGTCTGGGTCCCTACTATGTTGAAGAATCGGTACAGAGGCAACCCGGTGAGTTAGTCGATAAGCGAATCGTATATAGCCAGAACTGTTGGTCCGTAAGGGTTAGAGAAATGTCGGTGAGCACTGTTGCTGACGAGTTCAGTATGCACATTGGAGATACGGTTACGGTGGAAACTTGCGAGTATCTTCCTGACTCATCACGGGCTGTGCTGCGCCGCTTTGTCGAAGCCAACGGACCCTGTAAGCTTCGTAGGGCGGATGCTTCTTCGAGTCCTACGCAACCATTTCTTGGATATGATATCATCTTCGACGAGCCTACGAAGTATGGACCGGTCGCTGATTATGTAGATTCTATGAACGAAGATCGGCGGACCGTCATTGCCGTGTCATCGGGACCGGGGTGCGTGCTACTCCACACAAGTGTGCCGAACGAACTTGTGAGAACAAGTCAACATTCGATTCTGATCGAAGGTGATCTGCGTATTATCGAGCAGGGAGAGTATGTGGTGCTCGACCTGAATGGACGAGCTGTTGCTCAGGGCTATGTTGCCTGGGGTAGCCAAACGCAATCAATTGTCGTCAGGCCCGGTGTGTATATCGTGATGACGCGTACCTCGCGTCGGCAGGTGATAGTGCTGCTGTAGACATGATCTCGCTGTAGTGCAGCTCGTCACTCCTCGGGATGACGCTGACCTGCTGTAATGTGTGCGGAATCTCCTACACGTTCAGTCTTTCAACCTGCTTGAGTTGAGAACTGAGGTCGCAATGTATTCAGGTATGGGGCTCGTAGATCCCACCTTCCTGCTGGTTGTAACGAAGGACTTCATGTAGCCCTTCTTTACATAGCGTTCCATGACCGAGATCGCCACCGAGGGCACACCATGAACAGGGAAGCGCTCCATACGTACATTCATATGTGCAATCTCCTCATCACAAATACCGCTCACTGAATCTATCAATACTGTTCGGATGATCGTGTCCTGATTCGCATGCGATTGTTGTCCTGTTTCGGACCCAGTTGTTCTACCAATCTGTTGAATTGCCGACCTAAGTAGTATTGTATCTCTATACGGATTTCCCACGTGATGAGACGTTCCCTGGTGATACGGTGCCATCAGAGCGTATTCAGTTGGGATAGTAGAGAGTATGTGGGTCATTGCGTCTGAGTCATGTAACAGCGTTGCAATATTCCCATGGACATCCAACGTTGCTTCATACATAGGAATAGCAAACGCAAGGCGTACTCCAACGATTTTCATTTCTGTAGACTTGGTCAGAAAGATCGTATCAGATGGTATGAGTTCACCCGCGGATCGCATTTCAACAGAGATGTGCGAATTTCCATCAGCATCTTTATGAAGAATGGCAATGGTATACACAGCTGATATACACACACCTCTTCCATTCACAACATGCTGGTCTACTCTGAGCCTATATGTCAGGACACGGCCAGTTTGTAGTTCTGTGTAGGTGCTGTCGTTGAGAATAGCTGGTCCAATATCTATGATGGGCTTCTTGTTAGTGACTTGCCCCTTACTTACACTTATAGATAGTAAAAACAGCCAAATACAGATTGGTAGTAATAAAAGCTTCAATTGATGGTGCTCAAGTCAGTTGTAAGTAGTAAACATTACTACTAACCGCCTTCTGACGCCTATGTTCACCCTTTTGTTTCCAACAGTTTGATATCTATTGAATATCCTCGAAAAGGCGCAATGACCTTGTAAATACGGAATGCCATTCCGTATATTCAAGGTAAATGATTGCCCGACACCTCCATAATGACCTTGTTGAGAGACTTCGTTTAGTACCTGCTGTGGCGTTACTAGGGTCGCGACAAGTTGGGAAGACTACTCTGGCGCGGTCACTTACGTTGGATAAGCCCCTTATATATCTTGACTTAGAGAGACCCTCAGATCTCGCGAAGTTGGAGGATGCAGAGCTCTTTCTTGGGAAGGTGGCAAACACACTGGTTGTTGTAGACGAGGTACAGCGCAAACCTGACCTTTTCCCACTCCTTCGTTCGCTGATCGATGAACGGAGACGCAATGGAGAACGGGCCGGACACTTCTTGTTGCTTGGTTCTGCATCTCCGGATCTGTTAAAACAAGGGTCCGAGACACTTGCTGGACGTATAAGCTATCTAGAGATGACGCCATTCCAATTGAACGAGATCGGTGCAGATTGGGCTACGATAGATCGTCATTGGCTACGAGGCGGCTATCCGGAGAGCTATCTCGCGTCTGATGATTCGTCGGCTATGATGTGGTGCAACGATTTCATCACGAGTTACATTGAACGATATCTACCCATGATGGGAGTAGCGGCCTCTCCCATTCAACTGCGTAGGTTTTGCACGATGATCGCCCATCAGCAATCTGCGCTCGTTAACCTTACACAGGTGGGCAACTCTTTGGGGATCGATAGTAAGACCGTCCGCTCGTACCTCGACCTTCTTGAAGGCCTCTACCTTATCCGTCGAGTTCCGGCGTGGTCGAAGAATGTCGGCAAACGTTTGGTCAAATCATCCAAGATTATGTGGAGAGACAGTGGATTAGTACACGATCTCCTTTCAATCCAATCCATGGATCAACTCCTTGGACATCCTGTCTGTGGGCACTCATGGGAAGCATATTGTATCGAGCAGATATGTAATGTGTTGCCCAAGGGCACATCGGCATCATACTACAGAACCCAAGCCGGTGCTGAGATTGATCTCGTACTAGAGTCTGCTGATGGTACTATCCACGCCATCGAAATCAAACGAACGTTGTCTCCTAAACTGTCACGGCCACTGATCGAGAGCATGTCCACGATCCAGGCAACATCTGCAACGATCATTATACCTAGCGGCAATCCGTATCCGTTATCCGAGAATGTAATGGCAATGGGGCTCCCTGAATTCCTGATAACACTCATTGGCGACTCTGGCTCACGTTGACCACTGCATCCAGAGGTAGCTGACTAGCTAAGCCCAATGCTAGATTGCAGTTGCCAAGGCGTAGGAGTGGGATCTCAAGGGGCCACGGCATCTCGGATTGTGAAGGTCAAGACAGGCGGAATCTCCATATTTTGGTGCGCAATCCTATTTCTCATATGTCTACGGTAAAAGCTGTATTTGCTCGGGTGCATACCGTGGTTTTGCTAGTATTCAAGTATACATGAAGCGTACATCAATTCAGTTCTGCCTCACCGTCAGCTGCATACTGTTCTGCAATGTTCTTGCCTTTTCGCAAACTAGGCCGGCGTATGGGGTATTCGGCGATTACAATCTCAATATGTACAAAGCGGATTTTCGCACATTCCCAAATGTACCTTCATGTTGCCCTCTGTATGAAGACGGCAGTGGGGGCGGCTTTTCAATTGGATTGTTCTATGAACTTCCTCTTGCTGAGAAGCTCAGGCTGGCATTGAGAGCTGGGTATTCAACAAGGGGAGGAGTGTTACTCCGAGAAGAGAATGTGGTAGTGTCGGGCAACGTACCTGGCGTCTTTGAACATTCAGTTGACGTATCGCTTGCTGATATAGGAATTGAGCCGCTCGCACAATACAACCTGTTCGGTTCGCTTTGGCTCAATCTCGGAGCAAGGGTCGCATATGTAACAACGCAAACCTTCTCTCAAAAAGAGTCAATAGTTAGCCCTTCCGACGGAGTCTTCTCGAATGGCTCAAGTACGCGCAATGAAATCAATGATCAACCTATTCCATCGAGTTCAGCTCTGTTTGCCGGTGTACTTGCTGGAGTGAGTTACGATGTGCCGTTGAATGCAAACGCAACTGTGATTCTTGCTCCTGAAGTGTTCTATTGCCTTGGCATCACACCGGTTGTGTCGGATCTGGATTGGACGACAAATTCTCTTCGCATAGGACTGGCGCTGAAATTGTCGCCGCAACAGCCCGGAAGTCCGATCGAACGAATCGAAGAGAAGCAAAACGTTGATACACTGCTTGTTGTGCGACCAGTTGCTGTAGACTCCATTGCGACCGAACGTGACGCAACACAAACACTCCTTACTGTTGGTGTTTTAGCAAAAGGTGTTGAAGCAAATGGAGAAGAGAAGCCAACAGTAACATTGCGCGTCGAGGAATTTTCATCAGTACTAATGACGCCCCTTCTCAACTATGTCTTTTTTGAAGAGAATAGCTCGACACTCCCCTCGCGATATAGAGTTCTGAGTACCGACGAGGCCAACAGCTTTGATGAAAAAGGGGTCAACAGCATTGACCGACTCTCAACGTATTATCACCTTCTCAATATCGTTGGCAAGCGATTGCGCCAGAATCCATCTGCTACCATAACTCTTGTTGGTTGCAATGCAGACGTTGAGATGGAAAGGGGCAATCTTGCACTATCAACAAGACGTGCTGAGTCGGTTAAGGAATACCTTGTTAAGATATGGGGCATTGCAGACGTGAGAATCAAGACCGAGTCACGTAATCTTCCAGAGAAGGCTGCGTTCTCTCAATCGGCAGAAGGGTATCAAGAAAATCGTCGAGTTGAAATACTAACATCAAGTACCGAAATCACTGCGCCGATCATAACGAAGGACACACTCAGAAAAGCGAACCCACCCATCCTACGTTTCTACCCTAGGGTAGAGAGTGACGTTCCATTGTCGAAATGGATTCTCACAGCAGAACAGAATGGAATGATCGTAAAACGGTTTGAAGGAAGTGGAAACGTTCCGAGTTCACTTGATTGGACGATGGACCAAGAAGGCTCACACCCTCGTTCAGAAGGTTCAATGGTGTATTCACTGCTGGTGACGGACACAAACAACAGAACAGAGACATCGAGTGGAATGATCGCAGTGGAACAAAACACCATACATCGCAAGAAGATTGAGCGAAGGGGCGACAAGGAGATCAACAGGTATTCGCTCATTCTCTTCGAAGTGCGCTCTTCCGATATTACATCCGCGAATAGACCAATCATTGATCTCATTCGGAAGAACATCGCGCCAAATTCTACTGTGAGCGTAGCCGGATATACTGACCGACTAGGTGACCCTAAGGCAAACCAGACTATTGCTGAGGGTCGCGCAAAGGCCACGGCGAGCGCACTACGTCTGCAAGGCGACAACGTGAGCATCTCCGGGCAGGGTAATGCCGACACCTACAACCCCGATCTGCCTGAAGGTAGACTTTACACCAGAACGGTAGATGTAGTCATCGAAACACCGGTGAAGGAGTAATGATGAAGAAATACTATCTGCCGAATGGCTCCTTCATGAAACTCCTCATTGCATCGATTCTATGCCTTGCATGTTTGAATCAAGCAAGTGCTCAATCTATAACACTCTTCGATGTTGACGCCTCCAACTTCCCAACATTAAGGGCGAAGTTCTACGCCATTGATGCGGCGGGCAATCAACAACGACCAAGTGCTGGTGAGCTTTCTTTGTCAGAGAATGGTCAGGCGCGGACGATTACTAGTGTGACATGTCCGCCACAACAACCGCCCAAGGCACTCTCCGTGGTTTTGGTGATTGATATAAGCGGTTCAATGGGGTCGGGTTATGGTTCAGTGCCGAATATTGAGTTAGCAAAATCTGCTGCTAGGGCATGGGTCAATGGTCTGCCCCTTGGCAGTAGCGAGTGTGCTATCACAAGTTTTAATGGCTCAAATTATTTGAACCAAGATATTACGACCGACATAAAAAAGTTACAGAGCGCGATATCACTGTTGAGTCCTGGCGGTGGAACCGATTACGATGCCGCGCTCATCAATCCAATGGCAGGTGGATTGATTGTTAGCATGCGAGGCATACATCAAAAGGTAATTGTATTCCTTACTGATGGACAGGGTGGAGGAACAGAAAACGCGATTGTCGCAGAAGCAAACAGCCAAAACTGCATTGTGTATTGCGTCACTCTTGGAATGCCTGCTCCCGACATTCTCGAGAACATTGCTAGCCGCACGGGTGGGCAGACCTACGAGAACGTAACAACGGTAGAGGGAGCAGTGGATGTGTACAATCGAATTCTCCAAGTAGCTCAAGGAAGCTCGCCGTGTGACATTGCCTGGATTAGCGAAGCGCCATGCTCCTCTGTCATTACTGCCGTAGAATTGACATGGCAAGGACAGAAATCTCAAACAGGCTACGCGCCGCCGTCCGGTGCCATTGCTTCGCTGACTGTAGCACCGTCCTATGTTGCCTTTGGCAAGCGACTTCCTGCTACACAAAACGATACAACGATCACGCTCACCGCTCAAAATGCAGACTTCACCGTAACGGGCATAACGCGAACATTTGGCTCCGCTGATATTGCAGTTGTCAATACAACGTTTCCGCTTTTGATTCCGCAAAACACCAGCCGAACAATTACTCTCCGTTTATTGCCGAGCGACTCAAGTTTTAAGTATGCAAGTTTTGAAATCACAACTGACAAATGCTCTGGCCACTTTAGCGCAAACGGTGGCTTCCCGGGAAAGAAAGTAGCTTCAACCCTGAAGCTCACGCAGCCAAACGGTGGCGAGACCTATGTAGTCGGAAGCGATACACTGATATCATGGACAGGCATTGCACCAAGTGATACGGTGCTATTGCAATACAGTGCAGATAATGGCATCACTTGGAAAATAATCACTCGTAAAGCGACAGGGCTGAACTTTACATGGAAGAATGTACCAAGTCCGCCAAGCACGCAGTGTTTAGTCAGGGTAAGCCAAGGTGAGAACACCACCACTGCCGATACTAGCGGCGAGATCCTCACACTAAAAGGACATACTGACGCCGTTTATGGTGTTGCCTTTAGCCCTGATGGTAGTAGAATAGCTACGACAAGCCATGACGGTGCCACCGGGATTTGGGACTCAAACACAGGCGGATTGATTCGCACACTAACAGGCCATGCTGACGCAGTTTTAGATGTTGCCTATAGCCCAGATGGGAGCAGACTTGCTACGGCAAGCCGTGACAACACTACCAAGATATGGGACACTAATTCTGGTGCGCTCCTCAGCACACTTACAAGTCATTACAATGGTGTTTATGGTGTTGCCTATAGCCCTGACGGGAGCGCAATTGCTACGGCAAGCGGTGACGGAACAGCCAATATATGGGACTCTAATACGGGCGTGCTCATTCATACACTCACTGGACATACAAGCGGTGTTATGGACGTTGCCTTTAGCCCTGATGGTAGTAAAATAGCTACGGCAAGTGAAGACTATACGGTAAAGATCTGGGACGCAAGTACAGGGGTACTCACTCAGACATTAACTGGGCATAATAATGGAGTCTATGGTGTTGCGTTTAGCCCTGATGGGAGTAGAATTGCGACCGCAAGCAATGACCAGACAGCAAAGATATGGGACGCAAATACGGGCGTGCTTATTCGCACACTAGCAGGACATACTCTCTATCTTACCGGCGTTGCTTTTAGCTCTGATGGGAGCGCAATTGCTACGGCAAGCCATGACCAATCAGCAAAGATTTGGGATGCAAATACGGGCATGCTCATTCGGACGCTAACAGGACATAATGGCGGTGTTTCAGGCGTTGCGTTTAGCCCTGACGGCAGCCGAATAGCCACGGCAAGCTGGGACTATACCGCAAGGGTGTGGGATATTGGGGGAGCGCCGCTACAAGAAGATGTTTCCGATGCAGTCTTCTCCATCGTCGCACCTTCCCCTGCAAGCCAAAATGTAGATATGCGTCAATGCTTGGTTGGTAGTGATCGAGATTCTTTGATTTCATCTTTTGCTCGCAATGCTGGCACCTATCAATATCGTGTTGATTCCATCGCGATCGTAGGCTCTGACGCCTCTCAGTTCTCACTCGTGTCGGGCATACCACCTTTCACTGTGCCAACGAGCAGCTCAAGGGCAGTGGAGTTTCGGTTTTCACCTACTTCAACAGGGACAAAAACTGCACAACTGATTGTCTTCACACAATCCGATACGCTGCAACAAACAATTCGTGGCGAAGGAATTGCACCATCGCTTGCCGTGTTGAGTGATGTGATCGACTTCGGCGCGCTACTAGTTGGAGTAGCAAAAGACACTCTGCGTGCAATCACTATTAAAAACGTAGGCAGCGCACCGCTGAGCATTACCGCAACGCGCCATGCCGGACCAAACGACTTCGACTTCTCGACTCTTTCTGGCGGTGGGAGCTTCATGTTAGCGCAAGGCGATACGGCTAGATTGGATCTGCGGTTTCTGCCATCGGATGTAGGTAGGACCAGCGGACGTTTGTTGTTCGAGTATAGCGGTGTTGGGAGTCCAGCCACTGTGCAACTCTTTGGTGAGGGAACTGTCAACAGCTTGGATACAGCGCGCACTACGGTTGTTGCCCAGGATATCATAGGCCAAGCAGGTGAGAGAGTGAATCTCACGTTAACGCTCCAAAAGCAGACTGGCTTGCAGCTCACCGGCGCGCCAACAAAATGGTATGCCCGTATCCGCTACAATTCATCGATACTCTTCGTTGAACAAAGCAGCAGTGAATGTACCGGTTCAGCTGATAGCTGCATGCTCGAACTCACAGGGACGTACAATCCGGCGAGCAACGAATTGATTTCTGTTCCGTGTATTGCGACACTTGGCAATACCGACAACTCATCGATCATCATCGACGAATTCCGCTGGACAAATAGCGGAATTGTTTCTGAGACGTTGACTCAAGATGGCAGAATACAAATCAATGGGGTATGCGAAGATGGCGGCCCGAGACTGTATATCTCAGCAAAGAACTCTACGTCGTTGACAACCCGCCCCAATCCAACACAAAACTCGATGGAGATCCATTACGGTCTCCGTGAACCGCTGACTATCACTCTTGAACTGTTGAATATGATGGGTCAGGTAGTACAGACCTTTGTGAGCAACAAGGCTGAAGCCGCAGGCGGTTATGTCCTCACAACAGACGTCAGTGCCATAGGTAACGGGGCGTATCAGTTGCGGATGGTAACTAACAAAGAAACGCTAACAACACGTGTTGATGTGGTCAAGTAGGATGAAGGAATTAATGTCGATGAGATTCCGCTTGGGTTGAAACTCGATCTCAGTTAGAAGACCAACTATTCAACGGATACCCGGTTGCGAGAGCCATGATAAAACGCCTGTTCGATATCGTCGTCTCTGGCATCAGCACAATACTATTGTTGCCGATGCTGATCGTGATCGCAGTGGTGATATGGGTCGCCGATCGACAGAACCCACTATTTCTCCAAGAGAGACTTGGCGTAGGGATGAGCCCCTTCATCATTATCAAGTATCGTTCAATGAGACAGGGGGCTATTACACCGTTTGGTCGGGTACTACGCAGCACTGGGATCGACGAGCTGCCACAACTCCTTAATGTTGTGTTTGGAACGATGAGTCTGGTTGGACCACGACCGCTCACACATGCAGACGTTGTTCGCCTTGGATGGAACAACGATCGATATCGTAGCCGTTGGTCCCTAAGGCCCGGCATCGTTGGGCTTGCTCAGCTATCAAATGTATGTGATGCTAAAATGAGTTGGTTGTATGACCGTTCGTATGCACGCGATCGGTCGCTGTGGATGGATATCAAGATCCTGGTTGCATCGGCAATAATTGTGATTGTCGGGAAGAGACACGTACAACAATGGGTGCATCGGAGGAGACGATGAGGGTTCTCGTCACTGGGTTGGGCAACATCGGCACCACGCTTTCATCACTGTTGCTATACTACAGAGAGCAGCTTGGTATTGATGAGATCGTCGCACTAAAACGAACGAACACAGGCTGGGGTGCCTCAAATCACACTCCCTTAATTGATAGGGGGCTAATTCTATTCCCTTATGCAGGAGAGTTCGAGGCTCAAGCTCGACGGGCAGACTATGTGTTCGAAACAACGGCAAACGGTGTGGGGATGAGGATGAGGCCGTTCTATGCCAACCTCGACAACCTACGAGGCGTTTCGGCACAGGGAAGCGAAACCGGGTTTGGCCTGCCGTTTATGTCTGGCATAAATGATTCCGCCGTGCTAGGTGAACGGTATGTGCAAGTAGTGTCTTGTAACACCCACGGAGCGGCAGCGCTTCTACATGGTTTATCGGGTGGCGATCTATCGTCGATCAATCATGCCGACATGGTTGTTGTGCGTAGGTCAGAAGATCTTGGACAACATCAGCGACTTGTATCCGGGAATGTGGTATCACGGCATGTGGATTTATCGAGTGGCACACATCATGGGGTGGACGTCAAACGACTGTTAGCAACGATCGGTGCTGAGGCGCCGATCATAACGTCAGACATCACAACGCCGAGTCAGCTCTTGCATAGCATTCGATTCATGATAGAATTCAATTGCCCCTTAACTGAAGACGTTGTGCATAAGCGGATATCAGAGACGAACCTATTGGCGTCGACACATAAATTCGACAGCAACGTCATCTTTGAGCAGGGCCGTCGCTACGGCCATGCCGGACGGATCTATTCTCCGGCCATCGTTGTGTCGAACAACATGCTTATAGACGAAAACACCGTGCGAGGCTGGGCATTTGTTCCTCAGGAGGGAAACACACTGCTATCGACGATTCACGCGTTCATTCTGCAAACGCGGGGTGACGAAGCAGTTATGAAAACCATCGTAAGCGACCTGACAAGAACGATGTGGTGATGTGATCTTCCCCTGCTTACATAGAAACGTTGGATGATCTCGCTGTTGAGATATATGTTGTTCTCAGTTTGCAAAGATCCATCCTCACTCCGGATACTGTTGCGAAAGAAGCGCTTATCACCTTCACCGGCCACAAGAACTACAAGACCATGAAGAAGTATATTGCGATGGATGAGAAGGGGCGTAGGAAAGACGTGGAGAAGGTGTTTGGGTGTAAGGAGTATGATCTGATGCACTACTCAGAGGAGTGATGGTGAGCTCTTGTATTTGCTTTTCTGCAGCCATTCTTGTGGTCATACTTACTGGTTGTTCAGATCCGCCTGCGCAGCAACAAACTGCTTTCATTCCCTATAGAATAGAAAACGAGCACATTGAGTATGATTGGTATCAACTGACTTATTGCGATAATAGATTCGACTTCAGAAGTGACATAATAAACGGAGATGTTACTCTGATTACGTATGGAATGCAGGATTATAGATATGTTTCAACGCAACAGATACTCGCTCGACAGTACGGCTTCTACTACTCTAACCTTGGTTGCATTGTATCTGACAACGATATCGAATGCGCAAACATCTATAACAAGAACGTGATCGCATTTCTATCGCTTAGAAATGGTAAGAAATGGTATGAAGAATTCAACCAACGACTCGACTCTGCTTGTAACGCTATTACCTACAAGCGACGGAATAGACACAATAACTGACAAGCATGTGTGTCAGTCAATTAATATCAGACCACACACACGCCGGTAAACTCTATGACGAGTCACTTCAATATCAAGAAGATGGTTGAGATTCATGATCTCATATATGTGTTACTCGTTCTCGCCTTTATCGTGAGCATGGAGATGACGAAAAAAGTATATCGCGAATCGAATTGCAACCCCACAGATCAAACATGGCAAGCTACATTTCTTATCATAGGTGTAGTACTATTCGTGTGGTCTTCGGTTGGTATTGTAACTCTGCTTGTGGCAAGGGCTATAGAACTAATTCATGGAGTTAGTGTGATTCACAGTCTGATACGTCGAAAATGGTTCATCAGTGCATTTGTAGTATTCGTATCGATTGTTGCTATGCTAAGATCAAATTTACTCGGTGTATACATTGATTAGACATTCCGCTCCCCTTCACAACTCAATTACACAAGCAACTGACCATGGGATCGTGCTCTCAAGTAGTCACTTTGCAGCGGAATGATGCGATCTCTTAGCGCGGAACATACACCTGGCTAGCCAGCAAGAACTTTCATTCCGCACTATCAAGTTCGTAGGAGCGGTCAGACATCAACCGAGAAGCACGGTCCCACCTGAGAGCTTCTGTCCAGTCACGTCGCCCGTAAAGCCTTTGTCTCCATCTCACTTGAAAGGGGCATGCGTCCCGAAGTAGTGATGAGCTTCACCGGTCACACAAGCTACAAGACGATGAAGAAGTATATTGCGCTGAACGAGTAGAGCCGCAAGGAGGATGTGGAGAGGGTGTGGGGATGAGGTGGCCATGATCAATTGGGTGTGGCTGTGAATGAGAGATCCAATTCAGGGCAACCACGACTTTACACTTAGAGATCAAAACATCAGCAGCCCTATAGTTAACCCATGAATCCAACCATCCTGAATGTCTCCTGCTTTTGTAGCGCCTATCTACCCACAGGTCGTGGATAAGGCGCAGTGGGTATGGGCTATAAAGGAAATATGCGCAATCTACCTATGCACACATTTAGGCATCTCTTGATTTCAGCTCTTATGCTTCTGCTTGTTTCGTGCGACGAAGTTCAAAATCGTTCGCAGGATATCGCAGATGAAAAAGATTCATTGTCAATAGATAATTCTGAATTCTACATTCGATACCCTTCGACGTGGACTTTAGATCGAAGTGGTAAAATGGGCTCCAACTTTATTCTGTTTGCTTCACCTGATAATGATACTGATGACTTTAGGGAAAACATTAATCTGATGATTCAGAATCTTGCAGGGGCCAACGTGGATATGGACAAGTTCGTTGAAGTTTCTGAAAATCAGATTAAATCAAAGACAATGCCCAATTCGCAGTTAATTTCGAGCGAGAGAAAATCCTTAGCCGATGGCGAATATCATAAACTGATTTATACAGGTGATCAAGGTATTCACCACTTACAATTCGAGGCGTATTGTTGGATTAAGAATGAAAAGGCCTATGTTTTGACCTTCTCGGCCGAGCAAGTAGAATTCAAGAATTATCAATCGATCGCTGAATCCATACTTGACTCATTTAAGTTGAAGTAGACTGTGCATGACAACGCATTGGCACCACTGGAGTTTCCGCCCGCGTTGACCACTTCATTCCGCACACAACTGACCATCGCATCATATGGTATGCTTACTTGCAAAAACCAATGCTAGATTGTGGTCCATGGCCTTGGAGTACAGACGCAAGTGGTCGCGGCAACGAGGATTGTGCTCGACTCAATTGGCACCTTGAATTCGTGAACATCGCTGTCCAGAATATGTTGATACGTTCCGCTCTGAGGAGGCAAGGGTAACCCCATGAAGCTGCTTCTAACCCTTATCATGCTGTTGTGTTCCGCCGTCTCCGGTGTTGCATTATGCACTGCGGAAGGACTCTATGTCTATCCAAGCGGTCGCACCATAAAGCAGAATTCAATGTTTATCGTCAGAGGCTACGCAGAGAGTCAGAGTGTTGTACTTGGCCTTAACAAAAAGTACAATATCTACCTTAGGAGCGGAGGCACGATTGTTCGTCTCGTTGTCAAAGAGATATGTGTTGGGCAATACCAATTGACACAGGCAATCCTTAAGCCTGAAAGAGAGTTGGAAGCGGGACGAGAATACACCGTCATTATAGACAGCTTGCCGAAACGTGAGGAGCTAGAGAGAATCAGCGATAAAACAGACAACTCTGGGGTTCCGTCCTATAAAGTTGTTGCGGGCATAGATGCCACTCGACCAGAGGTGACTTCGAAGCCAGTAATTCTGAAGAAAAGATACGCGCAGTATGGTTGCGGACCAGCTATTTATGTTGAGTTTAGTAATCCTGCTAAGGACGATTCAGAGCTATGGGTGAAAACGACCGTTAGAAGTCTTAAATCGGGAAAGGAAGCTACGTTTTACCTTGTACCAGATGGAGAGAAAATCTACGTTGGGCGCAGCATGTGTTCAGGTGCCTTCGCGTTCAGAGATGACGGTAGCTACGAAGTCGAGTTTTCGTTTGTGGATAGCTGCGGTAATCTGACGGCCTGGGCCGGGGAGAGAATGGTTTTTACGAAACCAGACGTCAGATCTGACGATGAAGACTAGTTTATTGGAGATTCCGCTCCTGCTAACCACTTCATTCCGCCCGTGTATGACCCCCGCGTCCCATGGAATGCTGACTTATTAAACCCAATGATAGTTTACAATTGCCAAGGCGTTGGAATGCGATCCCAAGTGGCCACGGCCACGCGGATTTTGATGGTCAGGTCGGTCGGAATCTCCAATCACAATTGGGCCATCAAACGGGGCAGGTCTAATTGATCTGAGCATCAGGATGAGTTTGATGATGTTGTACATTCGTACATGACACTACTGAACAGGTTCATCATCATCTTCAGCTTCGTGGCGATCTCGGTGTCGGGACAGGTGGTGGATTCGAATGATAGCCTGCAACAGGAATACCTTTGGAAGAAACAGTCGTTTCTGATCCTGAAGTCAACGCGGGACTACAATGAAGCGAGGGTGTTTGCAGCAAACGCTCGGAAGCTGTTGAATGCCGGCTCGGACGATCGAGACCTTGAGCAGCATGACGGTCTTGGTCTGACGCTTCCCAAAAGCGTCTGTCTTGAAGAGGGGGACACATATCCGTGCTATGTCGTGCGTGGAAGAGATGGCCAAGACTCACTTTGGACAAGCGTGGATCTATCCTCTGCTTATACTGGCTTCGCCAACGGCTACTTCATAGTGATTCTTGCACATGGCAATCCAGAAAACCCGTTTCTTCGAGAAGCTCTTGATAGAGCTCACAAGTTCTTCCCGGATGCATACCTCAAGCTTACCGAGGTGTACATTGGGTGCATGCATTGAGGCGAGTGCTCTATCAAGCCGTGAGCCATGCTATAGAACCGAAAAACCCTTGCAACTCTATGAGTTACAAGGGTTTACGTATTCTGGGAGTAGCGGGGGCAGGAAATGAACCTACGTTTATCCTGAGATATCCCGAGATATCAGAACGTATGATTACTTGCTTATATAGCATGGACTTACGTAGATTGTAGACGTCTGGTGATATCTCGAATAATCCCGAGATCAAGTAAAAAACCGTCACCTGTACCGTCACCTGAGTATGAAGGAATGGCATGGCACAGACCCGTCTATACCTCAAGAAGGACATCAATCGTGATGGCCGTTCGGCAGTGATCCTCAGCGTATTCGTGAACAATGCCCGAATGAGACTGGGTACTGGCGTGACGGTTAGGCCTGGTGACTGGAATGAGGATAAACAAGAGATCAAACGCTCTGAGCCAAGTTATTCCGCGCTGAACGCCATACTAAAGGCGCGGACAATCGAGGTTGAAACGGCTGTCTTGAATGGGATTGCTACTCACGGGGAGGCGTTCTCGTTGAGGATCCTAACCGAGGAGCTGTCGCGCCGTAGGGTGGATCGTACCCCAAACGACTCAGTGGAAAAGGCTCTCTCGTTCTGGGACTTCTATGCCCAGTTCATAGCATCTAAGAAGAACGAACTGGAGCCCCGGACTATCGCGAAATACAACACACTGAAAGTGATCCTGAAGGAAGTGGAGAAGGGCAAGGACCCATTGAAGTTCGAAAACATCGACCATAGCTTCTATGATCGAATCCGGAATCACATGATCAAGAAGCGGAAGCTGACCAACAACACCATTGGCAAGTACGTGAGCACCTTCAAGACATTTTTGTCGTGGGCAGTGGACAGGGGAGCCCCTGTTCACCCAGCCTACCGCAAGTTCAAGGTCGATGAGGAAGACGTCGAGGTAGTGGCCCTCACATGGGACGAACTCCAGCTCCTTGAGAAAGTCGATCTCTCCGCCAACCCACGTTTAGACCGTGTGCGCGATCTCTTCCTTCTTGAGTGTTACACCGGAGCACGGTTCGGTGACATCCAAACCATGCACTACGATGACATTCGCGATGGCGTATGGTGTCTGCGTCAACAAAAGACCAAGACCGAGGTTCGCATTCACATTTCCAAGCGTGCCGATGCCATCATCACCAAGTACCGAAGCATTGGCAGTCCACTTCCGTCCATAAGTTCCCAGAAGTTCAACGGTTACATTAAAGAACTCGGTAAGGTCGCCAAGTTAGATAGTCCCTTCAGACAAGTACGACGAAGTGGTAAGACTGCAACCGAGAAGCGCGGTCCAAAGTGGGAGTTCTTGTCAAGTCACGTAGCGAGAAAGACGTTTGTGTCCATCTCACTTGAAAGGGGCATGCGCCACGAGGTCGTCATGAGCTTCACAGGACACAGAAGTTTCAAAACGATGAAGAAGTATATTGCACTCACCGAGAAGGGGCGTAAGGAGGATGTGGAGAAGGTGTGGGGGTGATTTAGAACTCAGAACATCCATAGCCCATTCACTGAACGAAGAGCCCAACACCACTGAATATCTTCTGCATTTGTAGCGTCTATCCACGCAGAAGTCGCGGATACAGTTCAATGAGTAAGGGTTGTAATGGGTTATGCCGCATTCTAAATGGCGACACCGAAACATAAGAACGAGATAGAAAGATGGAAAACTTTGATCGCAAGAAACATTGGGAAAACATCTACCAGACAAAAGATCTGAAAGATGTTAGTTGGTTTCAACCGACACCAGAAACTTCATTGGACTTCTTTAAACAATTCAACGTGCCGACATCTGCAAAAGTGATTGACATTGGCGGTGGTGACAGTTATTTAGTTGATCATCTACTCGACTTGGGTTATCAAGACATTTCTGTTCTCGACATTTCAGTGGCAGCCATTGATAAAGCAAAACAACGACTTGGCGACAAAGCAAAAAATGTAAAATGGATAGTTGCAGATGCAGCGACTTTTAAGCCGACAGAGAAATATGATTTTTGGCACGACCGAGCAGCCTTTCACTTTTTGACAGACGAACAAGAAGTATCGAACTACTTACAGACGGCTCAAGAGAACATCAATCCGACAGGTGTATTGGTAATCGGGACCTTTTCGGAACAAGGACCGAAAAAATGTAGCGGAATAGAAATAAAACAGTATTCAGAGACGACAATGACAGACCGACTGAAAGAGTATTTTGAGAAAATTAAATGCATAACGGTTGACCACAAGACACCTTTTGACACAATTCAGAATTTTGTTTTTTGCAGTTTCAGAAAATTGCAAGCGTCTTGACACAATACGAATAGATAGAAAAGCGAATGTGTAAAACGGGGTTGGCAAAAGTAGCGGTTCAGTGTTCTGCTGGAGATTCCGGTTGCAGTGACTACATTATTCCGCACATGATTGACCACCGCATCTAATGGTATGCTGACTTGCTAAACCCAATGCTAGATTACAGCTATCAAGCCGTTGGAGTGTGATCTCAGCTGGTTGCGGCAACGAGGATCTTGATGGTCAAGGTGTGCGGAATCTCCAGAAGTCGGTGACGACAGCATTGCTGGGTACAAGCGTGGACGTTCTTAATGTGCATGCCCCTCCCCTTTATTATTCATCTTTGCCAAGATGAAGAACGCGCCCTTTACGGCGACCCTGCTGTTCGCGGGGATCTCTTTCAGTAAGGTTATTTCACTGTAACCAACATCGGTGGTGCCTTTGCGAATAGGGATCCGTTCGAACGTTGTTCCTTTTTCCTTGTGTTTGGATTCGTCTCTTGCTTGGTGCTTGGGCTCCTCTTTTTCGCCGTGACCATGTCCCTGCTCATCGTGTTTGTGTTCGGTAGTCTCCGACTCGCTGTGATGTTCTTCTTCCGCGTGAGCATCGGTAACGATAAAGATGTAGTCCTGACCCTCGTGGTTTACAATAGCATCGGTAGGTACGGCATCAACGGTGGCATTCTCCAGGCTCACTAACGCGGTAATGCTCATTTTGTCAATCAATCCCTGCTTGTTTCCTTTGACGATTGCATGAACGGCAACGGCCTTAGACGTTGGGTCGAACGTGTTGCTGATTGCATAAATATCGGCGTCATACTCCTGGCCCGGATTGTTTGTGAGTGTGAAGTGAATTGTTTGCCCAACTCTCATTTTCGGCAAATCCTTTTCGTAAACAAATAAGTCTAAATGTAGTTGACTGTTGTCCACTATTTCAGCGATGGGGCTGTTCGCATCCACATAACTGCCGATGTTGACCTTTACGTCGCGGATTACTCCGCCTATCGGACTTCTGATGCTAACTGTTGACTGTATGTTTTCGGTCGTAAGTGCCTCAGCACTGATGCCGATTAGTTCCAATTGTTTACGCAAGCTTGCCCGTTTTGCTTTTAACGTCTTGAGCTCTGCATCCGCGCTTTGTAGATTCTTGAGAGCGGTGGCGTTACCCTGTTGCAGTTCCTTTTGCCGGGCATACTCTAATTCTGCCAGTTCGGATTTCGATGAAACACTTAAATAGTCTTCTTGCAGGGTTATGAAGGAACTGTTGGTGATGGTAGCAATGACCTGCCCTTTGCGGACGTTACTTCCCGTTTGTACCTGGATCGATTTTATTACGCCACCCATTGATGCCGTAGCGCTGGCTTTGTTTTGATTTGGCACCTCCAATATCCCGTTCGCCCTAAGCGAGGCAGTAAGCTGTTTCCGCTCGATACTACCAAACTGAATGTTTATGGATTTCATCTGCTCGTCAGTGAGCATGGCTGTGTTCTTATTCTCATGCACCTCGTGTTGCTCAGTCTCGACGGCTGGCGATTCGAACTTTTCGCTTTTGCACCCCGCAACAACCATTGACACTGCGAGGATTACTATTATGATTGCACTTTTCATTTTATTGATTTTCTATTGGTTGATTAAGAGGTTGATGCTGACAACAGCTTGGTTGATCTGGCTTACTGCTTGAAGAAAGTTCAATTGTACATCTGTCGCTGTTTGCAATGCCTGTAGAAACTCAACGTAGCTGATGGCACCACTTTTGAAACCGAGGGTTGCCGTACTGATAATTGATTCGGCATTGGGCAATGCTGTGGATAGGTAGTATCCATAGTGTGACAGGTATAGCTCGTAACGGTAGAAGGCGTTTTGCAGTTGATTCTGCAACTGCTGCCTGCGGTTGTCGGCCTCTTTCTGCAACGCTTGATACTTGTAGTCCAGAGACTTGATCTTAGCAGCGTTGCTGAAAAACGTTACCGGTATGCTTATGCCGACATTAAAGCCCTGAAAGCGTTTGCTACCGTCAAAGTACACATCAGCACCATCAACACTTTGTACACCTATTAATGACTGGTTGAAATAGCCAACATTGAAGTCCGGCAACGTGGATGCCGTTTCCACCTTGATGTTTTGTTCCGCCACTACGGCTTGCTGATACAGCACTTTCACCGATGGATTATTGGCAATTAGAGACGTATCGAACGATCTGCTTAATACGAGTGGCTGCAAACTATCGGTGAGGGCAATCGTAAAATCCTCGCTTGAATTCATCAGGGTTTTCAAGGATCGGTAAGCAGTCAACAATTCGACATCGTATTGCTTCACGAGCAGCGATAGCTGTCCTCGCTTGGTTTCGGCGGTTGTTTTTTCGAGAAGATTCGTTTCTCCGGTTTTGTAGCGCAATGCAACAGTAGCTTCAAAATCCTTATACATGCTGTCTAACCGCAGCAATTGCGTTCTGGCGGTTTGCAAGTACTGCAACTGATGATACCAGTAAAGAACCTGAGCCTTTGTTTCACTGACCGTTGCTTCATGCTGCAATTTGCTGCTTTGTAGTTCAGCCTCGAACAGACTGGATCTAGCCGTGTAATAGGTGGGGAAAGGAATGCTCTGGGAGATCTGAAATGCTTGGTCCTGATTTATGCTGTTGTATTGCCCGAACTGTACGTTGACACCCGTTTTGGGTAGCTCGAACACTGACTTTTTCAACGCCGTTGCTGACTCCACATTCAGTTGCTTCGACTGGATGTCAAAATTGTTCTGTACGGCTATGCTAACCGCATCATCGACTGAAATGCTCTTTGTGGTTGGTGTTTGGGCAATTGCCACGCTGCACGAAAGAAAGGCAACGACGCCGAGAGCTGCGGATCTGCTGAGCTTCCACGTTCGTTTACCAGAAAACAACAGGTAGAGCAGGGGCAGAACAAACAGCGTTAAGAATGTGGCCGTGACGAGTCCGCCTATCACGACAGTTGCCAGAGGCTTTTGCACCTCTGCACCAGCCCCAGTTGATACTGCCATTGGGATGAAGCCAAGTGAAGCAACAGTCGCGGTCATCAGCACGGGTCGTAGGCGGATCTTTGTGCCTTCTATAACTCGCTGAATCGTATCGGTCATTCCGTCTTTCTCCAATTGATTGAAAGTGCTGACCAATACAATTCCATTTAGTACAGCTACACCAAACAAGGCAATGAATCCAACGCCTGCCGATATGCTGAAAGGCATCCCACGAAGCAGCAACGCAAAGACGCCCCCAATCGCTGCCATTGGAATGGCCGTGAAGATCAACGCAGCCTGTTTGATAGAAGTGAAAGCGAAATAGAGTAGCATGAAAATGAGCGCCATTGATAACGGAACTGCTATCATTAATCGTTTCGTTGCGGCCTGTAGGTTTTCAAATGTGCCCCCGTACGTGTAGTAATATCCCTCGGGTAGTCTCACTTGTTGGTCGAGTTTATTCTGGATATCAGTCACGACACTTTGTACATCTCTGCCGGTCACGTTAAAGCCAACGACAATCCTGCGTTTAGCCTTTTCGCGACTAATCTGTGCCGGACCCAATTCCAGTTTTATATCCGCCACTTGCGATAGAGGAATTTGTGTTCCATCGGCGGTCGGTATATATAAATGGCTTACATCTTCAATGTTGTTACGATGTGTGCTATCCAGTCGAACCACTAAATCGAACTTGCGTTCATTCTCAAATACAACGCCTGCCTCGCCCCCAGCAAACGCAGTGCTAACGATGTGGTTGATGTCTTCAATGTTCAGGCCATAATTAGCAATTTGGGTTCGGTTGTAGTTAATGACGATTTGTGGTAGTCCCGCGACTCTTTCCACCATTGGCTCCGTGGCACCTTCCACGCTTTGGACCACTTCATTTACCTTCTCAGCATAGAATAAAAGAGTATCCATGTTTTCGCCAAAGATTTTTACTGCTACATCCTGGCGAATGCCAGTCATTAGTTCGTTGAAGCGCATCTGTATTGGTTGGCTTTTTTCAAAGAAGACGCCGGGAATGTTCTCTAGCTTTTCATTGATTTCATCGGCCAAATCATCATAAGAAATATCTCGTTTCCATTCGTCTTGAGGTTTCAGAATTACCATCAAATCGGTTGCTTCGGGTGGCATGGGGTCCACCGGAACTTCGGCCGCACCAGTTCTGCCGACTACCATCTTTACTTCGTCAAATACTTTAATAATGCGTGACGCCTGCATGGAGGTTTCGATGCTTTGCGACAGAGATGTACCCTGCGGGAGAATACAATGAAAGGCAAAGTCGCCTTCGGCTAATGTAGGTATGAATTCGCCTCCCATTCTTGAAAAGACAAAAACGGCGACAAAGAAAACAGCTACTGTTATTCCAACCACGTACCATTTTGCTTTGATAGCTCCGGCTAAAAGCGGAGCATACGTACGCTGAAAAAACGCCATCATTTTGTCGGAAACGTTCTGCTTATGGGCTACTTTTCTGCTGAGGAAAAGTGCAGACGCCATTGGTATATAGGTAATCGAGAGGAGGAAAGCACCGAGAATGGCAAATGAAACGGTTTGGGCCATCGGACCAAACATCTTACCTTCAATACCCACGAGAGATAGGATCGGCAAATACACAATCAGAATAATGATTTCTCCGAATGACGCTGAATTCCTAATGCGCTTTGCGCTTTCGAGAACAGTTTCATTCATCTCTGCTTTTGAAAGCTCTGCTTTTCCGCTCTGCAATTGTGTGGTGCTAATACGGTGGAAAATACTTTCCACAATAATCACCGCACCATCCACTATCAATCCAAAATCAATGGCGCCCAAGCTCATCAGATTAGCACTGACACCAAACAAATTCATCATGCCCAGAGCAAACAACATGGAAAGTGGAATAGCAGAAGCGACGATCAGGCCTGCTCTTAGGTTGCCCAGAAACAATACCAACACAAATATTACAATCAACGCTCCTTCGATTAGGTTCGTTTTAACCGTGTTGATTGCGCGGTTTACTAAATCTGTTCTGTCTAAGTAAGGCTCTATTACTACATCGGCGGGCAATGACTTTTGAATCGTAGCCATCTTTTCTTTTACTCGATTGACCACATCCGCGCTGTTCGCACCTTTTAGCATCATTACCACGCCACCAACTGCATCTACCTCGCCATTGTATGTAAGTGCACCGTAGCGGACGGCACTGCCGAATCCTACCTCCGCTACATCTTTGATTAAGATGGGAATTCCGTTTGCGTTATTCTTAACAGAGATGTTCTTGATATCCTCAATTGACCTAATTAAGCCGACTCCTCGAATGAAGTAAGCGTTCGGTCTCTTATCGATGTATGCCCCCCCTGTGTTTTCATTGTTCTTTTCCAAGGCAACAAAGATTTCGGGAATTGTGATACCCATTGCAACCAAACGATCGGGGTTTACCGCAACCTCATATTGTTTGAGTTGTCCACCGAAGCTGTTCACCTCTGCTATACCGGGCGTCCCATAGAGTTGGCGGGCTACGATCCAATCCTGCATGGTTCGCAGATCCATAGCAGTATATTTTGATTCGCTACCTCTTTTAGGATGAATAATGTATTGGTAGATTTCACCTAACCCTGTGCTGACGGGTCCTAACTCGGGCGTTCCAATACCTTTCGGAATTTTCTCCTGGGCATCTAATAATTTTTCGTTTATCAGCTGTCGTGCAAAGTAGATGTTTACTTTGTCGTCGAACACAACTGTAATTACCGAAAGACCGAACCTAGAAATGCTTCGCAACTCTATCAGATCAGGCAGATTGGCAATGCTCTGTTCAATGGGATAGGTAACGAGCTGTTCCACTTCCTGCCCTGCAAGCGTGGGGCAAAGGGTTATTATTTGCACCTGATTGTTGGTGATATCAGGAAGTGCATCGATGGGGAGTTTGGTTGCACTCCATACACCCCAAATGATGAGAACAAGAGTCATCAATACTATGATGAACTTATTCTTTATGCTGAACGTGATTATGTTGTCTAACATTTTTGTAATCAGTTTAATGAGTGAACCAAGGTGCCTGCGACAAGCCCGCATTCGATCGTTGGGTGTGAACGGGAGGCAACAGCAGACAACGTCATCGTGATGGGTGACGCAGAGTTGTAGTTACAAAGGGGAGAGCGTGAGTGCTCTTAGGCGCGTGGAGGCTGAAAGATCGACGCGAGGGGCTTGTCAGTATACAGGTCTACAGACGTTTTGGACGACTGCTTACGGTCGTCGCCGATAACGGGCGGAAGTACAATAGCGCTCGGTGGCACAGCCAACTGGGCGATGCAGCCCGTGCCGCAGTTCTTAGGTCCTGTTTGATCGTGATGCCGATTGTGTTCGGAGTCTGATGACGAAGTATCATGCGTGTCATCATGCGTTAGGCACTTCAAGATGTCCTGCACCGACTCATCGTGGTCAACCAAGTGATGCTCGATATGCACGAGCTGCACGGCCGCCTTCACGATATTGTTAAGGCATAGACCAAGGAGCAATGACCATACAAGGATGGTGCCGAAGATGATACGTAGTGTACGCGAACGCATAATTGGCAAGTTACGCATTATCTGTTTTAGGAGTTTGTAGTAGCCGCAGGGCATTTGCTATAACCAGCAGCGTTGCACCGGTGTCAGCCAGGATGGCAAGCCATAGACTCGTCACGCCAATAAACGCCAGCACGAGGAACAATGCCTTTAAGCCGAGGGCAAATGCGATATTCACCTTGATAATCCTTGCCGTTCTCTGCCCAAGTCGGATCACTTCAGGAATCTTTCGAAGTTCATCCTGAACGAGTGCGATGTCTGCGGTTTCAATGGCAGCATCGGTACCAACGCCGCCCATAGCAATTCCTATGCTGGCAATGGCCATAGCAGGTGCATCGTTCACACCATCGCCCACCATGCCCACGTGTTTGTATTCAGCAACCAAAGAGCGAATGCGTTCAACCTTGTCCTCTGGAAGCTGATCACCGAACGCTTCATCGATACCGGCTTGCTTGGCGATCGCATTAACCGTACGCTGATTGTCGCCGCTGATTATTACAACCTTCTTAATGCCAACAGAGTGCAGTGC
Organism: uncultured Ignavibacteria bacterium; assembly: GCA_937870915.1. Taxonomy (GTDB): domain Bacteria; phylum Bacteroidota; class Ignavibacteria; order Kapaibacteriales; family Kapaibacteriaceae; genus UBA10438. The sequence continues at coordinate 31,791 of CALMZQ010000036.1, forward strand.
TTGAATTGTTGCTACTGCATCTGCGCGAATAGTGTCTCCGATGGCGATGATTCCCAAAACCACACCCGTTGTGCTGTCGCCCACCTGTCCAACTACCACCACGGAGAGTCCCAGTGATTCAATCTCAGCCAGCGCTGTTTCTAGGGCGGGCGTACACACACCCATATCATGTGCGTATCGATGATTACTCGCGAAATACCGTTTGCCTTCGACATCGGCTTCAGCCCCTTTCCCACTGATTGCTTTGTATCCACTACTCTCAGGTGCGACTATCCCACGTCCGGTTGCGTACGCAACGATTGCACGAGCTAACGGATGTTCCGAGTATGTATCAACCGCAGCCGCGATCCGCACGACGGTGGCCTCGTCATTATCACGCCATGGAGTAACGGAATGCACGGTTGGTTTGCCCGAAGTAATTGTTCCTGTCTTGTCCACAGCAAGCACCTTCAACCGTCCAACCTCTTCGATGTGCGCTCCGCCTTTCACCAGCACACCACGGCGTGCCATCGCGGTAAGTCCGGACACGATAGAAATAGGTGTCGAGATAACGAGGGCACACGGACATGCAATAACAATCAGCACCAAGGAACGGTAAATAGACTCCTCCCATCCACTGTCAAAGAACACAGGCGGTACAAGGAGCACACCCAACGCAAATACAAAAACCGCGGGTGTATAATATTTTGCGAACGTGTCGACGAATCGTTCTGAGGGGGCTTTCTGCGCCTGTGCAGCTCCTATCATTTGCACGATACGAGCGAGAGTACTTTGCGATGAGACACTTGTTACGCGGACCTCAAGGAAACCATCTTCGTTGATTGTCCCGGCGTACACCGTATCGCCCGGAGCCTTCGCCGCGGGTGTCGACTCACCAGTAATAGGTGCCTGATTAACAGTCGATTCTCCTTTTGTAACTACGCCATCGAGGGGTATGTTCATACCCGACCGAACTATGAAGGTGGCACCCACAGCAACATCTTCGACGCGTACTTCTCTTTGCACATCTCCCTCTTGAACCAACGCTGTTGCTGGGGCGATGTCAAGTAGTGAACGAATCGCGCGTCGTGCACGAGCAAGACTAAACGATTCCAACAACTCCGATAACGCAAAGAGAAAGGCTACGGCAGCCCCTTCCGCCCATTCCCCGATAATAGCAGCACCGATCACGGCAACAGTCATCAGCATGTTCATGTCGAGAGTCAAATGCCTTAAAGACCGCAGTGCCTTTGGTGCCACATACCATGCGCCTGCTACAGTGGCAACTGCGTATAGGACGATGGGTGTCCATGTTGCAAGTCCCACCCCGAGCCATTCGATCAGAAGTCCGATTCCTGTCAGCGCTCCAGAGATGACCACCGCATAGAGCTGCCCACGCTGAGCGTCGAATAATCGTTGCCTTTCTAGTGACGTGCGTGGCACGGAGGTCGTGGTTGTACCTGAGGAATTGTCCTGTGTTGCAGTACCCGGTGTATCACGCGCCTCGTTTCCTTGTTCAATGGAAGCGCGAAGGCCAACTTTACCGAGGGCAGTTATGATCGCAGCAGTGCTCGCAGTGTCATGATCGACAGTTACTGTTCCGAGAACAAGGTTGACCTGTATATCGTTGACGCCCTTCATCGGCCGTAGCGCACGATCTACTGCTGCCACCTCATCGGCGCAGTCCATGCCCTGAACGTTGAATGTAGTTTTTTGCATGGACTATTTCGATATGATTCAATGCATCGCATTGCAATATAGACAAGTTCTTCGTTTGCTCAGTAAAGATTCCGCTCGTTTTGACCACATCATTCCGCACGTAACTGACCACAGCTTCTAATGGTTGTAGATTCCGGAGCATGTTGACCCCCCTGTACCGGAGCATATTGACCCCCCCGTACCGGAGCATGTTGACCCCCCCTTGGGGGTATTGATTCATGACATTCCGGCAGATACTGACCCCCCTGTGGTCGGTATAGGACAATTGGCTGATTATTGGTCTTTCTATTCAAGGAGACCAAATGGCAGGCAAGCCAATTGCAATGAACAAATACAAAGAACTGATCTTGCTTTTCCAACGTCGTGTCTCCATCAAGGAGTCAGCACGCACACTGTGCATCAGCCGTAACACGGTCAGACGCTACCGGCTTCAACTGGTGAAACACCCGCACCTGCTCGAGGAGCTCTTAGCCATGGAAGAGCCGGAGCTCTCTGCCTGGTTCGCATTGCCGCCGGCAGAGACGGTTGACACTGATAGGTACACGGAGTTCGTGCAACGTGTGCCGGCCATGCTGGCCGAACTCAAGTCAAAGGGAGTTACCAAGTACCTACTCTGGAGCGAGTACCGCCAAGAGTGCGGCGAGGGGTACGGCTATAGCCAGTTCTGCTACTACCTGCGCCTGCAGTCCAAGGCTGATCAGGTGAGCATGGTTCAGCACTGGGAGCCGGGTGAAGTGCTCTTCGTCGACTTCGCCGGTCACACCATGGATGTGACAGACCCGCACACAGGTGAAGCCATTGCGCGGCAGATCTTTCTGGCAACGATGGGCCATTCACAGCTGACCTATGCCGTTGCCATTGCCCGGCAAACGGTAGAGTGTTTTGTTGAGGCCCTTGAGAATGCGCTTCAGTTCTTCCAAGGTGCGCCCCAGCTCTTGGTCTGCGACAACTTGAAGTCTGCCGTGGTCACACCCGACCGCTATGATCCGACGCTCACACGCGCGCTGGCCGATGTGGCCGCGCACTACAACATGGTCGTGATGCCTGCCCGTGTAAGCACACCACAGGACAAGTCACGCGTAGAGCTTGGCGTCAAGCACTTTTATCAGCGTGTGAAAGCGCCACTGCGCAAGATGAACTTCTTCAGCGATGCAGATCTCAACAAGGCCATCACCGAGAAGATCACTACAAGCAACAATACGCCTATGCAGCGCTCAGGAGCGTCGCGCCAAGAAGTCTTCAACAGCAAAGAACGCTCGTCTCTCTTGCCATTGCCGGCCCAGCGCTTTGAGCTCAAGTGGCGCAGGTCTCTCATGGTACAGAAGAACAACCATATCTATCTCGCCCGCGACAAGACCTACTACTCGGCGCCATACATCTATGTTGGCCGGCGTGTAGAGGTGATCTACACGGCAACGCTGGTAACCATCTATGCCGATGGCAAGCGCGTAGCAACTCA
>CALMZQ010000037.1 GCA_937870915.1 uncultured Ignavibacteria bacterium
GATATTTTCGACCTTCTCTTTCAAGCAAGCGGCACCTTCACAGCAACGCAGAAACTAGCTGCTGCCGAAGCATTCTCAAATGGTGGTATGCGATTTAATGCCGATGTGATAGCCATCGGTGCATCATACCAATCGCAAGAATTCGGTGGCTTTGCGATCACAATGCGAGAACGGGTTACCGGCACGTTCATACTCAATGATGAGGCGGCAAATCTCATCTTTAGAGGCAGAGACTCGCCATATTTTGACTCACTCGCTGTGAACTGGGCAGGAGATACTGTCGCTTTTTCTACCGCACCAAAAAACTACTCCGAGTTGTTCGATGGCACGGTACTCTCCATGGTATGGTTCCGCGAATTCGGAGCTTCATACGGTCTCAAAATCGTAGATCTGGCCGGTGTGAAAGTCTATGCCGGTGCTACGGTGAAGTATCTCGAATCATACGCCTACCTTGATGCTCGCGTACAGCAGGCATCGTTCGTGGCTCGTAGTGCACTAAGCCCCTTCTTTGGCATCAACTATGGTAAGGCCACAACGCCGTCCTTGATCCCCGGAAGTTCGCTCTCCCCAATTGGTACGGGATGGGGTTTAGACGTGGGTGCAACCGTGGAGATCGATCGATGGACACTAAGTGCATCGGTGATCGACATGGGTAAGATGGTGTTTGACGGAAACGTGTATAATGCCGGCGACACGATCCTCAATGGACTATCAAGTACCGGTTTTGATAGTTACAACCTCTTTGATGAAGCACAGAAAATCACAGGCGATGGTGAATTCTTCAAATGGGAAGGACTTCAATCAGCCGATGCTGAGCTACCCACACGAATCAAATTCGGTGCGTCGTTCTTCTACAGCTATCGGCTTCAATTCGGCATTGATGCAGTGGCATCACTCAACACCACAGCCGGATCCATGGGCGAACCCATCTTTAGTGGTGGTGCAAACTATCGCGCAACACCATGGCTCAAACTCGGTATCGGTATTGGTGGCGGTGGCAACATGGGCGTCTTTGTTCCCGTCTCCATCCTCTTCTCTGTCTTCGAAGGCTTTTGGGAAATGGGGCTCACCTCACGCGATCTTGTTACCTACCTCGTGAACAAGACGCCAGTGGTTTCACTCGCTACGGGGTTCATGCGTTTCAGGATCTAGCGAACCCTCAGATTATAGGATTGAACACCTTCGTAAAGCCGAACCCTTGGAAGTCTTTTGTGTTAGCGGTTGCAAAATGAGTGACACCGTGATGTCGTAAAGTCAACGCAATTCGAGCATCAATGATGTGCCGAAGTTTTGAATTCGATGTTGCTGCCCACTCCCACAGTTGCTTTGCAATCAAAGCATCATAGTCCACGACCCTCCAGCGAGGATGGTGTCGGAGTGCTTGACAATACCCTGCAGCCTCGCGGGCGCTGTATGGCTTCACAAAGATTGCTGGATTTCTGAGAGTCATATAGAGTTCTATCAAGATCAATTCACACAAGACAAACTCGTCATTGTCTGAATCAACACCTTGCAAGAACTCTCTTGCTTGCACATGCCATGGCGAGTCAGGGTCAACTGCATACACGAGAATATTTGTGTCAACCGATGTCAAGATCTATCCTTATATCTATCAATCACTAGTTGTTCCTCAGTGCGAACACTTGCTGGATCAACGCGGTAGCCACCACTTCCACGCAATGTTGGTAATGTCCATTCTTCACTTGATGACCTCACGTCAACACACGTTTGAACATAGACTTCTGCTGCTCTACGAACGAGCTCCGCGAGCGACCAATCGCGTGCCGAGGCGATCTCTTTCAATCGACGAAACAGTGGTTCAGGGAGTTGGATCTGGGTACGAATCATGTTGGCAATATACCACCTACATCACATATACACCAGCCCCCTTTACCACGCATAGGCTTCCGGTGCTTGATTACCGGGGCCAGGCCAGATCTCGTCGAGTTTGGCGAGCACTTCCGGCGAGAGTTTTACATCCAGAGTCCGAACGTTGGCATCGATCTGTTCAACTGTGCGGGGGCCGATGATGGGTGTTGTTACGCCATCGCGCTGAAGGATCCATGCAAGTGCTACATCTGCGTGGTCCATGCCGATCTCTCGGCAGAGCGATTCATAAGCTTCTATCTGTGGACGTTTCTTTTCTGCGGCCGCGATGAGTTGCGGACGTTTTCTACGGACGGCATCGTCAACGGAAAAAATCCCGCACAACAAGCCCCCTGCCAGTGGACTCCATGGAATCATGGCCATGCCGTATTCTTTTGCTGCGGGGATCACTTCGAGTTCGATGTGCCGATTGTAGAGTGAGTACACACTTTGTTCACTCACAAGCCCTAGAAAGTGTCGGTTCTTTGCACGCTCATTGGCCTGTGCGATGTTCCACGCAGCAAAGTTCGAAGAACCAACATAGATGATCTTGCCTTCTCGCACGAGTTGCTCCATGGCCTGCCATACTTCGTCCCATGGCGTTGCTCGGTCGATGTGGTGCATTTGATAAAGATCGATGTGATCCGTTTTTAATCTGCGCAGCGAATCTTCGCATGACTTGCGGATGTGGTAGGCTGAACAACCACGGTCATTCACGCCATCACCAATCTGACCGTACACCTTGGTGGCAAGGACGATCTTGTCTCTGCGCGATGGATCTTCTGTTAACCAGTTGCCGATAACTTCTTCCGTTCTGCCCTTACCCTTGTCTCCACCATAGACATTTGCAGTGTCAAAGAGATTGATGCCATGCTCGAGAGCACGGGTCATCACCGGGAACGAATCGGTTTCACTAACCCAATTCCCAAAATTCATGGTTCCGAGACACAGTTGCGACACCTTAAGGCCGGTGCGGCCGAGTTGGACGTAGTTCATCGTGTAAGATAAGGCCCTGCGGGTGAGACGCTCCTCGCTTCGCTCGCAGGGTGAGGCCCTCCTCGCTTCGCTCGCAGGGTGACGCTCGGCGCTGCACTCGCAGGGTGACGCTCGGCACTGCACTCGCAGGGTGACGCTCGGCGCTGCACTCGCAGGGTGAGGCCCTCCTCGCTTCGCTCGCAGGGTGACGCTCGGCGCTGCACTCGCAACGTGAGGCCCTCCTCGCTTCGCTCGCAGGGTGACGCTCGGCGCTGCACTCGCAGGGTGAGGCCCTCCTCGCTGCACTCGCAGGGTGACGCTCGGCGCCTCTTCGTGCGACTAAGGGAAAATGAAGAACGGCGGTTGGAGCGACACCATTTGGGGATTGCGAGTTTCGATAAGGGCTAACTTTCTAGCACGCGCGTATTCTTTGATTTGCTTCTCCCTTCGAATAGCATCAACGATTTTATCGAAATACTCGACATATACAACGTCGCATATATTGTATCTACCACAGAAGCCATCACCCGCTGTTTCTGCGCGATGCTCCAATCTGCGACGCACAAGATTGTTGGTAACGCCAACATAAAATGTTGTGCGATTCTTGTTGCTCATGATATAGATGCAGTTTCTCTTCATGCCTATATAGTGCTCTTCAGCACCCAAAACGTGACGCAGCCGCGTCATCCTGCGAGCGTAGCAAGCGTCACCCTGCGATCGTAGTGAGGAGGGACACTGCGAGCGTAGCAAGCGTCACCCTGCGATCGTAGTGAGGAGGGACACTGCGAGCGAAGCGCAACGCGTCACCCTGCGAGCGAAGCGCAACGCGTCACCCTGCGAACGTAGTGAGGAGGGACCCTGCGAGCGCAGCAAGCGTCACCCTGCGAACGTAGTGAGGAGGGACCCTGCGAGCGAAGCGCAACGCGTCACCCTGCGAACGTAGTGAGGAGGGACCCTGCGAGCGCAGCAAGCGTCACCCTGCGAACGTAGTGAGGAGGGACCCTGCGAGCGAAGCGCAACGCGTCACCCTGCGAACGTAGTGAGGAGGGACCCTGCGAGCGCAGCAAGCGTCACCC
>CALMZQ010000038.1 GCA_937870915.1 uncultured Ignavibacteria bacterium
TTCTAGGTGATGTTACAGGCGCTAACCTGGCTGCCCCAACAATTGCTGACCAGCCTCAAGCCAAATCAGCTGAACGTTACTGGGATCTGCAGGACATTCCCTTTGAGTGCATTGGAGGGCAGACCAAGACCTTGGCAGAAATTGAGCAGTTGTTGAACATTAAATCCTACTCGCAGAGATATGTTCATGCCCCAGAGAATCATGCGGCAGGTCAAGCAGTTCTCATCGAACGTATTGCCGTTCAGCCGTGTGGCGATCCGGCGTTGATTGATGATGATGAATTGTTGGCCTTGTTCGTAGAAATTGCCTATGAGGTACGAGCTGGTACAGGCTATTGGACCACCTACGTATACCCCAAGAGACCAACAACTAGTCTTGATAAGAGCCAAGCTATCTACTATAATGATGGCTCGTCATTTGCCGCCAGCACAAAGGCGATTGGATACTCGCTTCTGCGCGAAATCTGGAAGGGCGTTCTGAAGTTTGGTCAAGGTATGGAGCCCCGTCTCCAACTCCGCTTTGAAGGCGACTACTTTAATGACGAACATTACGTCGGTGACATGGAAGTCACGTTCCCGTGCCTCGACTTCACGTGCCCCCAGCGCAGCGCTGCCGACTCATGTAATACGGCGCGCATTTGCGCGCCGTGTGGAAATGTACAATGTGCAAACCTGTGTTTCCGTTGGGTATTGTCTGATACAATTCCGGTTAGCTCCTATGTGAAGCCTTCAACATGCGCCGTTGAGGAAATGCAGCGTGTGATCGAGAGTTTCGAAACGCAGTTGAACGGGCCATGTCTCGACGAAATGCTTCGCAGTATCGAGATCTCGTATTACAACTCATGCTTCACGCCTGATAGCGTTGCAGATGCGTTCACAGCAGAAAGAAAAGAGCAGATCGGTCACTACACATTGTACTACTATGACCGTTCCGGACTCCTCGTTAAGACCGTGCCACCTGAAGGAGTGAACTTCCTTACGGAGAGCCAAGGTCGTGAAACATGCCCCGAGCATGATTTTGTGACGAAGTATGCCTACAACACGCTTGGGCAAATGGTCAAGAGCGAAACGCCGGACGGAGGGATCACGAACTACTGGTACAACGCCTTAGGAATGCTCCGATTCTCACAGAATGCCAAGCAAGCGCAGGCAGGTGTGCATTCATATTCGCACTATGATGACCTTGGAAGAGTGATCGAGGTTGGCGAAAGAACGCTACCATCATCACCTGACGACGTCCTTTCAACCTTGGGGGAATTGCTTTGGTCTTCAGGGAGCGGCACGTGGCTAACAACCACCTTGTATTCTGATCCAAGCACAGGTACCCCTGGACCGTGGAGTTCGCTGGAACAGAGGAATCTTGTTAACCGTGTGAGCGAGACCGTAACGGATGAAGATGGTAGTAGCACAACAATAGACGATAGGGTGATCACCAGATTCTCCTATGACGAACACGGCAATGTTGAGTGGATCATGCAGGATCTGCCGGGGCTCGATGGCGGCACGCCGCGGCACGGCGTCCTCATTCAATACGACTATGATCTCTTATCGGGTCGTGTAGCAGGCGTCCGGCAGCAACGTGGCCGGTTCGATCAAGTGCTCCGCACATTCACCTACGACCATGACGGTAAGGTAACATCCTCTAAGTCCTCCCTCGACGGCACAATATGGGATGAGGACGCGCGGTATTCGTATGACAGAGTGGGCCTTCTTGAGCGTGTAGAACTTGGCCAGGACTCTGTTCAAGGTCTAGACTATACCTACACCATCACCGGCTGGCTCAAGGGTATCAACCTTCCAAGTCTCTCAACTCAAAAAGATCCAGGCAAGGATGGTCACTCCGCAGAAGGAACCAACCGCACCTTCGCTAGTGATGCATTCGGTATGATGCTTCATTACCACACTAACGACTTTGTTGCTGCTGCGAACTCCCCGCACACGAACGATGCCAGCGATAATGCGCTGCGCACCTATCCACTCTACAACGGCAACATCGCCGGGTGGGCATGGAACAGTCGCGTAGTTGGAGGTGGCATTACGCCCCCTCCATCGCTTGGAGCGCGGTATCAATACGACATCCTCAATCGCATTCGATCGGATGTGTATTATGATCGTCCATCCACAACTTGGACACAACCCGGCGGACTCTATTGGGGCTCAGAGTACAATTATGATGGCAACGAGAACATCAAGGAGCTTCGTCGCAGTGATGCTGCCGGAATCCAGTTCGACAACCTGACCTATGCATTGTACGAGTCACCGAAGAAGACCAACAAGCTTCGTGAGATCACTGATGCTCATACTACAACTACATCACATCCGAACGACCTCGAAACACAGTTAACGAATAATTACGTGTATGATGAGATCGGCAATATGGTTTCCGATGATAGGGCTGATGTAACGGCAGTCTTCTGGACACCGGCCAACAAGATCGACTCTATCGTCACGGATACGAGAAAGATCGGCTATACCTACGATGCCATGGGCAATCGTGTGCGTGCACGTACGTGGACACCGTCAAACGTGCATGAATCTACAACATGGTACTTGCGCGACGCACAGGGTCAGGTCCTCTCCATCTACAAGAAGGTAGGCACCGGCGCTATTACTCAAACCGAAGTACCGCTCTACGGCTCGGACCGTCTCGGCCTGATCAAGCCAAACCGCACGTGGTCGACCAGCGTGGTTGACACAATAGACGTGGTTGTACAGCGCACAGCCGGAGAACGCTTCTACGAACTCAAGGACCACCTTGGCAACGTCCGTGTTGTGATTACAGACGAAGTCCAGAAACCATCGGCAGATGTATATCTTGCAACCGTGGCAAGTCAAACAGACTACTATCCGTTTGGCATGATCATGGAGTCGCGCTCACAGGCAACTGCCGGCTACCGCTACGGCTTCAACGGCAAGGAGAACGACAACGACGTAAAGGGAACCGGAAACCAGCAGGACTACGGCTTCAGAATCTACGATCCGAGGGTTGCGAGATTCTTGAGCGTGGATCCGTTGACGAAAAAATTTTCCTGGCTTACACCCTATCAGTTCTCCTCAGACTCGCCTATCTATATGATCGACTTAGAGGGACTGGAAGGAATTCCGTATACCAATGGACTTCAACCAATTTGGGATGGGTTTGGCCAAGGTATTTTATACCTTGCCGATGTAGTGGATCGATCCGTCACTTCGGCCAGCTCGTATTTCGGGATCGGGATGAGTACGGAGATTGCCAGTACAACAGTAAGCGTTAGTGGTACGGTTACCTATTCTTCGAAGCAGCAAGTAGGCCCTTACCTACGTGCCCTTCGGAATGCCGGACCTGGCAACACGATCTCAATGAGCCCGTTCTTAGTATCTATGAATATTGACTTTTCAGTGAGCCAGACCACTGGAGCGACGCTTGGTCCAGTAAGTGTCGACCAATCAAATTCCTTTTCACTCCAAAAAGGCCAAACAGAGAGTAAATCAGGGAGCGTAAAATTGCCTGCTCCAGGTGGTACAGAAGTGAGTACAACCGTCAAACAGTCGGGAAGCAGCTCAAGTGTAAAGGTTAGTGTCTCAAAAGGAGTTGGACCAACAAAAGCTTCTGTTTCTTCAACAACTACATCCACTAGCGATGGAGGAGTAGAACATGACGCGACTATTAAGGCTGAGGCCAAGGTTCTTATATTTAAGATAGAAGCAGGTGCAACTGTCAAGTCAACGGTTGTAGAACCAAAGAAGGAGTGAAGGTCGATCGCGAGCCTAAGAACCTAGGAGGGCACTGACTGTTAAGTACGCAAGACTTGTTCAGTATTGTTAATGAAAGTGGAAGTCTCACCATTGGAGTCATGACTTTGCTCGGAATTCGAACTCAGATTGCTGTCATGAGATCAAATCTCGATCTTGAGAGCCACAAGATGGTTCGTAAGGCGATTCTAATTGCCTACATAGTGCCCATTGTACTCTCGATTGAGGCAATTGTATTGAACCTCATTGCCGAATGGACGATTCCATATCCTTATCTACTTTCTCTCGCACTTTACGCCATTATGCTATGGGTATACTTGCAGGGAAGACTCGGTACTTCAATGCTTTTCTATGTTGTTTTGTGGCTGTTGTGGTGCCTAAACGTATTGAATCCCACGGTGCATAAAGTCGTTATAAACGCAGGTGTTGGATTTGATGGTTCGAAACATGGTCTTCAACTTAACCTATTGGCAATAGTCGGAGCTTTGCCATTCGGCTACGCTTTCTTTCGCCTATGGAAGTCAAGTCGAGATTCAGTTGTTGATGAGTATATATGAATATGTTGTGAATCTTTACATGCTTTTGTCGGGCGCATGATAGTCAGCACGGGTATGGGTGATTTGATCAATTTTGTCTACTCAGGTGAGATATCGAGCTATGCGAATGGCTCGCACCCTATGGTTCGCAAAGTTGGAACTGAGATCATAAACAAAATCAGCAAGGTTGGACCGATTCACAATCTGGATCAGGTGAAACAGGCTGACTCTCAGAGCTCCTTCCCTAAGGCCGATGCGACTAAAGTTGATGTTCAAGTGTCACAACCAATCCCGAAAGAGTAGTGAAAGCTCGACGATCATATCTACTAATCGTAGTATTAGTGGCATCTGTTGCTGCCGCAGCAACCTTGATTGCCCTGTATGCGCTCGCGAATTACTTTGCTAGCGAAGTATCCTACTCTCTTGATCGAGAAGACTACGAATCGGCTGTTGACCTTTCATACCGCGTAGAGGCACTGTCGATGTTTGTAAGTGAATACAAGCGGGTGCAAGTTCTTTGTGAACGCGGGTATGCATTTGGTGTAAACGGAAACGATAAATCCGCAATCAGTTCCTACCGGGACGCACTAAGTATTGATTCAAGTGATATTAACTCGAACTATGGCCTGGCCCTAAACTTATATAGAACAGGCTGTTGCGAAGACGCATACAAATACATTAAATACTGCGATAGTGTCAAGCGCGCGTACTTGTATGTAGATGATTTTACAGACGACCAACTCGCATCCGAAAAAGTACTCTTCTTAATGGCAGATATCCAAAAATGCAGAGGGCGATTCAAATCTGCGGCATGGTATGAAAAGCGGGGACTACTAGGTGGTCAGAAGGTGGTTATTGATATTGGTCCTGATGATTCAGACTCCGTTGTTGAACTGCCGTCAGACAACGCCGATTCTAATCAAAGGTAGCGTCCTATATGACGCAGTACCCGCCGGCATGAATGCATAGTCATGAAATTGATCCTCCAAATTGTACTACGAATGGGTAGACTGAATGAGCGTTAGAAGTAGAGCTGGAGTTACTGCGTAACGTGAACACATTGATTCAGTAAGTAATGGCACTGAAGCACACGTTTTTTGAGTCGGTCGAAGCCTATCTGGTTGCTGCTGATGTGTTGTCGACTTGAATTGACGGTCTCGAAAGGCAGAAGGTGCCACCAAGCAATGAGCATTCTTCCGTCATGTAACAACAAGTCTCCATCTTAAACCTCCATTCGTATTCACCCTCTTCGCCCTATCTTACACACCTCAACCTGCTCCCC
>CALMZQ010000039.1 GCA_937870915.1 uncultured Ignavibacteria bacterium
TTTCAAGATCGTTGAATCGATCGCAGCTGTATCAGCGCGAACGGTATCGATTCGGATCGTATCAGCCTCCAGGCTTCGGGCTCGCGACTCAAGCATTTTTGCAGCCTTGCGTAAGCTGTCACTCCGCATACGCAGGAACATTGCTTCTACTCTCAGACTGTCACTTCTCTTCCATTGTGCATCCCACAGTTTCTTCAGACTGTCTGCACGGACCTGCAACACAGCAGACGCAGACCGCAACTCCTGCGGAGTTTCTGAATCTTGATAGAACACACTGGAAACACCCGTTACCAGGAGGAAGAGAATCGCAACAACCAGAGGAGCCCCTTGCTTCACTCGGTACATCAGAGATGTTGTGCTATGTGGCGTCGGCGCAGTACGTCTACAAGATCTCGCACATTTTCCGTTTCGCCGCGTTTGCAAATCATGATCGATGACTCGGTCTCAACGATGATGAGGTTGTCAACGTCCACAATGCCGATCAAACGTCCTGTAGTGCCACTTACGAGACAGTTCGTAGCGTGTAGCGTCACCACATTACCTTCGATCACATTGTTTTTACCGTCCTTCATGGACATCCGGTAGAGCTCATCCCAAGTGCCAACATCACTCCACCCGAACGCCCCCTCAACAACGCCAATCGTAGTGTCCTTTTCCAGGACCCCAACATCAAATGAGACCGAACGCATTTGGCGATAAAAGTTCTCTACCATTTCCGCTTCATCAGGAGTGTTGATGTAGCGTTCCAGAAGGTGAAAGAGCGGTCCGTGATCCGGGAGATGCTCATCAACGGCACGAATAATGGCTCCGATAGTGCCAACAACTATGCCACTGTTCCAGATGAAATCACCGGCGTCGAGGAAACGTTGTGCTGTTGCCGTGTCGGGTTTCTCTGCGAACGTGCTTACGGACCTAAGGACGCCCTTGAGGACTGGGTTGTCCGTTGGTATCTCTTCACCTACTTGAATGTAGCCATACCCCGTTTCCGGGCGTGTGGGCATCACGCCTATCGTTACGATGCGTCCGGTTGCCGCAGCGGCAGACACGGCACGATCCAGCGTAACGTGAAATTCTCGAACGTTTGAGACGAGGTGATCAGATGGCAGCACCACCATCACTGTATCATCGGAGTAGCGATGGCGGAGCAATGTTGCAGAAAGGGCAATGGAGGGGGCCGTGTTCCGTCCAAACGGTTCTTTCAAGATATTTGCATCCGGGATCATGGCCAGCTGGTTGGACACGTGATGTGCCAGGTCTGCTGTGGTCACCACGTGAATATCTTGGAGATCCAGGAACGGAAGAAGGCGTGACACCGTATTCTGGATTAGCGTCCCTTCCCCTAGGGTATGGACGAATTGCTTGGGTTGACGTTCGGTGCTACGGGGCCAAAGTCGCACTCCCAAGCCCCCTGCCATAACAACTGCAAGTGTCTTCATGCTGCGAAACTACGGAGCCCCGTATCTTCGCGGTCACAATAACTTCGGAGAGAATTATGAACCGTTCGCTTATCGCTATCCTGATGGCTCTGGCAACCCTTTCACCGCTGTGGGCGCAGGATGAAAAGCTGGACGACCTTTCGTTTGAAGAGGCACCGTTAAAGGACGAAGCCATCCCCTACTTTGCTGTAGGTGTGGGTCCGGCCTTTAATTTTGTCTTCAACAGTATGACAGATGTGAATGCAAGGGCAAAAGAATTAGGCATTGGCGAGCTACAAACACCCGTGTTTCAACTTGGTGCCGAGATCTTCACAGCCGTAGGTGTTATACCTAATGTGCGACTTGGCTTCTCGTGGGTTTCCGGTTCCACCTCCAGTTCAGCTGATGTAACTGTAAATAGTATTGCAGTCAAACGCACACTTCTGTACGGTATCTCGTCTCGCACATTCCACCTCGACTGGGCGTGGGTTCCCGTGAAATCCTTGGCGATTCTCCCGGGACTTGGCTTTGGATGGGGCGACCAACGTATCGAAACCTATCAGACGTCAAGTGGCATGGATTGGAAGGACCTCATTGATTCGTCAACCATCGCACCACAGCCAAACGCCTACTCTACTTTGCAACAAAACACATTGTATCTTCTACCTAGACTCAACATTGAATATGCCGTAACACCTTTCTTGAATCTCCGTGCTTCCGCTGCGTATACGTGGCAGTTCACAGGATCGGATTGGACCGGCAATCGTCAAGCAACAGTAACAAACGTTCCGGAGAACATCAGTGTTAGTGGACTGAATCTTCAGTTTGGCGTTTTTGTGGGGTTATTCAACTAACCCACCGGGGCTCGTAGCTCAATGGTTAGAGCAGCGGACTCATAATCCGTTGGTTGCTGGTTCAAGTCCGGCCGGGCCCACACATGTCATCAACTGCACACATTACCTGCCCTAATTGTGGACACGCAATCGATATCGAAGAGCTCCTCGCTCACGACATCGAAGACCGTATCCAACGGGAGCAGCAAGAGCGCTTCAGTGCCGAGCGCGAGAGGCTACAGGCCGAAGTAACAGAACGTGTGCGACGTGAATCTGAGGCGCAAATCGTTGCGCTCCAACATGAGAATGAGGAGCGCAAACGCGACGTACAGGCATTGAAAAATGCAGAGGTGCAGTTACTCGATCTTCAACGAAAGATGCGTGAGCAGCAAGAAGGTTTCGACCTGACGTTGCAAAAACGACTTCTTGAAGAACAGTCAACAATGGAGTCCAAGATTCGGAGAGCAGAGTCTGAGCGGTTCGATATAGAGCGTAAGCGCGAACAAGAGCGATTCGATCTTGAACGCCGCGAGATGCAAAAGAAGCTCGACGACACGCAGAAAGCTATGGAGGAGGTTCGGCGCAAGTCCGAACAGTCTTCTCAGCAGCTCCAAGGAGAAGTTCTGGAGTTGGCTATCGAAGACTACCTCCGTCAACGTTTCCCCCATGATGAGATATCAGAAGTTGGTAAGGGGCAACGTGGTGCAGACTGCGTTCAAACCGTCTACCATGCAGGGCGTAGGTGCGGTCAGATAACGTACGAGAGTAAACGTACCAAAGCCTTCAGCATGGATTGGGTCGAAAAGCTCAAAGCCGATATGCGTGCGAAGGGGTCTGATGTGGGAGTGATCATCACTGAAACGATGCCCAAAGACATGCAGAGCTTCGGTGCTGTGAACGGCATCTGGGTCTGCACGTTCGCCGAGTTCAAATCACTCTGTGTTGTCCTTCGTGATATGGTGATCAGGGTGTCGAGCGCTGTGATCTCGCAGGAGAATAAGGGCGACAAAATGACCATGCTCTATGACTATCTGATGAGCTCAGAGTTTCGAATGTCCGTAGAGAACGTGATGGAAGCCTATGAACACATGAGGTCTGACCTAGAGCGTGAACGTAGTGCTATGGAAAAGCTGTGGAAGCAACGTGAACGGCAGATCGAACGTATGAGGCTCTCCATGTCACACGTAATGGGCTCTATTCAAGGGATCGCCGGCAAGGATCTCGGTCCGGTACGCTCTTTTGAGCTTCCTAGCGCAGACGATACACCAGCAGCCTAATCGCCCCGTCTCACCTACCTATGACTCGCCCCCTCATCTCGATTGCCCTCCTTGCTTTTGCTGCAATTCAGATCGCAGCTGAAGATCCAAGTTCGATGCGTTTTGCCCCGAACGAAGCATTTGGGTTGGGTGAGCGCTTGGAATATGACGTTGGTTACAAGTTCATCAAGGCCGGTACAGCTGTGTTCTCCGTAGGCAAGGATCCGGTAAATGTCAATGGCCGGCCCTGTTATGATATTCGGTTTGATGTGATGTCCCTCAGCAGTCTCGACTTCCTCTACAGGGTCCGAGATCGCTATCGTACCCTCGTTGACATCGATGGGATCTTCCCATGGAAGTTCGAGCAAACGATCCGCGAAGGGGGCTATAAGAAGGACTACGAAGCAACGTTCGACCAAGTAGGTAACAAGGCGTATACCACGGAAGGGACGTTCGACGTTCCACCGTTTGTTCATGATATCGTATCGGCCTTCTACTATGTGCGTTCCGTAGACGTTCGGAAGTTCAAGAAGGGTGAAACGGTAAACCTCAAGAACTTCTTCGACCGAGAGTCGCACGATCTCGTTGTCCGCATTCTTGGTCGGCAACAAGTAGAAGTTGAAGCAGGCACATTTAATTGCATTGTTGTTGAGCCCGTGATTAAGTCCGGAAGTCTTTTCAAGTTCGAAGGACGACTTCTCCTATGGCTCAGCGATGATGATCGGCGCATTCCTGTAAAAGTCAGCACAAAGATCCCTATCGGAACGATCGACGCTGAACTCACAGGATATCGCGGGCTGAGAGGTCCGCTCACCTCCAAGATCAAGTAAGGGGCTCACCATGAACCGACGCGAGGTGCTCCACGCACTTCTTGGCCTTTCTGTGGCTATATGGGTGCCGCAGCAGGGCATTGCAGGGCAAGACCTGCTCCAGCGCTTCCATTCAACCTACCGCGCCGCAAAGACGATTCGCTGTACGTTCACCGCTGCCTCGGGCGTTACCGGAACGATCACAGCGCAACGCGGCGGAAAGTACCGCGTGGAAATGCCAGATCGCACCATCGTGAGTGATGCAAAAACCGTGTATAGTGCAACGCCATCTGTTCGTACGGTTATCCTCAACACCTACAAGGCGCAGTCCAAGGAGGTTTCCCTGGAAAAGGTGTTCTTCGATATCATGAATATCTACCAGGGTGTAGTTATTGACCATCGTCATGGCGGAGGAACAATTCGCCT
>CALMZQ010000040.1 GCA_937870915.1 uncultured Ignavibacteria bacterium
AGAATTCGCTATTCGCTATTCGCTATTCTACAGGCGCACCTGCACCATGAACGTAAAGTTCAGGTGATACACGATGCTTTCTGCTGGTTCATTCAGGGAGACTGGGGTGAGGAGTTCACCACGACCACCTTCTGAGGTTGGTCGATCGTCTCTACCTAAGATATTCATTGCTCCCCAGCCCACGCTGGTGTTGATGAACACCGGATAGTATACTTCGCCTTCAATTCCAAGGCGGGCAAGAGCGCCGAAGCGTGTTGCTGCTGGTTTGCCGTTATACATGTTCGACGTGGATTGGATTGTATCGCCAACCACAGCGTTACGTGTGGATGAGATCGTGTTTTCGCCAACGATCAGAACGCGAGCCTCTGCGCCGATGTATGCTCGAGCGAATGCCCATGGGAATTCGATAAAGGACCATTCAAAACCGGTAAAGCCGGTATAGAGTTGGTTTGAATGTGTCACTCGAATGTTGAAGAGTTCGCTATTGACGGTCTGCGTTCCGCTGAAGGAGAAGAAGTCGAAGCCGAGTGGGATGCGGAACTTCTTTTGTTTGTCGAGATCGGCATAGGCACGTAGACCCCAGCCCATCTGAGCACCGTCAAATCCGCCCCCTGCCGTTACTTTATCGTCGGGCTGTTCTTCTCCGGCGCTAGCGATACGCTGAACGGCGGGATTATCATTCGTGATCCAGTCCGTGGAGAGTCCGGCTGCAATGCGGAAACGTACCTGACCCTCAGCGGAGGTGGCCAGTATCAGCGTAACTACAAGCAGGAGAAGAAGATTTCGGGTCATGTGTTTTCCAATATCGGGCGGAGTTTTTGAATTGACCGTTCGAATGGAGGAAGGTTACGTGAGACGTTCGCGGACACTGAATCGTTGGTGTTCGAGGTTGTTCTTCACAATGAGTTCACCGATGAGGCCGATCGAAATGAGTTGCACACCAACAATAATCATTGCAATTCCAAAGAGGGCAAGTGGACGATTACTGAGGGATGTGAGCCCCAGGAACCACTCAACAACAAGATAGAGGTCCGTTACCAATCCAACGATAGCAAAAAGGGAACCGACAGCACCAAAGAAGTGCAGGGGGCGCTTAATATACCGCGTGGTGAACATCACGGTCAAAAGGTCGAGGTACCCCTTAAGGAATCGGCTCATTCCAAACTTCGAGGATCCGAACTGTCGAGCGCGATGTTGAACAGGAATCTCGGTTACGCGAAATCCCTCCCAATGTGCTAAAGCCGGAATATATCTGTGCATCTCGCCGTATACCTGTACACTATTCACAACGTCTCTTCGGTAGGCCTTTAGGCCACAGTTGAAGTCGTGAAGCTTGATACCACTCATACGAGAAGTAACGGAATTAAAGAGCTTAGACGGTATGGTCTTATGCCAAGGGTCGTGACGTTTGCGCTTCCATCCAGATACGAGATCGAAGCCTTCTTCGAGCTTCGAAATCATAGCGGGAATTTCCGCCGGATCATCTTGGAGATCCGCGTCCATAGTGAT
>CALMZQ010000041.1 GCA_937870915.1 uncultured Ignavibacteria bacterium
AAGGTTGAGCAGCTTTGTACTGAATCTTTGTCCACCCCAAATACGGATGGACCATTTGGTCATTTACATAGAAGGGGCAGATGGCGAAACCATCGGGGAGAGCTAAGGAGAATAGCGAATAGCGAACATCGAATAGCGAATAGCGAACAGCGAACAGCGAACAGCAAACAGCGAACAGCGAATATTCGATCAGCCCCGTAGGGGCGAAAGATCCCTAGCCCATGACGTAGTCATGGGGGTAAAGCAGCGAAGCATGACGTAGTCATGGGGGTATGGGGCGTAATTCTACAACGCCGTCATCGTTGCCTTTACGCTGCGAGCGAGGGCTGGACGAAGATCTGTGGGGACGGTGGACGTTACGTCATCGAGCGTGCGGGTAAGGTCTTCGCTGAAGGAACGAAGACGCGGGAGAACGTCGGCGATGATGGGGGCGTCACTCGGGACTTCTACAGTTACCTTACCAAGGTTGAGGAAGAGGGCGATGATCTCTGCTTCTTCCTGGGACCCGCAGTCGATAACGGTGTCCTGGCGAGCCCCCTTCCAACATGTGACACGCCAACCGAACATGGTGCCGTCCACTTCGGCGCGAGTAATGCCGGTGTCGACGATGATGGTTCGGCGATGTTCTTCGGGGAGTTGTTCGAGAAGGGGCGTGTACCACTGACGTAGGGGCTTGATCTTATGCTTGCGCTCAAGTTCGTTGGCAAGGGCATTGGTGAGGTGACGTACATTGCTTGGACGATGCCACCATGCAAAGGCAAAACGATAGACCCACCGCTGCTCTTCGTCGGTGAGGGCAAAGACGTCATGCATAAGCCATTCATCAAGCTTGCGTCGGTCTCGATGGATGGTTTCTTGACGTACACTGTCCGACGAAGCAGCGCCGAGCTCTGCTACGAGTGAACGTATAGGCCGGCGCGCCAGTTGTGCATGTCTCTTGAGATCAATCGCGTCGAGAATTGCATCCGATGGTACTGGAAACTCTTGAGCGTCTCGCACCGTGATGTCGAGTACGTTGTCTTCTAATCGTACAAGCTCGGTGAGGAAAAGCCCCATCGAGGAATTCATCCACAGTGTTAATGCATCTGCCCGAGTTGGTTCTTTTAACGAAATGCCAATGAAGGCATCGGTGATGTAGGCCTGTACCGTATTGGCACATACCAACCATCGGTCGGATTGATGTTTGGGGATGATGAGGTGTGGAGTGGAAGGGGGCTGGAGATGCCACCATACCTCGCGGTGACGGACCGATGAGCGCAAATGAATGCCGTCACGCTCGGCACGCTCAATACGCGTAAGAACGTTCGTACCGGCAAGTTCTGTGCGATCTGTTGGAAGCAACAACAACCTGCGGTCTGAACGCGGAAGACCGAGCATGGTGTCTACATCATCAGCCGAGGTGAGGATGATGTTATCGCGCACAGATCCATCGTCCATCGTGCGCTGCCAGTACTGCATCTCTAGATCGTCATTGGCGATATCATGAGTATCCGGTGCAAAGAGGTCGTTGGCGCCGGTCCGCATGCCCCCGGACACTTCGGCGATATCCTTGAGTGAACGGAGGTGTGGTCCGGTCTTTACAAGGATCGACGCGAGGATGTCGGGCGGGATGAGGAAGTCCTCCCATGATGGTCGCTCTCTCAACGTGGTCTGACTCACCATACGCACCACGGCCTCATCATTGAGCTTGCCACGCTCGGAGGCATCAAGGTATGCTACGAATTCGTCGAGGGCCTTGAGCCTGGCTTGTTCGAGATCGCGTGAGGCTTTTGACGTGGGGAAGAAGGCTGCTATCGGACGCCGAAGATAGACGAAGCGAGCAGGGGGCTCCTGTAACGTACCCTCGGGGAGTTTCCGTGCGATTACACAGCACACGCCGGTATCGGGCTCTGCGAGTGCTTCTGCATCGCTTACAACTACCCACTCCACTGCAAAGCGCGACGTGAGAGCATAACGCATGGCGTCGTACTCTTCGTCGTGAAGGCTGGACATCGGAAGGAAGAGCACAATCACGCCGTTGTCCGAAATGGGCATCCTACTCAGTAGGAGCCTCAGGCGGTGACGGTCATGATGGTCCGTGGATGAAGCAACAACAAGATCCCACGGTGTCTTTGCAACCTTGGTGTCCCGCAAGATTCGCACATCATTAGTGGCATCTAATCTGCCGCTCGATCGCAGCACCACCGCACGTTCGTCATCAGCTGATGGGGCATAGATGCGCGCGTCGCATGAATCGTTGCCCTGCATCAAGATCTGTCGTACGCTTGCAAGTCCTTGTGTTGGACCTAGCTCTAGCATGGTCAACTTGCCATGGTTTCTACCTCGTACGTGTACAACCGCACGCAGGGCTAGGTCTATGGCATCGATCGTTGGAACGCTTGTTCGCTGCACACGTGCACATCGCTGCAACACCGCATCAACTGCTCGATGAAGCTCTGTATCAGAGAGACGTTCCGGATCGAAGCGGTGGAGGAAGTGCACCAGGTCTGCCAAGGTCATGCGGAACATGGCCTCACGCTTCGAGAGTACATGCACATCGTCCACTCGAGAAGGGAGCATTGCAAAGCCCCTTCTTCGTGCTTGACGGAAGAAGGCACCAACAAGATCGAGCATGAGATCGGCACTCTGAGTCCCATAGGGGATGGAGAGTCTGTCTATCTCACCCGGCTTCCGAAGCTGCATCAACACGTAGGCTAAGACGCTTGTGCCCAATCGCAACGCAGCATCGCGCTGACCGATGGTTGCATCTGTGCAGAGCACCATATCGTCGAAGAGCGATGTGACGCGCTCGGCAAAGAATGCGGAGGCATCCTTCACACGCTGTGCGGGATCGAGTGATGCGTCGATGTTTAACCACGACAAGGAATGTTTGATCGCCGTGCCCACATTCATCGATGCAGCAGCAACACGCACATCATCAAGCGATTGGATGTCGCCCCCTGCCTGCCACCCTACAACCTGTTCTTCATCGGGCATACGGCGGGTTACAGCGTCCGTTCGGTAGGTAACTACGCGACGGAAATTTGTGAGCATGAAGTAGGGGGCCTGCAGTCGCGAGGCAACACTGCGTAATCTGTCGCGTGGTACATCATCGAATGGACTCTCAGCAGGTAGGAGTGCATCAAGAACACAGAGTACACTTCCGCTCTTCTCATCTCTTACAATCGTAAAGGTGCCTTCTACGCTGGAATGATCCTCAGCCTTCATCGTGGTGAGTCCACGGTCAATGGCATCACGAACACAAAGTGCAAGAACGGCGCGGGCATCGGTGATGCCCCTCAAGTGTGCGGTGTTATCCATTGATCAACGAGCGAACACGGGAAACAAGTTCTTTGGCTTCGTCACGAGAAGGGGCTTCTGCTATAATGCGTATGATGGGCTCGGTGTTTGACGCACGAACATGTACCCAACGGTCGGGCCAGGCCGCATGGACGCCGTCATCCGTGGAGATCGTAGCATCAGAGAATGACGTAGTGACAGAATGACGAAGTGACTCAATATCAAAGCCCTGTGGGAGGTCGATCTTGGTCTTGAGCATTTCGTACTGCGGAAGTGTAGCACATGCCTGCCCAAGGGTGATGTTACGATGACGTAGGAGGGCAGTGATAAGACCGAGTCCAACAATACTGTCACGTCCGGCATGGCAAGCGGGATAGATCACTCCTCCGGATCCTTCTCCGCCAATCACGGCATGCACCTGCTGCATCATTCGCACAACATTGATCTCGCCAACAGCGGCACGGTGTGTAACGTATCCATGTTCGGCCGCTATGTCATCAACGGCGCGCGTGGTAGAATAATTCACTACTACATCGCCTCGTGTACCAAGCGCCATCACGGCTTCGGTAGCAAGTGTAATTGTGCGCTCCTCTCCAATTGGTGCGCCGGTTTCATCATAGAGTACTAAGCGGTCTGCGTCAGGATCAACAGCAACTCCAAAGGCAGCGTTGTGCTTTCGCACGGCATCACCGAGTTGCGTAAGATTCTCGGCTATTGGTTCCGGAACGTGTGGAAATATTCCGGTGCCATCAACAAAAAGTGGTACCACTGTGTAGCCTAAGGCCTCTAACAATGCCGGGACAATGAATGAACCGGAACAGTTCACTGCATCAACAACTACACGTTCGCCGTTGGCCTTTGGCGCAGAACGTACAGCATCAAGGGCAAAGACACGTTGGACGTGTGCCTGTGCAGCATCGTCAATGATCTCGAGCGCGCCCGACTGTTGGTCATAGGAAAGATCAAAGGAGTGGTCATCCACAGCGAGCCATAGTTTTGCGTTTGCATCTGCATCGAGAAAAACGCCCCCTTCATCAAGAAACTTTAGGCCGTTCCATGGAGCAGGGTTGTGCGAGGCAGTGATTGCAATACCACCAACGGCATCGGAGTGTTCGGTAAACAACTGTACTGTGGGTGTGGTTGCCATCCCCAGTACACGAACTGTCCGTCCGGATGCACGTAGGGCACCAACAACTATTTGCTCAATCCACACTCCGCTCGGACGTCCGTCCCGCCCAATAACAATTGGCCCAGGCGGAAGTATGGAGGAAAAACCAACAGCATATTCGGCTACACGCAAAGGTGTGAGGTCATCACCAAGAGTTGCACGAAGTCCGGAGATCGAACGGATGAAGGACATGGAGTGTTGTTACGGTTCGTAAAAATCTGTTAGGGGGCTTTCCCAACGATCGCTTCGATCTCATCTGCTGTGCGGACGAGTTTTTCTGACATGTTCACCGGCCCATTCCTTGTGATGAGAATGTCGTCTTCGATCCGTACACCAATATTCCACCACTTTCTGTCACAGGGAGAACCTTCAGGAATGTAGACTCCAGGCTCAACGGTTATGACGGAATTCTCCTTGAGCGGTCCGGATGTGCCGGGATCGTGCACGTCAAGACCGAGGTAGTGCGACGTACCATGATTGAAGTATTGACCCACGTGTTCAACACTGTCGATGATGCCGAGCTCCATCATTCTGCGAGCGATAACAGACTTTGCAGCTGCATGTGGTGCACGAAACGGTTCGCCCATTCTTGATGCAGCGATGCCTGAGTCTTGCGCTTCAAGCACAACATTATAGATCAGGCGTTGCTCTTTTGAGAACGTTCCGTTGAGTGGTATGGTGCGTGTGATGTCTGCCGTATAGCCATGATACTCGGCCCCACAATCAGCTAGAACAAGATCGTTTCTCTGTGTTGTTCTGCGGTTTGTAGTGTAGTGCAGGATGCAGGCGTTATAGCTGGAGCCAACGATGGAAGGATATCCAACATCTTCTGCACCTTGCCGCTTGAATGCATATTCCATGAGGGCTTCAAGTTCATATTCCTTCATACCCGGACGTGCGCCGCGCATGAGGGAATAGTGACCTTCGATCGAAATGTCGATGGCTCGTTGCATCAAACGGAGTTCTGCTGTATCCTTTACCTCGCGCAAGCGCGCGAGCACCGGCATGGGATTCTTGATGGTGATGGAGGCGTTTCGCTCCTTCATCCACTTCTTCATGTCTACATCGGTATAGACGTTGCGCCCAACGAGAGGAATGTTGAGTGCCCTTGTTGGTAGCGTTGCCATGTGGACGGTGTCTGTGCCTTGCAAAAGAGAATCAATGATGGCAGAAATAGCCACAACAGGAAGTGCTGTGTCGATACGGAGATGTTCCATGGCCTCCGAAGGACCCATACTTACACCTTGCCAGACTTCCCTCGACGGATTGCGTTCCTTTATGAAGAGAACTTCGCGAAATGTCTTCTGTCCTATCCGTATGCCGCGGGGTACGAGGAGAAGCGTAGCTCCCGGACCTGGCACGCCAGTGAGATAGAGCATGTCTGAATTCTGTCGGTACTCATAGTCAACATCGTTTTGACGATTGCGTACGTCGGCAGAAAAAACGATGGCAATATTTTGTGGTGACATCGATGCAAGTACACGTTCTCTTCGCTCTTTGTAGATGTGCGGGGGAACGAGGTCTGCGTCATACACCTCATACCGAAATGTCTGCGCATGTACTGCGCCTGCAACGAATGTTGCGAACAACAAAAGCAGGATTGATCTCATTGCCGCAAAATACCGCTCAACACGTCACACGGCAGCACAGAGCGTGGCTGCCTCTACGCGAATGGCCCCGGCCTCCAGCAGCGCCATTGCACAGGTGTTCAGAGTGGCACCGGTGGTCAGTACGTCGTCAACAAGGACGATTCGGCGTCCACGTACCTGTGCCGGGTCTTGGACAACAAACGCCCCCTCTACATTTTTTAGCCGTTGGCGTTCGTTCTGTGAGGTCTGCGTAGGGGTATATCGCTGTCGAACCACAACATCCGGAGGGAGAAGGGGGCGAGATGATGCCTCAGCCCAGCCTTGGGCAATCAGTTCTGCCTGATTGTAGCCACGCTCTCTCCAACGGGCTGAGTGAATGGGCACGCCAAGCAGGACAACATCGCGAGGGAGCTCCTCCAGTTCAGGGTGGCGGGCCAGCCACGAGCCAAGATCACGGGCTAGACGGGTACGCCCCTTATACTTTACGGCATAGATGGCATTGTCTATGGTAGTGCCAGTGCCTACGGCCCACAATGCGTGGACGGCTGAGAGCGCAAGATCATCAGGCGCGAAATGCCGAAGCAGAAGTACGCCTAGATCAGTGCTCGACGGGGCCGGGGGATGATGCAGAAGTTCTGCGTCTGCTATACCGCGGACGAGTTGAGGTTCGGTACCCAGATACCGACCGCTCAATAGGCAGTGGGGCGGAAACCAGACGTGACCGAGTGCGCTAAGGATCTCGTGGGCGCCTCGGACTACCGTGCCGAGTGCGCGCATGGATCATCCTCGAGCTTCGTTGACGAATTGCAGTCGTGTGGCGATTTCCTGTGGCAACTCCGGCGTAACATCACTCGGGACGAGGAAGGACGATAGAGAGGTGAGGTCATCGAACACCCGTTGGCGGATGGCCGTCTGCATGAGATAGTCGTGACCGCTGGAGCCCCCTGTACCAACTCGCATACCGATCATTCTACTTACCATCAACGTGTGGCGGAAGCGCCAGAGCGAAACAACCTTGTCGAGCTCAATGATGGCGTCAAGAAAACGATACGGCATATGAAGAAGGGGCTTATCACGGTACGTCGATATAAAGAGTGTCGCCAGCGTGGCTCTTTGTGACATTCTTCGAGCACCATTTGCAAGAAGCTCTGCATAACTCTCGGTCTCAAACAAAGCCAAGAAGCCCCGTTCATTGGCATCAATCTGTGCTAGGGCATCTGTTGGATCCGTACCTTCTGCAGAGCTGAGCGAACGAACCTCAGCTCGATCGTTCTCTAGCATAGTTCGCACAGCTGTTTTGTATGCATCCCAAAAGGCGTACTTGCCACTCTCCATAAATGGAATCTGCTCTAGCCACCGTTCGATAGCACCGAACAGGGTTGTACCCTTGGTTGCGGCATCGAGTTGTTGACGGTGGGCATCAGACAGTGCTTCTGTGTAGTGTTTTAGAACACGCTTTTGTTCCGGAACTCCCAGAGTGCGTTCAAGAATGCGCCACTGCATTGATTGGAATCCGCTGGCAGGATTGAGGTAGGCGCGGAAGTCCATGAAGTCACCCGGAGACATCGTCTCAATCAGCGTGAACTGGTTCACGAGATGTTCCATGATGCGATTCACGCGTTGGATGCGTGCAAGGCACAACGCAACGTCTGATTCCGGGACATACTCACGGTCGAGCAACGCGATTACCGAACCAACTTCGACCAACACCTGCTTGAACCACAGCTCAAATGTTTGGTGCGTGATGATGAACAACATCTCGTCGTGCGCGGGATGACCGTGTTTGTCACTCTCCGGATGTTGTGAATCAAGCAACGTATCCAACGCGAGGTACTCGGAGTAATAGGCCATGATCAGTGAACATCCTGAATATCAAAAACGGCTGTTTGTGCGATGAGGTCGTGCAGAGCTAAACGTGCAGTAGAAAGTGTGGCAAAACACCCTAAGAAGATGACAATACTCGCAAGCGACCCGATTCCTTCAAAGATGCCTAGTGCAGGAAGAAGCGACACTACCTGCAACAATGCGCTCAAGTTTTTGATCCCATATCGCTTTAGGTAGAGTGCAACATTGCCGGCTTTTCCATCCTGGTGTGCAACAATGATCCGAAGGATACGCTTGCCGGGAGAAGCTCCAGTGAGACCTTCGATAAGAGGAAAGAGCACGCTCACAGCGAGACTCGCAAGGATCAAACCACCCATCAGTGATTGGACCAAATCTTGAACGGAGGAGTCAATTCCAAAGATGTTGTAGAGCTCAAGGACCTCATCTATCTGCTCTTGGATTGGGCCACCAACGGTAACATCCATTGCCCGAAGGACTAACCCGATGCCGAGCATCACGGTCAAGCTTATGAGTCCGTCGATGAAGAACGCCACGAATCGCTTGCCAAATCCAATACGCAGATACTCAATAGGGGGCGTAGATGGGGCGCCGAATGGATTTGTTGAATAATCAGGTTGTTGCACGGTTCACCACGGAAGATTGTACGTCTGAGAGGATGCGAACAGCGATGTCATATTTCTTGAAAGGAGGCATAAGGTAGATGCCGTCGATAACGTCAACTACTCGTGAAAGGAAATTCACGGCGATCTCAATGCCAATCCCTGTTGCAATATCTGTGTTGTCGCCGGCTTCGGCCATTCTATCCCGCACCCACGTTGGGATGGTCATGCCGGGCACCTCATAGTGCAAGAACTCAGCGTGCCGGATAGTGCGCAATGGAATGATGCCCAACATGAAGTTGATATCGATGCCTTTGATGCGATCAAGAAATCTATCGAGCAACTCCTCATCGAACACTGGTTGCGAGAAGGCCACATGGGCCCCTTGCTCAGCTTTCATTGCCAATCGGTCGATCTCGCGCTCCATGTCTTCTGCAGCAGGGTTCACTGCACACGAAATGCAGAATCCTGTATGAGTGCCTAGAGGGTTGCCCATGAGATCTCTGCCGGTATTCATCCTGCCAAGTGCACGAACAAGTCCGATGGAGTCTACGTCGTACACACTTGTTGCCGACGGAAAATCGCCGATGTGTGTGGGATCTCCGGTAACGGCCAAAATGTTTCGCACGCCAAGTTCATGTGCACCGATGAGTTCGCTCTGCAAGGCCACCATGTTGCGGTCTCGGCAAGCCAAATGTGATATGCACTCCATACCCGTTGCATCCTGCACGAGTTTGGAAATGGCAATCGGACTCATGCGGAGTCGGGCACGAGCGCCGTCGCTGATATTCACAGCATCAAGGCCATGTTGCTTGAGATACCGTGCACCTTCGATCACGCTCGACATATCAAGACCGCGAGGTACATCAAGTTCCACCGTGGTCACCAATCGTTTTCCAAAAATCTCGTGGAAGGATGTTTTTGGAGGGGGCTGATGAGCCGTTAGATCGTCTGACTTCACCTTCTTGACAACTACCGGCGAACTACCTACCACAGCTCCGGAAACCGCTTCGGCAATCGCTCGAATGTGTTCGACGTCAGCTCCACCGTCTGCACCAATGATGGCTGCGCCAGCTTCAACAAGCCTGCGCGATGCGGCTGCCACGTATGAAGGCTCAGCATTGTAGAGTGGTATGCCGTCTACAATGGTTGGGATACCAACATCGGGTATGGCAACTAGGGGTACCTCGCTCACGCGCAGAGACTGAACAATGCCGAGCATACGTTGTGGTCCAACGGTTCCGTTGGAACCGATGGCTTGTACTCCGTGACGTGTTAGGCGATGGGCTACATCTGATGGGTAAGACCCGCTGAGAACGGAACCATCTTCGGGGAATGACTTGAGGGCAATGAGCGGAATAGTGGCACTCAGCGATCTCACGGCGTCGATTGCAATCTCGAGTTCATCCAAGTCGATGAACGACTTGAGCATGATTAGGTCGGCAGTGGCTGCAAGAAGAGCTGAGATCTGTTCCGTAAAACAGGCCCGCAGGTCATCCGGTTCTAGCGGTCCGAGTGGACGTAGGAATCGCCCGCTCGGTCCCACCACGCCGGCAACAACTGCACGCGATCCCGCCGCCGCACGTGCAAGCCACACACCTTTACGGTTGATTTCGTGCACTCTTGCAGAGAGCATCGAGGACTCAAGTGCGTACCGATTGGCGTTTTGCGTATTGCTCTGCAGCAATGAAGATCCGGCATCGAGGAAGTCGTGATAGATGCGTTCGATCACCACAGGAGAGGTGAGGTTGTATCGGTCACACGGACGTTCAGTGAATCCACGGCGGGCAAGTTCTATTGCCATGGATCCATCCGTAACGATCGGACCGAGCTTGATTCTGTCAACTAACGAAAGGCTCATTGTTTGGCACCCAAGAGTCCGTTCTCAAGGGAAACTGCTGTAGTCGGGCGCCACACGAGGTAGGCACACAGGCCGATCATCGCTGTATTCTTCAGCACCTTCAGCCAGCTAACCTCTTCGCCCCCTTCAGCTCCAAAACACCCACAATCGATCTTCAAACCCCAGGCCACAGCCCAGGCCACAGCCACGGTGAACATCACAAGCATAATGCCGGAGAGTATTGCGTTGCTTCGCACTCGATAACCAACAACCAAGGCGACCCCTACCAGCAGTTCCAGCCAGGGGATCACAAGGGCGTAGGCGTTCACCAGCCAATGCGGCATAAGGCCGTAGTGACCAACCGAAGTAGCAAAGGCAAGGGGCTCTATGATCTTTGGTACGGCAGCGTACACAAAGTACCCACCAATAAAGATGCGTAAGGCGAGACCGATCCAAGGTTGAAGTACATCCATAAGCGTGTAAATTACATCGAATGATCCGTGCTTGGGGCACGGATCACATCGGGGTTCTTCACTATTTGTATGGAGTGCATGATGAACGAGTATACCGGCGGTGATGGGGGAGAGGGATTCATTGCAATGTTCCTCGGAGCATATTTGGTATTCAGCGTTCTAGGATACCTGTTCTTCGGTTTCTGCATCGGGAAGATCCTAGAAAAGGCCGGCAAGCCGTTATGGACTGGATTTGTGCCGATCTATAACCTTCTGTTACTTATCGAGATCGTTGGCCGCCCAACGTGGTGGATCGTCCTGATGCTGATACCGTTCGTGAATTTCGTGATCTTGATCATCGTAAGTATCGACCTTGCAAAGTCCTTTGGAAAGGATGTTGTCTGGGGACTTCTGATTGCGTTTGTAAGTGTGATTGGGTTGCCAATGTTGGCATTTGGTGACGCCACGTATCAGGGGCCATCTGTCACATCAGGGTCGTAACCAAACTCCAGGCTATCACAGCCAAGACAAGACCATTCAACAAGAGACCTGCCTGTGCGAGAAGCTTCCCGCCACGCAGGTCTCGTCGTATATGGGGCTCTATACCAGCTCCAACAGGATGGGCCTTTGCCGTCTTTATCGCATAGAGTGCAGGAATGATTCCAACACCCCACACGATGGCGAGCGCAATGCTTGCATAAGCAAGCCAAACAACACGTGTATGGGGCTTCACGTTAGCTCTTTGGATCGAGTGCTTGACGGATCTGGAGATCGAGGTCTTCGAAATGTGCTGAGGTCATGGAGTCGGACCCCTTAGCCCCTTGCAACTTCTTCTGAATGGACTTCAAACGTGCACGCGAGATTGCACGGATGTCTGTGTTGTAGGTGTTTGGACCGCGGAAGAAGGCAGCAAATGGGTCATTGCCCGTTTCCACAGGCTTGGCTGCTTTTTCGATGAGTGCTTGAACATAGGATCGCTGAAGATTGCGACGGTAAAAGTCCACAGGCTTCTTAGTAGTGATCTCCGTGAGAATAAGCTTCTCAACATCATCAAGCAGCAGTTCCACGCTGTAGGCCTCTGCACCAAAACGTGCTTGCTGATCGAGAAGTCGGAGCAATTTGTCGGACGAGATCACGGTACGAAGAACTCGCGTCTGTTGGTTGCTCAAACGCTGAGCTACGTCTGCTGGT
The DNA here is from genome assembly GCA_937870915.1 of uncultured Ignavibacteria bacterium. Lineage (GTDB taxonomy): Bacteria > Bacteroidota > Ignavibacteria > Kapaibacteriales > Kapaibacteriaceae > UBA10438. The sequence goes on from CALMZQ010000041.1 coordinate 11,964, forward strand.
GTGAGGAGCTGCGCAATTCGTTCATCAACGAGCCACGTTGGAGTGGTAAAGACATTTTCACCGATGAAGGCAACAGCCTCTTGTTGTCTGCTTTTGGGAACAGGAGTATAGACAGGACCTGGCGATCCAAACACTTTGCGTTCGGTCTCTACTCCACCTGGAATATTGGCAACATGACCAACCTCCCGACTCCACTGACCAATAACATCATCATATGCGTCTGAGAGCTGCGTAAAGTCTTTGCCGTTGTCATACGTAGCATCGTACAAATAGCCCATGATGCGCTTGAGGTTTGCTATGCCATAGGTAGTGGCCTTTACGGCATCGTCGCCAAGGTCTTCCATCTGCGAAGAAGGGTCTACGGTAACCCATTGCTGCCTACCAAACCGCAACATCTTGTTCGACTCTGTTTCTTTTGCCCATTTGCCCAATGTGTCGAGCTCATCATCCGGAGTTTTTGCTCCCATGATTGGGCGATAGCCCCACTTCACGGAGAAGTGATCGTATGGCCCCACCTTTGGCATCACATCAACATCGTCACCAGGCTGGGCGATGTAGTTATACCGTGCATAATCCATGATGGAAGGGGCGGTACCATACTTCGCACAGAAAGTCTTTGAGCGGAGTGAATCAACAGGGTAGGAGCTCGATGCCTTCATATTGTGAGGCATGCCAATGGTATGTCCAAATTCATGGGCAGCTACAAAGGAAATGAGCTCACCCATGAGAGAGTCCGAATAGGGGAGTCTGCGAGACTTCGGGTCGCTAACGGCCTGAGCAAAGAACCACCCGGTCTGCAACTTCATGATGTTGTGGAACCATCCGATGTCGGACTCAAGTATCTCGCCAGTGCGTGGATCGTGAATATTCGGTCCGTAGGCGTTTTCGATCGGCGATGGATAGTAGCGGATCACGCTATAACGTGCGTCTTCTGGCGACCAATCGGGGTCTTCAGCTGCCGTTGGTGGATCGATGCAGCGAACAGCATTCTTATAGCCAGCCGATTCGAATGCGGGGTTCCACGATTCGATTCCCTTTTTCAGCCACGAACGCCATTGCATTGGAGTTGCAGGGTCGATGTAATATGTGATTGGCTTAATCGGCTCGGACAGTTCACCGCGCAGAAATGCCGCGGTATCCTTTGGTTCCAAACGCCAGAGGAGTATGTATTCGCGATTCACGGCTTCGGGCTCAGGACGCGAATAGTCTGTTTGATCCAATGAGAAAAATCCGATCCGCGGATCTGCAAGTCGAGGAAGCATTGGCTTCTCTGGTAGCAGGACCATTGAGTGGTGCATACCAAAAGACATCGTACGTGAAGCGCTGTTCTGTGCAGGAGATTCTGCAGAGAAGGTGAGTACGTTTTCGACCTCGATGTTTGAAGGGAAGCTTTTGACGTATTCAACATAGGAGCGTTCCTTATCGACCGGACCCATCTTGTACTGCTGGCGTACTCCACGGTTTGGGGTAAGGATGGACACATCGCCCACAAACATGTCCGTTACCTCGATCACCACGTTCCCCGAATCCTTGTTAAATGCTTGGATCGGAAATGCTTTGATGACCTCTTCGAAATTTGCGGCTTTCACGGCACGAGAGATCGGCGCAGAATCGCTGGCAACATTCACATATGAAACGGTGCGAAGGAGGATCTTATCATACTTGCGCTCCCAGCGGATTACCTCCGTATTGTTCTCTTCTCCACCGTACCCTACTTGTGGAGTTTTTGAGATGCGGGATACAAGAAGCATTTCTTTGCCGAGTTGCTCCTTTGGAATCTCGTAGAAGAACTTTTCGTCAATGCGGTGCACAATAAAAAGCCCCGTATCAGAGACTGCTTCTTTCGTAACGACCTTATCGTACGGCTTGATCTTCTTGTCTTTATCAGTAGGGGGCTTGTCACCACCCTGAGCAGCTGATTGTGAGCTAGGACTTGAGCCGCATGAGGCAACAAGGAAAGCACCCACAAGAATGCCCGAAAACCAACGAAGTGAGGTCATACACTAGCAATGATGAGTGGTGAACGCAGGATGTTGAAAATACCGTTTTACCTTCAGGTCACCTAAATAGGTCGCGTAGGGACAAAAAAGATGCCCGGCAAGCGTCGGGGAGGGGTTCGCTTTGCTCGGGCATCTGTGGTGTTCGTGTGGCCGTATCGGGGTTGGGGACCGGATTGGGGGAGTGGCCACACGATGTATTGAGGGACATGAGTAAGGACGGCGAGCCATGCGAAATGTTACATGAGGGTCGAAAAAAAGGCGGCATATCATTGGCATGAAGTACGTAGGTCGTTGAGGTGGCTATCTTTGCGGCCATGATCCCTGCAACCGGACTCTGCGTTGGGCTTGATCTCGACTTGGCGAAACTGCCTGCCCCCTACAAAAATCGTCCAGACGGACTGGCCTCTTTTGGCCGTGATGTGATCGATGCCACACGTCATGTTGCATCGTGTTACAAGATTAATCTGGCCTTCTATGAACAATATGGTCGACCTGGGTTGGATGCGATGTATACCATCCGCGAACACTGCGGGTCATCGTATGTGATTGCCGACGCAAAACGGGGGGATATCGGTAATACGTCCTCCGCCTATGCGCGTGCTGTGTTCGATGATCTCAATGCTGACGCAATCACCGTGTCTCCATACATGGGAAGCGATTCTGTGATCCCGTTCTTGGAGGCAGCCGGACGTATGGTCTATGTGCTTGCCCTCACGTCGAACCCGGGCTCGCAAGATTTTCAACGAATGAACGTGCAAGGTATGCCACTCTATGAACGTGTGATGCGCACGGCCCTAGACTGGCCACGATCGAGCGATATTGGTTTTGTGATCGGTGCAACAAATGCAGTAGAATTGTCAGGCTTGAGATCGATGTTCCCCACGGTACCGTTCCTGATTCCAGGGCTTGGGAGTCAAGGTGGAGATGAACAACAGACGGTGTTGGCAAATAATGCCGGACCGGCCGTCTTCAATGTTTCTCGTGGGCTGTTGTACCTCGACCCATTGGAAACATGTTTGACGTCGATCCGTGCCGAGGCGGAGAGGTTGAACGGCGTTCTCACGTCACGTTTATAGTCCGTGACGGCACATAGGAACACGAGGTGTTCCTATGTCGCTCCTAGATCTACCAGAAACTCTGCTGCAACGTGCAGCTCAAAAACTTCTGTCCGACAGTGGTCGTGTATGGACGTGTACCAATGGCGATCCGGTGCAGATCTTAGCACCCGGAATTGTTAACCCACACGAAGGCCCCGACTTCACACACATCGCAGTTTTGTATCAAGGATGTGTACGAATCGGTACGGCAGAATTTCACACGTACTCCTCGTCGTGGTTTGATCATGGTCACGCCAAGGACGCACGGTATGATGATGTGATGATGCATATCGTGCTTGTAGATGATAAGCCTGCAGACTCGTGCATGTGGACCTTAGTACTCCCACATTCTGATATGGGGCTGGCACTGCATGGACTTGGCCAGCAACGTGATCATGATGCGAGCAATGTGGACGAAATCCAGCGTTCGGCAATACTCCGACTCAATCGAGCTACGGCCTATGCACGCTCAGCCATCGGTCGGGTTGGATCCGTTGATGCACTGCGTGTTATGACGTCGCAGTGGTTTGATCGATTGGCCTCGAAACGACGTCACCCAATGCCGGAAGATCTCGTTTTAGGCGTACGCGCTATCATCATCTCCTCGCCTCTTGGACGCCTTGCGACTCAGATCTGCGACTATGAACCTGAACAGATCCTCGACGCTATTGACCGTGCAGAACGAGAACGCATATTCACCGAAGGTGCTGCCTTGCGCCGAGAGATCGTTGTAAATGTGATTCTCCCGATCTGTTGCGCACTTGCCGGTGACGCCCAACGTATTGCGCTATTCCAATGGTATTGGTCTGTACGCGCCGTTCATCCGTATGGACTCCTCACAAGGCGCTTCCCTAATCAAGACCAAACCTATGTTTGGCAACAACAAGGAATGTTGGAGTGGCTGAGGCGTTATGGGTAGTCAGTTACAGAGTTACGGAGTTACTCGGGCACGCTTCGTAAATTGGGCCTAACGTAACTCGTAACTAGTATCTAGTAACTCGAACATTGCAACTCTATGAGAATTACTCTTGTCACCGGAGCCAATGGAGAAATTGGCCACAGTCTTCTTGAAACACTTGCGGCTAGTGGTGATCGAAAGATCATTGCGTTGGATCTCGCCCCCTTAGCAGATGACTTACGCCCGATGGTGTCTGTTGCTCTCCAGGGTGATGTATCTGATCCGGCTATGGTGGATGAAATCGAGAAGCATGATGTACAGGAGATCTATCATCTTGCGGCACTGCTCTCAACAAGTTCCGAGAGGAATCCGGCACTTGCGCATCAGGTAAACGTGAATGGAACGATGGGGCTTCTCCTCATGGCACGGCGCATAGGGGCACGTACGGGTAGGGCTGTTACGTTTCTCTTCCCGAGTACGATAGCTGTCTACGGTATGCCGTCACTCGAAAAGAAGAATGCCGCCGGTGCTGTAACAGAGTTCGAATACCTGCAGCCAACTACCATGTACGGTATTAACAAGGTCTATTGTGAGCAGCTTGGTGGATATATGAGCGACCGATTTGGTCAGCTCACAGACGAAGCAGGGAAGAAGGTGTTAGACTTCCGTGCATTACGTTTCCCCGGACTCATCTCTGCAACAACAGTTCCAACAGGTGGAACAAGTGACTATGCACCGGAAATGATTCATGCTGCCGCACAAGGCAAGGCATATGCATGTTTTGTCCGTCCGGATGCACGAATTCCATTCATGGCTATGCCGGACGGAGTAAAGGCACTCTTGGATTTGGCAGCTGCGCCGGCAGAGAATCTCACACAACGCGTTTACAACATAGGTGCATTTTCGCCTTCAGCCGAAGAAATTGCTTCTAAAGTGATGGAAGCGTTCCCCGGCGCAGAGATCACCTATGCCCCACATCCTAAACGTCAGGCCATCATTGATTCTTGGTGTGCGGATGTAAACGACGAAGCGGCACGCCGTGATTGGGGCTGGAAGCCCGATTACGATATGGAACGAGCATTTGACGAGTACCTCATTCCTACGATCTCCGGCGTTTATGCCGTTTGATGCCCCCACGAATCGACTTGCACTCGAACAGTCGCCATACCTTCTTCAACATGCTTCCAATCCCGTTGCATGGTATCCATGGAGCAATGAGGCATTCGAAGAAGCTCGTGCGGAAAACAAGCCGGTCTTCGTTAGTATAGGCTACGCAACGTGCCATTGGTGTCACGTTATGGCCCATGAATCGTTTGAGGATAAGGCCGTAGCGGATTTCCTTAACGAACATTACATCTGCATAAAGGTCGATAGAGAAGAGCGTCCAGATGTAGATGCCATTTGTATGGATGTCTGCCAGTCTCTTACCGGTCACGGTGGCTGGCCCCTGACCATCATGATGGATGCAGACAGGCGCCCCTTTTTTGCGGGAACCTATTTTCCGAGAAATTCCTTCGGGAATCGACTCGGATTTCTTGATCTGGTACAACGACTCCACGAGGTCTGGGTTCTGGATCATGCACGCGTGGTAGATACAGCAAAAGAGATTGCGGACTCGCTCACAAAGCAGGCGGAATCAGATTTCCGAGGCGACGTCCCACCGGATGTGATGGACATCGTTGTCGATCACCATAAACGCATGTATGACGACGTGCATGGTGGGTTCTCCATCAAACCAAAATTCCCCTCGCCGCATCACCTGCTCTTGCTTCTGCGTGCTGCCACCACCTCTGATGATAAGGGGCTACTGAGTATGGTTTGCACTACTCTTGAGGCAATGAGATCCGGAGGGATATACGATCAGGTGGGGTATGGATTCCATCGATACAGTACCGACCGAGAATGGCTTGTACCACACTTTGAAAAGATGCTCTACGACCAGGCCATGATGATGATGGCCTATACCGAAGCGTGGCAGATCACACACGATGAGGTATACAAACGTGTTGTATTAGAGATCGCCGAATATCTACAGAGGGAGATGACCGACGTCAGCGGCGCTTTCTACTCCGCCCAAGATGCAGACAGCGAGGGTGAAGAGGGGAAGTACTATATCTGGTCCGAACAAGAATGGAAGGATGTTTCCCCCGAGCTAACAGCTCTCTTGAATATTCGTGCTGACGGAAACTTTCACGACGAAGCCACGGGAGATCCAAGCACATCCAACATCCCACATGTTGATCTTGGTTCACTACGCGCACTTCTCTCGAATGATGAATGGAGTTCGGTAAGACCACAATTCCTGGCGCGTCGTGCTGAACGTGTACCGCCGCTCACCGATGATAAGATCTTGACGGATTGGAACGGCCTGATGATTGGCGCACTTGCACGCGCCGGGAGAGCGTTCAATGAATCGCCTCTAACGGCTTTGGCAGAGCGTGCCTATAGATCGTTCACGCATCCGGTGATGTTTCATCGACTACGTAATGGACAAGCAGCAGTCGAAAGCATGCTCGATGATCATGCAATGATGGGTTGGGCAGGGCTGGAACTGTATCAAACTACCGGTGAAACACAATTTCTCCGCGATGCGCTTGATTATGCCGATATCATCCTTGATCGATTCTCCGATGAAAACGGAGCACTCTTTACAGTCTCTCGAGATGTGACTGACGTACCTGTCCGCCAGAAGCATGGATATGACGGCGCCTACCCGTGTGGCAATAGTATGTCTGCCCTCCTGTTTGCCGGAATTGGTGCAATCACCAATTCGCGTACGTACCGCGAAGCCGCTCATGCATGTGTCCGAACCTACGGCACACAGTTGTCGCGTTCCGCACCCGGCTTCTGTATGCTTCTCTGTGCATGGGACACGCTAGCCAATGGATCTACAGAGATCGTTATCAATGGCGCAAAGGATAGCTCCTTCATCACAAAGGCACGCACTTTCATTTCTTCCACGTATCGTCCTCGATCCTATATCATCTATCGTCCGGTAGACGAGCAAGGGGCTTCCCTTCTCCGCGAAGCATCGTATCCGTTTGACGCCTATCCCGAAAATTCGGTGCTTGTATGTAATGATTATGTCTGTGACCTTCCATTAACTGGCATGACGTAACTCGTAACTAGTAACTCGTAACTCGTAACTCGTAACTACTCCCCATCTACCTCATACACCACACTTACTTCATTCTTATTGCCTCTTGGATTCAACCAATGTAGTGTGGCATCAAGAAGTCCGGGTTCAATCTCTGTTAACTGGATAAGTCTGCCCGGGGTGAGTGAGTCTACCCGACGAAGCAGAGCATCTCGGCTGGCTACGTCATAGAACACCACGTGTGTTGGAGCAAGTGTGGGAAGGTCCTTCCACGAAGCGGATGTGGTGTCTGTCAGCACAGTAAGCGTTGTTCTCTTATGCCCAAGATAGAACCATGGCACAAAGACTCCGGGCTTAGCGATCACCGCAACTCGTTCAACACCCGGTAGTCGCTCGAGATACGTGAGTGATTCCACCCGTGAACGTTTTGAATAGGAGAACGTGAACAATCCTAACAGCGATGAGTTCACGATCCAGAACCACAACCACGCTATGTTCATCCATGTTGTTGTGCGAGGAAATTGCGACGTTCTATCGGTCCAGGCAACCGCAACTGCTACCAACAGGAGTGGCACAACTGGAATGATGAACCGCTCCTGTTTGTTGGCGATGAGCGAGTGTGCAAGAACAAAAACGAGGATTGGAAGAAGAACTTCATAACGAAGTGCAGGACGTTTGTCCTTGAACAGACACCATAGAAGGATGAGACTCGTTGGTGGAATGAGAAGACCAACGATGAGTAGAAGATATTGGTAGATCGGACCGTTGGCGTAGGCATCCGATCCCGTCACAAAATTCATCCAATATGTTGCAGGTGCTACGAGGAACTGTCCCCATACGATCAGATCTACAATACCCTGCGTGAGACAGATTGCCAAAACAAAGGAGAGGCCGAAGAGAAGAGCCATGCGCCGTTCTTTGCGCCATGCAAGCACAACGATCATTGTAGCTGGGATTACTGCCGTGTGATATCGGAACACAAAGGCTAGGGCAAAGGCAAGACCAGCTAACAACACGTCACGGACATTCGCTCTTCGCAATGCTAGGTAGACACCTGCCATGAGTGGTGTAATGCTCACTACTTCAATCAGGTTTCGGACACTTAGAAAGGGAAGGATCCAGAATACTGCCACGAGAAACGCTGCAGCCCTTGCCGAATCCTCAGAGCCAATTCTGCGCGCTATTGCCGCGGCAAGGGGAATAGTCAATGTTGCCAGTAGCGCGTGCAAAATTCGCATTACTAACATCTGTGTCTGTGGGTCAGTGATCCCAACGTTGATACAGGCTACAAGGATGCCATAGATGATTCCCGGATAAACCACGCTGTGTCCGGGGGGAACATCGCGATCGAACCATCCCCCGTGATCTTCCAAAAACCATCGAAACGGGCCATCTTCGATCACAAAATGATCGTCGTGCATGGCATATCCGGGTGAAAAGACAGCCGCTAGTATGCGTAGGGCCAGACCAATGAGGATGGCAATGCGGATCGAAGGAAACTTCACTATGGTCAGCTTTTGGAGTTACGGGGTTACGCGATTACCAAGTTACCTATGTAGCTCCGTACCTGAGTAACTGCGTAACTCCGTACCTGACTAACTGCGTAACTCCGTACCTGAGTAACTGCGTAACTCCGTAATTTGCCTTCTATGGCACTGATCATCGACGGAAACGCACTTGCGGCGGAGATACGAACTGAGGTGTCAGCCGATGTGGCTCGCCTAACAACTTCCACCGGGATCGTACCCGGACTCAATCTTCTTCTTGTAGGGGAAGATCCTGCGAGCACGGTGTATGTACGAAACAAATCAAAGGACTGTGAAAAGGTTGGCATACGCTCCACCATCGTTCGGATGGCGGCAACGGCAACGGAAGAAGAGGTAGTTGAGCAGGTTCGCGAGTGGAATAACGACCCAACAGTGCACGGAATCTTAGTGCAATTGCCGATACCGAAGCACATCAACGAGCACCGTGTGATTCGCACGATCGATCCGGCAAAAGACGTTGATGGATTCCATCCTGAGAATGCCGGACGTCTTTTGATCGGTCTTGATGGCTTTATCCCGTGTACTCCTTATGGAGTTCTGGAGATGCTTAAGCGGTATAACATCGAGACTTCTGGGAAACATGCTGTAGTGGTTGGCAGAAGTAATATAGTTGGGAAGCCCCTTGCCATTCTCCTTGCACAGAAACGACCACAAGGAAATGCAACCGTAACGATCTGTCACACGGGAACACCCAACATCGCCGAACATACCCGCAGAGCAGACATCCTGATTTCCGCTGTTGGGGTTCATGGTGTGATCACGGCTGATCATGTGAAAGACGGAGCCGTGGTGATCGATGTGGGGATCAATCGAATAACCCTTCCTGACGGGACAACAAAACTCACGGGCGACGTGTTGTTCGATGAAGTGTCCGCCAAGGCTTCGGCCATAACACCGGTTCCGGGTGGTGTTGGACCAATGACGCGGGCAATGCTCCTTCGCAATACTGTAACCGCTGCTGAGAGGATAGGGGGCCGATGAAACGCTCACCATTGCCTGTGCTTTTCTCCGATGAACACCTTGTTGTTGTAAACAAACCGGCCGGTCTCCTTGCCATACCGGATCGATACGATGTGAATCTCCCAAGTGTGAAGTCCCTCGTTCGTGATCAGTTTGGTAGTGCCTTTACCGTCCACCGTCTCGATAAGGACACCTCGGGCGTGATGATCATGGCACTTACACCCGAAGCCCACAAGGCACTCAACGAGCAGTTCGAAAAACACATCGTTACCAAGACCTACCTGGCGATCGTCTCCGGGATCGTGGACCGTGATGAGATCAAGATCGATATCCCGATAGCATCGGATACTAGGCGAAAGGGTCTGATGAAACCATCAGCCAAGGGCAAGGAAGCACATACGATCATGCGTGTGGTAGAACGGTTCCGCTTGGCCACATTGGTTGAATGTGACCTTATTACCGGACGCCAACATCAGATTCGTGTGCATTGTTCGGCTGTTGGACATCCACTTTTGGTGGACCCGGACTACGGCAAAAACAGGCAGTTTTTGCTTTCAACCATTAAGCGTAGATACAACCTGGCCAAGGGTGCAGAGGAACGTCCGGTCATTGAACGGCTTACCCTACATGCCGGCAGAGTAAGCTTTGACCATCCCGTTTCCGGTGAACGCATTACGGTTACTGCTGAGCCCCCTAAGGACTTTTCGGCGGCCATCCAAGTGCTCCGAAAATATGCAGCTCCGTATGCATCGGCGTTTGATGCTGAGTTCTTCTGAGCTACAGGTCGTATCTTCGAGCATTCTAGCTGCAGGAAAACGATGATCATCATTCTGTTCGGAGCCCCCGGTGTGGGGAAGGGTACTCAAGCTGTCATTCTCGCCGAGAAGCTCGGTGTGGCTCATCTGAGTACAGGTGACGCTTTTCGAGCCGCGATCAAAAACCAAACGCCGGTAGGTGTTCTGGCAAAAGAATTTGTGGATGCCGGTAAGCTTGTGCCCGACGAGATCGTGGCACGAATCGTTGAAGAGGCCATGGAGGGGGCAACCTTCGCCAAGGGATGTATCCTTGATGGTTTCCCACGAACTCGGGCCCAAGCCGATGCTCTCGATACCATGCTCGCGGCCAAGGGACTGCATATCGATTCTGTTGTGAATCTAAATGTTGATGATTCAACCATCATCAGCCGCCTGCTTCAGCGTGGACGGGCAGATGACTCGGAGGACATCATCCGCCACCGCCTCGATATCTATAATCACGAAACAGCGCCACTTCTGAAATTCTATTCAGATAAGGGGCTCCTCACATCCGTTGATGGAATCGGAAACGTGGAGTTTGTGAACGAGCGAATTCTCTCTGCTATTGCCCCTTCAGGTGTGCAAGCACATCCCGTGCCCGATACGACGTCTGACCAGGCCTAAGAAACTGACCAACATGAACGAGATCATCACCTGCTGTTAGCAGGGGTTGCTCCACGTATCCGTCTTCTTGCGTCTGTGCCAACCCTACATTTGATAGGAGAGCATTGCACAGACATTTGCGGTCTACTGTGTCTTCAATCTTTCCACCTTTGCGCACATAATCCTCAACAGGTTCACTGGCACAGAGGTAGACTATCGCACCGTCATCGCGCACGGCAACCTGACGGAGATAGCCAAGGTCGCATTTTCGGGGTCGCTCTTCGTAAACGGATCTTTCGGATTGTGTTCCGGGAAGTTGAACTACCTTGAAGGGGAAACCAGTTGGTGATGCATGTGGGTCTGTGAAAACGGCTTCGCCTTCAACGATGTCCCCGTGTAGGATCCGGTCAATGACGGCTTCACGAAGCTTTGGAGCTACGCCCGACTCTTCACAAAAAGCAAAGGCTGTTCCGACCTGAATGCCACTGGCACCGAGTTCAATGGCCTGAACGAGTTTCTCAGGAGATCCGTAGGAACCAGCAAGCCAGAACGGTAAACCAAGTGCACGGATCTCAGCGAGGTCTGCCTCGTCCTTGTGGCTATAAATGGGTTCACCACGGTCAGTGAGTTTCATCGGTCCCCGCGGAGGCGCATTGTGCCCGCCGGCCAGAACTCCCTCGATCACAAATCCCTCTACAGAACCCGTGGATTTCTTCACAAGATGGGATGCAAGGGTACTAGAGGAGATGATTGCCAGGAATGCCGGACGTTTCAAAGACGATTTTGGAATCGTATTCAAAGCCTCGCGGGGGGATACCGTCGTGAATACTTCGGTCGTGCCGGGAGTCCCACTCACGGCAATCCGGATAGAGGCATCCTCGTGCTCTACGAATCGATCAAGGACGCCTGGGATCTCTCTCGGGACCCCGGCGCCCATTAGCATATAGTCTACGCCAGCAAGCATAGCCCCATACGTGGCTGCGAGGTTGGACGTTTGAAGCTTTTCCAGAAAGTTGATGCCTACGATACCGTTGTGACCTTCCTTAGCTAGCCAGACCTCAACAAAACCCGCGGCAATGTTGAGTCGCTGGAGTGTACGCGTGGGCGATACAGAAGGCACCGGGCTCCTCTTGAACCTGGCACCAGTTGGTATTCCACCTTCAACGTAATAGGTGGCCAGAATCTCTGAGGCTACCGTGGAGTCTACAAAATGGGAAAGTGCTCTTTGCACATGTCCACCAGGATCACCGTTCTGTAGCCTGCGGACCATAACGGAATTCAAGGCTGTCCCGGATACCACACCCAGTTCACCTTCAAGAGAAACAGCTCGGGCCAGTCGCCAGTCGGATACGCCAACTCCCATCCCGCCTTGGATAATCAATGGTGTACTCATCATAATAAAGACAATCTACTCCGAAATATATTGCCCACCATACCCGTTCAGATATCCACAAATCTGTGTGGATATCATAGTCGTACCGAGATTCAACAATGAACGATGTAAGTGCCGTAAAATCAGATATATAAAGCGAAGTGTTAATATTATTGTTTATGATAGATCGCAGATGTGGAATGGAAATTGATTACGTTTCCACACTTCGGTCACCTTGTTGAATTGACCTACGGTTGGGTGTGCGACTCCTATTGGTACTCTGTACATCGGTCCTGCTAATGCAGGGAGAACTCATTGCCCAGTCTCAACAGGGTGATGTGGTTGGGTCGTTATCTGGGGCAGTGAACAAGTACCATGGTGAGCTTTCCGACGACTCCTTCGGACCGGGAGCTCTTCTATCACTGCGATATGCCGCAATGGATCGGCTTTGGATTGAGGCGCGGTTTGGACTTGGGGAATATCGTTGGAAGATTACCGATGCGAAACTTGCTCGGTATCCTGATTACTTTGGACAAGGGGCTCACATTGGTGACCTCTATCCTGCGTCCTTGGCTACGATCGAACCTGAAAACGAAAGTAGAGTCACGATAGGCGACCTCATTGTGAGCTACGTCCTCGTAGATCAGATACCGGCTAGCCCCTTTCTCTCTGCCGGTGTTGGACTGGTTAACATTGCCCCTTCTACCAGCCAATCACATACCCAACTGCCGAACTCAGCAGCAGGAGTTTATCCTCATACAGTACCGAGTATCATTATTGGAGGGGGAGTCCAGATCCCAATTTCCCAACGTATCGGCGTACTGCTTCGAGGTGAACACCGGTTTGTCTTTTCAAAGTATCTGGACGATATCTCATACAACGGAAGTAATGATGCTCTAAGCACTTTCTCCGTTGGCTTAACGTATCGCTTTAACGATCCTGAATCTCAACCCTGTGATTGTTGCGCTGAGTGCATTAGCGAAGACTGTGATGAATGTGGGGATAACAATGTGGATTGCTGCAACAGTGTATCGTGTTGTAAGCAAAGCTGTTTAGCTGATTGTTCTGAGATGTCATGTTACTGTTGTGCACAATGTTGCTGCTGCTGTTGTGGAAAACAGACTGTAGCAGCGGTTGTACCTTCGCCTGTTTCAGCACCTGTGGCGGCACCTGTTACAGCACCTGCACCAGGGCCGGTAACAGCGCCCGTTTCCGGACCGGTTCCGGAGCCAATGGATGTGCCGTGTCCGTCCGGACAGCACCGTGAATGTTTCGGACCGCCGGGATACGGAATTTGTGTTGACGACGATCCACCGAAAGGACCTGAACCGATTCTCTGGGAATTGGCTCGCCCCCTTGACGATGGTAGTCTATTGCGGGAAGTTGACGGTCGGTGGTATCGAAAGCAGATAATGCCAGATGGAACAACGAGGATCAGTAAGGGGCTCCTGCCTTTTGAGGCAACGGAATGTAAAGAGTGTAAAGAGAAACAACGCCGGGAGAAGCAATAATGACTCAATTCATGAAACATCTTGTGCTCAGTGTCGGCGTAATTGTGATCCTATCGAGCCCCGTCCGTGCTCAATCACAGCAGGGAGATGTTGTGGGGACGCTCAGCGGTGGTATTTATAAGTACCACGGCGAACTGTCCGACGATTACTTTGGCCCGTCAGGTGCAGTGTCCTTGCAGTTTGCAGCAATGGACAGGTTGTGGGTAGAAGCTCGAATAGGAATTGGTGAATACCGGTGGAAGATCACGGAAGCCAAGATGGCCCGTTTCCCGCAATATTTTGGTCAGGGTGCGGTTATTGGCGATAAGTATCCAGGTTCGTTAACTACGATCGAATCTGAAAATGAGAGTCGAGTTACCTCGGGTGACCTTCTTGTCAGTTATGTACTCGTGGACAATATCCCAGCCGTTCCATTCCTCACGGCAGGAATCGGCCTCGTCAATTTTGCCCCTTCCAATAGCGGAGAACATTCAGCACTTCCAAACAATGAGGCGGGTATCTACACCAAAACGGTGGCATCCATTCCTCTTGGCGGGGGACTACGAATACCATTTTCGCGAAGTGTTGGACTGCTTCTTCGGGGTGAATATCGGTTTGTGTTCTCAGAGTATTTGGACGACATTACAGAGGCCGGTGCTCATGACGCACTTACGAATGTGTCGATTGGTCTGACGTATCGGTTTAATAATCCCGAGTCGAAGCCAAGGAGGCAAAAGCTAAAATGTGCCGTGTGCGGGTGCGGAACCCCGGGCAACTGCTGCTGTCAAGTTCCTGTTCCAGCGCCAGTTCCAGCGCCAATTCCAGTTCCAGTTCCAATGCCAGCGCCTGTTCCAGTGCCAGTGCCAGAGCCCACGCCTGTTCCAGCACCAGTACCTGCACCAGTTCCAGCACCTGAACCAACACCTGAACCAGCGGCTACACCGGCTCCTACTGTAGCACCGGCAAAGAAGCGGACGTCTTTTGCCAAGGACATTCGTTTCAAAGTGAACACGGATGAGTTTGATTTTGACCAGCCGGAGACTGCTAAGAATCTCAATGAGCTCCTTACGTATATGCAGGAGTCGTGCGATGAACTGCAGGTGATGGTAGAAGGTCATGCCTCAGCAGACGGTCCGGCCCAACGCAACAAAGATCTCTCCGACCTACGAGCACGAAAGGTCCGTCAGTGGCTCTTAGAGCAGGGCGTACCACCGAATAAGGTCCGTGGAGCAGTTGGATACGGCTCTGCTATGCCACGAGTAAAGGAGCCCGCTCCGGCTCAGTCCAAGAAGATGACAAAGGATCAGCTCGAGGCGATCCGTCGTCAAAATCGTAGAATTGAAGTAGCCGTTCTGAGAGAGTGCTCCGTGTAGATTAATAAAAATTCATCCTTCATTCATCGGGTTCCTGTGGAAAACTCCTAACTTGCTTTTCTCATGGTAATCCAACTCTCCACAAAGAAGGCAATTAGGGTAGCAGTATTCGTAGCGGTGTTCATCGCGGTGATGTCCATCAGCTTCTTACTGCAGGCTCATAATGCGCCCGGTGGAACAGAGAATCTCATGGCCGCGCCGGCCCCCGTAGCGGAGATCGTACCAGCTGAACCACTTGCCTTTGATATGGACGAAGCGGCAGACGGATTGGCATCATGGTATGGCGGACAGTTCCACGGAAGGCGAACGGCCAGTGGGACGAGATTCGACATGCACGCATATACGGCCGCTCACCGGACTCTTCCGTTTGGCACCCTGCTCCGTGTTGAGAATCCAAGAACCGGGAAAGCCATTCTCGTAGAAGTTACTGACCGTGGACCGTTCATTCGGAAACGTGTGATCGATCTATCTTACGGAGCAGCCCGCGACCTAGGTGTCTCGGTTTCTCCTGTTGAAATAGACGCACTTACCAAGAGTGCAGTAGCTGAGTTCTATGCAGAGAATGATAGTACATTCCTTGTGTTCTCGCCAGATCTAGATCCAATCGTGGTCAAATCATCGCAGCTCGATACCTTGGCCGGTGCCACTACTCTTACAAATGTCATGAAGAATCGCTCTGACAGCGAATATGTGATTATTCGCCATAGTGCCAAGGGGCTGACGTATACACGCGCTTGTAGAACAGCGAATAGCGAATAGCGAATAGCGAATAGCGAATAGCGAACAGCGAACAGCGAACAGCGAATAGTGAACAGCGAATAGTTATTAGAGTAACTAGTAACTAGAGTAACTAGTAACTAGAGTAACTAGTAACTAGAGGAACTAGCTTCCCTGCAGGATCCACCGTACGATTCGTTTAACAACCTCTGGGTTAATGGTTTCCCCGAGTTGCGCCATCTCTTCATCTGTGCATTCGTCGCAGGTTTGAAACATATGGTTCACATCCGTAACTACCTCTACTATCGTACGAGAGCGTTGGTCCGGTAGCCTCCGTAGGGCGTCAGCATGTTCTTTGCCAGGGATTTCGGAATCTCGATCGGCATACAGAGCTAGAAGGGGTTGGCGCATGGCCCCGAAATATTCGGTTGGCTGGTACCAAAGGTATGTCCTGAGCCATGGCAGAATAGATGACGTAACATAATCCCGTCTACCCGCGCGTTTGAACTGGGCAGCCATTGGATATCGCACGAGGAGATCTGGCCGTTCATCGATCACGGAATCTGCGATTGCAAGGATCCTGGGAACAACAACACTATCTACACCCCCAATAAGAACAGCAGTACACCATAGATTGACCATCCCGGTAGCAACAGAGATCAGCTCGTCATCCGTTTCCCGGAGTCGTTCTCTAGCGGCGATCTGGGTTAACAACGTATTCCGCCCGTCCATCGCAGGCGTGCTCATAAATACGACACGAGTAACGAGGCTCGGAAACCGGTTTGCAACAACGGCTGCTGCCAAGCCCCCTTCGCCATGACCAACGATCACGATCCTCGATGTATCTACATGAGGATGGGATCTGATCCTTTCGATGGCGGCACACATATCAGAGGCCTCGTCATCAATTGATGTAGCATCTCCAGTGCCGGTGGACTGTCCAGCTCCTCTGTCGTCAATCCGCAGTGTTGCAATATTCTTTTGGGCAAGGAGCGAGGACAACACAAGATATGGGGCATGTCCAGATGAGCCCCGTGCATCGCGGTCGGTTTGACCTCTATCGCCCGCTAAGATCACCAAGGGATATCGTCCAAGAGTATCAGGAAAGGTGAGCTCACCGCCAAGCATAACACCAGCTGGGCGATTTGGGAAACGGATCTCCGATGTGATATAGGCTGGGGATTCACCGGGTTCTTGTGTCCGCTCGCGTATGATGATCTTCTTCAAAACAACCGGCGAGTTCGTTTTTCGCTGCCTCCACACCCCTGTAATGATAGGGGGCTGAGCGTTCGCCTGCCCTTCAAAAACGAGGTCGTCATTCACACTCGTAAAGAGGAGTTTGCCATCCGTGCACGACACCGAGGAGAACTGATTTCCAAAATACCCGGAGTTTGGGTTGTCCCAGGTTGCGTCACATGGTCCGTTGATGTAGGCAGTGATATGAATGATCACCCTGTTCCGGAGCCCTGTACCGCTGGAAACGTCACCAGACCAATCACCGGAGAGAGTGGAATCCAACTGAGGGAGTTGCAAAACCGGATCTGTTTGTGCAGACGCTGCATTCCGGCATCCAAGCCAGACCATGGAAATGAGGAATACACGGAGGAACATTATTGCGGACTCTTTGGTTGTTTGCGGTGAAACTCTGGAACCTAATTTGCGTAACAGGCGCGACAAATCTTGTCGGGTTATCACTTTCATTGTAACGGAGCATTACAACATGCGTCGATTTCTCCTTGCCCTCACGGTTCTGTGTTTGGGCGCCCTGACATCTTCTGCCATCACACTCGACGAGATCATTGCCAAGAACATCGAGGCACGTGGCGGTCTTGCGAAGATCAAATCACTGAAAACCTTGGTTATGGATGGTACGATGTCCATGGCGCAGGGAATGGATTTGAATTTCACGCAGATTCAAAAGCGGCCGCTAAAGTTCAGGATGGATATGAGTTTCCAAGGTATGTCGATGATTTCGGCGTATGACGGAACTACCGCCTGGAGCATCAACCCAATGGCAGGCAACAAGCCGGAGAAGCAACCCGCGAGTGAGGCCAAACGTATGGCAGAGCAGGCAGATATGGACGGTTTGCTCGTTGATTGGAAAACAAAGGGATACACAGTTGAGCTTGTGGGGCCAGAAGATATCGACGGTGCTACGGCATACAAGATCAAGATCACTGATAAAGACAACGATGTGAAGTTCCTCTACATTGATGCAACAACATGGCTCGACGTGAAGCTAAGCATGCGCATCAGCATGATGGGACAAGAAGCAGATGTTGACATGATGTTGTCCAATTACCAAGATGTAGCAGGCGTTCAAATGCCGATGCTCATGGAAATACGTTCTGAAGGACAGACCGTTATGTCCATGTCGTATAGCAATCCTAAAGTAAACACCGATATCCCAGATTCTCGATTTGCCTTCCCTGGTGAGACACCAGCTACGAAGAATTGAATCATTAACCAGATATACCTATGATGCGACCAACCCTGATCGTAGCTCTTCTTTTGTGTGGTGGCTTCGCCCAAGGACAGATTACGTTCACCGGTGGTATGCTCGGCCCTCTGAGAGCACGGGCAATTGGTCCGGCCGTGATGAGCGGTCGCATCAGTGACATCGCCGTTGTAGATACAGCTCCCCGCCGCTTCTATGTTGGAGCGGCAGGGGGTGGTGTCTGGCGTACAACGAATGCCGGAGTAACCTTCACGTCAGTCTTTGACGAGCATCCACAGTCAATAGGTGCCATTACCATCGACCAAAAGAGACCCGACACCGTATGGGTAGGTACGGGCGAATCTTGGACACGCAATAGCGTTTCTATTGGCGAAGGTGTTTATCGAACTACAGATGAAGGTAAGACGTGGACAAAGTGCGGATTAGATTCAACGGAACGTATCTCGCAGATTGTGATCCATCCAACGGACCCGAAGAGAATTTATGTTGCAGCACCTGGTCCGCTCTTCAGTGACAGTGAACATCGCGGACTCTATACATCATCAGACTTTGGTGCAACATGGGTGAAGATCCTCTCGGGCGATGCTCGCACGGGGTGCACTGACCTCGTTATTGACCCGAAGAATCCGAAGAATATGATCGCCTCCATGTGGTCGTTCCGCCGAACACCACACTCATTTATTTCCGGGGGCAGCGGATCTGGGATCTTTCGCAGCACGGATGCGGGTGCTACATGGACTCGGATGAAAAAGGGGCTCCCTTCCGGAGAGATGGGACGTATCGCCCTTGCAATGTCACCCCAAGATCCCAAGCTTATATATGCGAGTGTAGAGTCATCTGAGTCTGCAATGTATCGCAGCACAGACGGCGGTGTATCGTGGGAGCGTAGATACGTTGGGTCAGTGGTTGACATACGCCCCTTCTATTTCTCTCGACTTGTTTGTGACCCAAAAGACAAGAACGTTGTTTACAAGTGCGGTATACAAATGTTCCGCAGTGATGATGGCGGACAAACCTTTACGACGATCGCCAGTGCAGCGCATAGCGACCATCATGCAGTATGGATAGACCCAGCGAATACACGTCACATTATCCTTGGCACTGATGGCGGCGTATATGAATCATTCGAACAGGGAAAGTCCGTTCGATTCTTTCAAAACCTTCCGGTTTCACAATTCTATCACGTCACAACTGATGATGCCACTCCATTCAATGTTTATGGCGGACTACAAGACAATGGATCATGGCGTGGTCCCTCGGACGCTGATGGGGGCATTGGCAACGGTGATTGGAAGTTTGTAGGGGGCGGAGACGGTTTTAATGTTGCCCCCGAGCGATCAGATGTGAACATCGTTTATTGGGAATCCCAAGGTGGAAATCTTAATCGCACAAACCTCCGTTCAAAGGAGACAAAGAACATCGCGCCGACACCCGAAAACGCCACCTCGAAGTTGCGATTCAATTGGAATACACCGATTGTTCGTGGTCAAAAAGCTGGTGTGATCTATGCTGGGTCGCAGTACCTACATCGAAGCACAGATCAGGGTGATTCGTGGACTCGCATCTCTCCAGACCTGACAACAAATGATAGCGCGAAACTCACCCAAGCAGTGAGTGGGGGGCTCACGCTCGACAATTCGTCGGCAGAAAATCACTGCACAATCTTTACCATCGCAGAGTCGCCACGTAATGGGTCAGTCTTGTGGGTTGGGACCGACGACGGTAACCTGCAGCGCACTACCGATGGAGGAGATACGTGGCTTCGGGTAGAACCACCAGCTACTCTCCTTCCAAAGGGTACCTGGGTCTCATCAGTAGAGCCCTCGACCCATAATGAAGCAACGTGTTTTGTGACGTTTGATGGTCATATGAGCGGCAATATGAAACCGTACGTTGCGCGCACAACTGACCAAGGTGGAACTTGGGCGATGATATCAACAGGGGATGTCAAGGGGTATGCACATATCATCAGACAAGACCCGATTCGTCCGAATATCCTCTATCTCGGCACGGAATGGGGCCTCTGGATCTCACTTGACGCAGGAGCTTCATGGGCAGCGTTTAGAAACAATTTGCCTATTGCAGCAGTGCGCGACATAACATTCCAGATGCGAGATCATGCACTCGCTATCGCTACACACGGCCGAGGCATCTATGTGATTGATGAGCTCGACGTTCTCCGAGCTATTGACCCTGCTGCTATTCGCGAAGAGATCACCCTTCTTCCAACGGTACCGGCAATCCGAACGCAAGGCGGCG
The DNA here is from genome assembly GCA_937870915.1 of uncultured Ignavibacteria bacterium. Lineage (GTDB taxonomy): Bacteria > Bacteroidota > Ignavibacteria > Kapaibacteriales > Kapaibacteriaceae > UBA10438. Next base: position 32,629 of record CALMZQ010000041.1, read on the forward strand.
GAGCCGGAAGATGGTTTGGTGGCGACGCCGATTTTGTGGGTGAATCGAAGAATGAATCTGCGCGTGTGTGGTATGTGCTCAAAGATCGTCACGTTCGCGGTCCATTCACCATCACCATTAAGGACAGTACCGGTAAAGTGATTCGATCCACACCAGGATCTTCTCGAAAGGGGCTCAATAGCGTTGATCTTGCGATGCGCCTTCCGGCTCCTCTAACAGCAAGTTCTGAAGTTGGTGGAGCCTTTGGCTCGTTGATTGGCCCACTTCTACCGGAAGGAACCTACACTGTAGAATTGAACAAGGCCGGGACGATTGCCACCACAACGATCTCGGTGATAACCGATACAACGTATGGACATACGGCGTCTGATAGGGAAGCCCAACAGAAGCTCGTTTTGCAATTGTACGATCTCAATGAAGAGCTCGCGATTACCGTGGCTTCCGTACGGTCAGGGAAGGACGAGTTATCACGTCGCCTCCTCGATACAACAATAACAGACCAAGCAGAGAAGACGCGGCTCAAGGTTGGGTACGACGCTCTCGATGAACTCAACAAGGAGCTTGTGAATACCAAGGTAGGACGAGTCACAGGCGAAGAGCAACTCAGGGAACGCCTATCGTCACTCTTTGGCGAAGTGAACAGATACCTCGGCCGTCCTACAAGCAGTCAAGTATCCCTGGCAGGCACGCTGCAACAAAGCGTCAACTCAGCTACGCAACGAGCCCAAGCTTTGCTTCTGCCTTTCCAACTTGAATCTCGCAGTTCCGTAGAAGAACGTCTTCGTAAGGCACGTGGCAGGAAATAGGTCTATTGGAGAGGGGGCTCGCCGTATCTTCGCAGTTCAGCATTCATGAACTGGACAGAAATGATGAAACGTACCCTCGTCATCTACATTACAGCTGCAGCGTTCGCCATTCTTACGCAGGGCTTCCAATGTGCATCATCTGACGTTGCAACAGCACGTAAGGCGATGCAAGCGCAAGACTATGTGAAGGCCAAAACGTCGATCAACAAGGCCCTCGTTGCCAATCCCCAAGATTGCGACGCCCTGGTGATGCTCGGTGAGATCAACGAAGCATTGAAAGATACGGACGGTATGGTAGAGGCCTATAACAAGGCGCGCCAATGTCCGGGTGTGAAACCAGAACAACAGACGATGATGTCTGTGAATCTGTATAATCTCTGGGTTACGCAGTACAACGGCGGCATCACGAATTTTAATGCCTATGTTTCCTCAAACGATCCTCAGAAGCTGAGTGAGGCCAAAACAAATCTTGAACGAGCACTTGAGATCAAGCCCGAATATTCTGATCCCCTCGTTCTCCTTGGCCAGATCCTAGAGATAAAGGGTGATACAACAAAGGCCATAGAGATCTATCAACGGTGGTGGGAGATGGAACGTCCGGGATTTGAAATCTTGCGTTCAAAGAATCTTACCCTTGTTTCAACACGCGGCGATGTGATTAAGGCCTTGGGTACACCCGCACTAACCAAGATGGATAGTATCACTAACGGATTGATCTATAAAGATCGGTTCGACGTAGGCGGTCGAGACCTTATCGTGTTTGCCATTTCTGAAGGAAGCGTGGACGCAGCGATCGAGGGCTGGACCTATAATGCTCCTGCCTCTGTCTCTGAGATGGAGAAATGGCGCACTCGCAGCGCAACGATAAGCCCCTTGAAATCACTTGCCTTTATTGCCTACCAGCGAGGCACATTTACCGAAGCACTTACGTGGACAAACCTCGTAATGCAGGCAAAACCAACGGATCAGGAGCTCGTGCCGTTACGCACGCAACTACTGCAGAATCTTGGCAAGACAGATGAGGCGATGTCCGAACTCAAAGCGCAGATCGCCAAAGAACCAAACACTGTCTTGTACCGACTCCAATACGCAGCTATGCTCTCAGGCGCAGGTAGGTACGAAGAGTCAGTGGCTGAGTATAAAGGTGTGGTGACCATCGAACCAACCAACGAAACAGCACTTTATAACCTCGCTGCGAATTACAAGAACATCGCCAGTACAAAGCAGCGTGCCGAGTTGGAGAAGATGGACAAGAGCAAGAATTACCGCCCGGATACTACCTATTTGACGGATCTAAAGACGTCGGCTGAATACTTTGAACGACTACGGAAGTCGTCGTTCAAATACCGTGACGACATTGTCGTCCTAGAGCAGCTGGCAAATGTCTACGAAGTTCGCAAAGAGACCTCCAAGGTGAAGATGCTGATCATGGAACTCGAGGCACTTGAGGACAAATACCGCACGAACAAGGATTACTATCTCATCATGGAGGGGCTGTATGGCCGTAACAAGATGATGGATAAGATGAAAGAAGCACAAGAGAAAGGAGCCAAACTATAATGGCAAACAACCCAAATAACCCTAACGACCCGCAAAATCAGCAGCAGATGACCATAGAACTCGGCGAAAAAGAAGCCGAAGGCATCTACTCTAATCTTGCGATCATTTCCCATTCACCCGCCGAATTTGTGGTGGACTTCACACGGATCCTACCTGGCGTACCAAAAGCTCGGGTACATGCACGTATCGTAATGACGCCGCAGCATGCAAAGCTTCTATTACATGCCCTAGCCGATAACATCGGTAAGTACGAGAATCAGTATGGTGAGGTACAGGTAGACGGGCAACATCAGCCGTTTCCACCCGGAGTAACGAACATCAACTGATACTTCGTATCTTTGAAGTCATGTCAAATCGAGTCAATCCGAAAACCCGGGTGTAATCATGAAGCGTACGTATCAACCAAGTCGTCGTCGCCGCGTCAACGTTCACGGATTCCGTGCACGTATGGCAACTAAGAACGGCCGTAAAGTCCTTGCACGCCGTCGTGCTAAGGGCCGCGCCCGTATCGCTGTAAGCTTCGCACGCTAAAAATAGCCCCCTCCCATGGTCGTTCGACCATTAAAGGGTCAAGGCGCATTCAATGACGTAATGCGGTCCGGTCGTCGAACAACGTCCGGGCCGCTTTCGTTGACGGCTGCCTTTTCCGCCGACAGATCATCGGTCGAGACGCTCAACTGTGGCGTCACGATAGGTAAGCGTACGGCCAAACGTGCCGTTGTACGTAATAGGGTAAAACGACTCCTCCGAGAGGCAATCCGGCAATCGATTCCGATCCGTTCTCAAGCTTTATCGCGTGCCGGCATTCATACAGTTATTCTTGTGTGGCGGTCGGCTCCACAAGCACCAATGCTCCTGCGCTTAGCAGACGTGCGCCCGCACGTAGCGGCAGCCTTAGACCAAGCGATCTCCGTATGCAGCAGAAACGCCTAAACCCGATCGCCGTAGTCATCGTGGCCATCATTCGATTCTACCGAATGGCCATTTCACCGATGTTGCCGTCATCGTGCCGATTCCACCCAACTTGTTCGCAATACACGCTTGAAGCTGTTATGACGCATGGCGCACTTAGGGGCTCCTGGCTTGGTGTAAAGCGAATCGCAAAATGTCATCCTTTTCACCGTGGTGGACACGACCCTGTCCCCCCGGCTCCTGGTCACTCTCATCACGATCACGTGCATACGATCTAAGGTATCATGGACAGACAATCACTCATTGGCGTAATTCTCATTTCTGTGGTTGTTGGACTCTGGATTTTCTTCCAAAGCTCAACTACCCAGCGCGATGTAACGCCGCAGAAGACAGCTCAAAAAACAGAGCAACAAGAGGTCAAACGAGCAGCTGTGGAGCCGGATGCCCCTTCAGTAGCATTTCAGACAGCACCATCTCGTACAATCACCGTGGCCTCGGATCTCTACCGTATTCGCCTCAGTTCTGATGGCGCTACGGTTCGGTCATGGCAGTTGAAAAAGTATCACCCTTGGTACAAGGACAGAGATACGTCGGCACATGTGGACATCGTCCAGCCTGAGGCCTATGAATTTGGGTTCTCATTCCGCGCCATGAATGGCAAGAAGGTAGAAGCCAAGTCCATTCCCTTCGATTTCGAGACGGATTTGGACAGTCTCTATGTAGCGCCGGGCCAGACCCTGACAATTCGGGCCACAGCCAATGTTTCGCCGGGCGGCACTATCACCCGCACCTATACCTTCAACGGCGATCATTACGACGTAGGTACGGAACTAGCTCTCGATGGTATGGACGGCGTTATTCCGCAGACCAACCGCTATGTTAATCTGGAGTGGTCGCATGGCATTCGCTACCAAGAGGGAAGTAGCGTAGACGAATCAAACAATGCCGTTGCGATCGTTTCTACTAACGGTGACGTTGATGAACTAGACGTAACGGAATTCAATGCACCGGTAGAAAAGAATGCTAACGGCACGATCCACTACCTGCATACACGGTCAAAGTATGTTGCCGTTGCCATGATTCCGCCGAAAGGATTCGAGGGCTCTGCCTTTTATAAGGGGGTTCGTTATGGTCTCCCTGATGAAGGTTATGAAGAGCAATACACACTCACATTCAAACTCCCTTATAGAGGGGGCTTGCAGAAACACAACATGACGTTGTTTGTGGGCCCGATGCAATACGACACGTTAGCTTCCTATGGCCTTACAGGAATCATGAACTTCGGCTGGAAGTGGATCGTGAAGCCGATTGGTGAATATTTCATGCTTCCTACACTGAAATTCATCAACTCTGGCATCCCGAACTACGGTATTGCAATTATCCTTTTTGCATTGCTCATGAAGCTCCTGCTGTACCCACTGGGGATCACCCAGATGAAGTCAGCAAGGAAGATGCAGCTGGTAGCCCCGCTGATGAATGAGATACGGGAAAAGTACAAGGACGACAACCAGACTCAGCAACAGGAGATGATGAAACTCTACAGTGAGTATGGCATCAATCCGGCTGGGGGCTGCCTGCCCCTTCTCCTTCAAATGCCCTTCTTGTATGCCCTCTATGCAGTTCTAAACCTGAACATTGAACTACGTCAGGCGAGCTTCCTGCCATTCTGGCTAACGGATCTCTCAGTACCTGATGTGATCCTCTCACTGCCGTTCAAGATCCCCTTGTTTAACATCGACAAGTTCTCGGGCCTCGCCTTGTTGATGGGAGCTACGTTGTTCATTCAGCAGAAACAGGCAGTAACGGATCCCCGTCAGAAGGCCATGGTCTATATGATGCCGGTGATGCTCACGTTGATGTTCTCCACGCTTCCATCTGGTCTCAACCTCTATTATTTCGTCTTTAACGTTGTGGCCATTGTCCAGCAGGTCTACCAGACGAAGTTTGCAAAGAATAAGCTGACCCTTGCCGATCTGAAAAAGATGCCGAAAAAGGAGTCTTGGCTTCAAAAGAAGATGCGTGATGCTCAGGAAATGGCTGCCGCACAAGGTAAGGGGCTTCCAGGACAACAGCAGGGTCGTGTCAGTGGAAAAAATGGACAGTCGAAGGGTGGCCAAAAACCCAAAAAACGCGGGTAAAGACCGATTCTGTAACAAAAACTGACACCTAGTGTCGGAACATCTGCAGGCGCATGAGTCAGCGTGTTCGGTTGTCTCCTATATTTAGGGCTTCGAACCGATGATGTCCATTGCAATTTAACAGTACTACTTTCCTTTTTTCGTTCCCCTAAAGGACCATGCATGAGTTCTGGTTCACTCTTCCGTACGCTCACACTTGCAGCCTTGATGGTGCTTGTGTCTGCGAGTGCACTTAATGCGCAATTCACAGGCGCATATAAGCGCATGAAACTGCTTGAACAATTCACAAGCGCTACATGTCCTCCATGTGCCCAAGCTGCTCCATATGTCGAAGCAGTTGTAAAGCTTGAGAATGATATCATCTCCGTACGTTACCACATGAACTACCCATCTCCGGGTGATCCTTGGAACGTCATGAATGGCACCCATCCGCAGGTTCGCCACGACCTCTACGGGATCTCCGGTATTCCGTATATGCGTGTTGGTGGGACAATGAATATCAATCCAACGGCAGGGATCGCGGCGATCAACAATCTTGTTTCGCAGATACCACCTACGTCAATGGCCAAGGTTGAAGTAAAGCAGGTTGGTGGTAACATTGAGGTTACGGTCACTACAGACCGTGCACTTTCTGGCGCCCATCTCTTCTTCTCAACAATTCAGCGCTCGGTAACTATCTCCAATCTGCCATCCACGCTGCCAAATAGCAACGGGGAGAGAACATTTGGCGATATCATGATGTTCATGTACCCGGATGCTGCAGGTACGGCAATCAACCAAGCAGCCGGTGAAACGAAGAAGTATACGTTCACACCAGGTGTTGGCAGTGATCTTACATGGAACAAGGCGAACCTGTATGGTATCGCCTTCATCCAAGATGATGCAACTCTAGAGATCATTCAGGCCGGTGCTTCAGTGACGAATGACACACCAAAGGCCTTTGACTATTTTGAAGGCTCAAAAGCTACGGCGAACATTTCCGGAATCTATGAGCGTGTTGATCGCGGTGCCACGGCAACCAAGGCGATATCCCTTACGAATAGCGGTTCAACACCTGTTACGGTAGATCTTACTGTAACAAACGCCGAGGCTCTTGCACAAATCGGAATGGCTGCGGAAATCAAGCCTTCAACGATTACAATTCCCGCAAATGGTTCAGCCTCAACAGAACTCACAGTTACGGGCCCAGATCGCTCCGTCTTTGTCTCCATCGGTTCGTCGTTGGCAGCATCTGATGGTCTTGGTGGTATGGTTCCGAACGTGTTCTACCTTGTCAACGGTGCCAAGGTTGTGAATTATTACGGACTCGGTAACGAAGGTGCTCCATTAACGCAGATCGCCGCTCAGTCTTCCGCAAAGTATCTCAAGGATGTGGTCTATATGCCATATTCTACAGAGATACTTACGAACTATCCATCGACTGAGTTCGATGCGGCGATTTTTGCGTTTGATGCCTACTGGCTCAATTTGCGTGGTTCAGCGCTGACAAGCGTAGAAGATCTTCTCAAGGCAAAGAAGGGTGTTTGGATCCAATCGCAGGCCGGTATGTATGCCGCCTTTGAACGTTATTTGACGAATGCAGCCTTTGATGCTACCCGTGTTTGGTATCGCACGGTTGCTGGCATTGAACTCTCGAAGTTTGAGTTCCGTGCAAACTTTGATGCCAATGGTAACCCAACCTCACTCATCCAATTCCCTGTAAAGGGCATTACGGGTGATCCAATCGGCGGCGGTCTTACATTCACTGCAAATGCTGCTACCCAAGACTTCCCGTATTATGCTCTTGGTACAGATGTGATCAAGCTCACATCCTCATCAAAGGCAAAGCCGGTTCTCTACTACGACAACAACCAAAACAACATTGCTATGGTTCGTGTTGAACCAACGTATGGTGGACGTCTTGTATATGGCTCCGTTGGTTCTGAGATCATCGCTTCTACTACAACACGCAACACGCTAACGGAGAAGGTCGTTGACTGGCTGCTCGGAACCGATGCAGCTGTTCCTAAGATCGCAGTTAGCCAAGGCACACTGAACTATGGTGCGGTAGAAGTAGACCAGACAAAGGAATTGTCCTTCACTCTGACGAATACGGGCAATGCTGAACTCTCGATCACAGACTATACACTAACCGGTGCTGACGCCATTTCATTCGACATCACTGGCGGCGGTATTGTTAATGGCGTGCCAATCAAGGTAGCAGCTGGTGGAACACATGTTGTGAAGGTAACCTTCGCACCTACATCGAAGAAGACCATCTTCGGTGCTGCACTCGCATTTGTATCGAATGCAGCAGATGCTCCAACTGTTCAGCTTCGTGGTTCAAGCACTGTAACAAGTGTTGAGACAGACGTAGTAAGCGAAACTGGTGCTATCGGACTTACCTTGGTTGGTGCTAACCCGATCGCCGACAATTCGGCTGTACGCCTTACTTCGACCGGTAGTGTAACAGTAACCGTTGTTGATGCTGCTGGACGCACAGTCTCTACGCTCTTCGATGGAACGGTCAACGGCTCGGAAACTGTCGCAATCGCTTCTTCGACGCTTACCTCTGGTACATACTCGATCGTTGCCACAAACGGCTCCGATCGCGCAGTGCTCACCGTGGTAGTGGTTCGTTAAGCTTCTCGAAAAACGTACAACAACGGCCGTCTCGCTTTATGCGGGACGGCCGTTTCTTTTTGTACACATCAGCTAGACGAGTGGAAGTTTAACGGCGATAGGTGTATTTGGCATTGGCCGGCACCGGTGTACGCAATCGATAGTCGCCAAATCCTGTGTTGTCCTCAAATGTGAACGACAGGTTGTTTGGGTACAACCATCGAGTAACGATGGAGACACCATTCTGCGCTGTAAAGCGTTCCGTATTTAGGGGCTCACCATAGATGATATACACTCGCCCCATATCCGTAAGCCAGCCTTCTGTATAGGACTTGAATCTGCGGTTCGCCTGTTCTATGCGAGAGTAATATTCCTCCAGAGCTTCATTTCGCACAGTTGAGGGAGTAGGGTCGATCTTCTTCCAGTATTCTTCAAAGCGCGACAAACGATCTATCTCGGTTGTTCCACCCTGGATAACGTCGATGTCGCTTTGATCGGCAACATAGATCAATTGTTTGATGGCCTTGGTTACATCACTGAGAACAGCGCCCGTCATAGAACGTGGGACCACATATGGTCTGGAGCGTTCTGCAAGTACCACACTTGTATCTGCAACATCGGAACCGCTAACGGGGTGGAGCCGAAGTCGCAAAGAATAGGTACCCGGAATCATTCGCTGAGGTGTGAGCAAGGGCACAAAGGACTGAATGATACTTCGCTCTGCAAGAAAAGGTTCTCCCTGGCCTAACGCGAGTGTCCTACCGTCCGTTGCCTCAATATTCCATGTAAGAATATACCGTCCGGAATTTTCCTTAAGGTAGATCTCAACAAAGGCAAACAACGATACTTCGTTAGACCATACAACGTCGCCAACATAGGGCACTATCGAGAAACGCTCGCCTCGCTGTTCGATATCACTGGCAAGCATCACAGAACTCATATCGGCCGATCCTGATCCAAGGGCTGGTACAACAACCTTTCGAGTAACAGAATGATCGCGTCTGCCAAATACGTCTCGGGCGATGATCTCGATGCGATAGGTTCCAGGCCTGAGTTCATATCGGCGAACGGCATTGTCGGCCTTACCCGTTTTTCCACGCGCAACGGCGTAGTCATCTTCTACGACGCTTCGTTTATACGTGGAATCAAAGAGCTTTCTGCCTGTTGTGTCTCGAACGGTGGTTGTTACGGTGTATTCTGCTACCATGGTGCCGTTGAATTCAGAGAATTGCAAGGCCTCAAAGGGCATAGACACGTATACATCCACGCGGGACATGGCGGGACTCACCGCACTACGGAAGGAGAGAACGTCTACCTTAAAGGGAGCCGGCAGCACGGGTTGCGCCAAAACATCCGGAGCTACCGCAATACATGAAACGGCCGTAGCAAGGACAACGATGATTGGTGGTTTCATTCTCATGTTTAAATCCGTACCGAGACCTTCCATACGTCGCGGGCCTCACGTGCCAGGCGTTCCCGTTCATCTGGATGAGCGATATGGATCAGCATCTCAGCACGTTCGCGGAGGGTCTTCCCGTGAAGATAGGCGATGCCATGTTCTGTTACCACATAGTGGACGTGCGCCCGCGTTGTTACTACCCCGGCACCAGGCTTTAGGATGGTTGCAATGCGGCTAACCCCCTTTGCTGTCCTTGACGGCAGAGCAATAATCGGTTTGCCACCTCGAGAGAGAGCTGAGCCCCGCATAAAGTCAACCTGACCTCCAACACCCGAATAGGGGGCTGTCCCTATAGAGTCTGCACAAACCTGTCCGCTCAGATCTACTTCAATTGCGCTGTTGATCGCTGTCATCTTTGGGTTTCGCTGAATCACGGTTGGATTGTTCACATAGGCCACATCAAGCATGGCAACCATCGGATTGTCATCAATAAAGTCATATACGTTCTTCGTTCCCATCACGAACGTTGCTACAATCTTGTTTGGATGAACAGTCTTAAGCCTTCCGTTGACCACGCCTTTTTCAAGAAGTGGCAGCAGTCCGTCACTGAACATCTCTGTGTGCACACCGAGGTTTTTATGACCATGTAGTTCATGAAGCACAGCATCCGGAATTGCGCCGATGCCCATTTGCAAGGTTGCCCCATCATCAACCAAGGAGGCCACATGACGCCCAATGGCCTGTTCGATCTCACCGAGCACCGGTGGCTGAACTTCAAAGATCGGATCGTCAACGTCCACCATATAGGTAAGCCGATTCATATGGACTAAGGCATCACCATGTGTCCGCGGCATATTGGGATTGATCTGCGCAATGACGATCTCAGCCGAAAGTAGCGCTTCGTGCGCAGCCTCAACCGTAACGCCCAGAGAACAGAACCCATGTTTATCAGGGGGCGATACGTTTATCAAGGCAACATCAATGTCAAGGATGTTACTCCGAAAAAGGTGCGGAATCTCAGAGAGAAAGACCGGTGTGTAATCAGCACGGCCTTCTTGTACAGCCTTCCGCATATTCCCACCTATGAACAGGCAGTTTACGCGGAAGTTATCCTGGTACTGTGGTTCGGCGTAGGGGGCCGGACCTTCAGTGTGGAGGTGGATGATTTCTACGTCTTGAAGCCTTCCCGCCTGACGCACCATTTCCTTGATGAGCGTCTGAGGCGCAGCGGCAACACTGTGAAGATAAATGCGGTGTCCGGACTGAATGGCGGAGATAGCTACGTCGACACTTACCAGCTGACTCATGGAGTCTCCATTGTGAACGAGACTGCAAAGTTAGCGTTTGGTATCTTCGCCGTAAGCAAGGGAATACAACATGGACCTCAAGAACATCATTTTCGTCATCGTCCTGCTTCTGGCAGGGGGCTTCTTCATTCGTAGCGCCATGCGTTTAGTGGCCTGGTTGCGTGTAGGAAAGGCCGACGATAGATTTGGCAACATCGGTAAGCGTATTCGCACAACTCTCGTTGTTGGCTTCGGACAAAGCAAGATTCTGAGAGATAGGGTGGCCGGACCGATCCACGCCATGATCTTTTGGGGATTCCTGATCCTTCTGTTCTCGGCACTGGAAATGATCCTTGAAGGCTTCCATGAAGGTTGGTCTTTCAACTTCCTAGGCCCGGTCTACTCAGGAATCACGATTCTCACAGACATTTTCTGTCTGCTCATCATTGTTGGTACGATGATGTCGCTCTGGCGTAGGTATGTGACCAAGGTTCGCCGACTTCAAGTTGAGCACGAAAAAGTTGAAGCAGGCATGATCCTGCTAACGATCTTCTCCATCGTAACAGCACTTTTCGTCCAGAACTCTCTCCGACTTCATGTCTTCGGTGAAGATTTCTCGTGGGCTGTTCGTCCCATCGGACGTCCGTTCGGCAATGTGCTGTATTCGGTACTTGGAGACGCCAGTGGTATCGTCTTCGAGATTGCATGGTGGATGCATGCAGTGCTTATCCTAGCCTTCATGAACTACCTTCCGTTCTCCAAGCACCTACACGTTCTTACGTCCATCCCAAATGTCTTCCTTGGACCGCTCACTCCAACGAACAGCATGGAGAAGATCGATTTTGAGGCTGAAGGTGTTGAGAAATTTGGAGTGGTGGATATTGAGGACCTATCGTGGAAGTCCTTACTCGATGGTTATACCTGTACCCACTGCGGACGTTGCACAAGTGTCTGTCCGGCCAATCAAACAGGCAAGGTTCTCGATCCACGCGGTATCATCGTTGCCATTCACGATCGAACAATGGACAAGGCGCCCCTTATTCTCAAGAAAGAGGCAGGGGGCGAACTAACACCCGAAGAACAGGTGACGTGGGATAAGAAGCTGATCGGCGACTACGTGAACCCGGACGCCCTGTGGGCTTGTACAACGTGCGGCGCTTGTATGCAGGAATGTCCGGTAAACATCGAACACGTGCCGGCAATCGTTGGAATGCGCCGGTCAATGGTGATGATGGAATCACAGTTTAACGATGAATCTGCGCTGTTACCGGACATCTACGGCAACATGGAAACCAATTCCGTGCCATGGGGTGGGTTCGGTCAGGCGGATCGTGCCAACTGGGCAGAAGGCATGGGCATCAAGACGGCAGCTGAAGATCCGTCAATGGAGGTACTGTTCTGGGTGGGCTGCGCCGGATCCTACGATGAACGCGCAAAGAAGACCACTAAGGCCTTCGCCGAACTCATGCAGATTGCCGGTGTTGACTTCCGCATCCTCGGTACGGAAGAAAACTGTACCGGTGATGTGGCTCGGAGAACGGGCAATGAGTATTTGGCCGACATGCTCACGAAGACGAATGTTGAGACCTTCCAGCGCTACGATGTCCAAAAGATCGTGGCCACCTGCCCACACTGCTTTAATACGCTCAAGAACGAGTATCCTCAGTATGGCTTCAAGGCCGAGATCCAACACCATACGCAGTTCATTCAGGAGCTCATTACTGCTGGACGTCTTGTGATCGATCGTACGAAGGCTTCAGCCGAAGCTGTTACGTATCATGACTCGTGCTATTTGGGTCGCTACAACGACGAATATGAGGCTCCCAGGGCAACCCTGACGGATGTGCCGGGCCTTACCATACTCGAACCTGCAAGATCCAAGGATCGCGGTTTGTGTTGCGGCGCTGGCGGTGGACGCATGTTCATGGAAGAACACGTGGGAGATCGCGTAAACGAGGTGCGAACGAACGAACTGCTCAATACAGGCGCACAAACAATAGCCGTGAACTGTCCGTTCTGTACTACGATGATCACAGATGGCGTTAAAGCCGCTGAAAAGGTTGACTCAGTAAAGGTCAAGGATATAGCGGAGATCTTGAGGGACCGGGTTAGGGCGTAGGATGGGACTGAAGATGGGACTGAAGATGGGACGTAAGATGGGACTGAAGATGGGACGTAGGATGGGACTGAAGATGGGACGTAGGATGGGACGTAGGATGGGACGTAGGATGGGACGTAGGATGGGACGTAGGATGGGACGTAGGATGGGACGTAGGATGGGACGTAGGATG
>CALMZQ010000042.1 GCA_937870915.1 uncultured Ignavibacteria bacterium
CAACAGCAACTGCAACATTAAGAGAGTGTTTGGTTCCGTACATAGGGATCTCAATAGCCCCATCACAAACAGCGAGGATTGAATCCGGGACGCCGGATAGTTCGTTCCCAAACACGAACGCCAGAGGAAAGTGCTGACGCTGTAAGGCCTCGGGTTGGATGGAGCCATGGGCGATCTCGGCAGCATACACGCGGTATCCGTTGGCTTTGAGGTCGGAAATAGCGTTGTGTGCACTGCTGTTGACGGAGAACGGAACTACAGCGTCTGCACCCAACGCCGTCTTGGCAATCTCCGGGCGGGGCGGAGCGGGCGTAAATCCACACAGGATGAGGCGTTCAATGCCAAAGGCATCGGCAGTTCGGAAGATCGACCCAACGTTGTAGAGACTGCGTATATCCAGCAGAACGGCAACGATTGGATGCCGGACGGCGGTTGAGGCCTCCTTAGGCGTTAACCGAACCTGGGTGAGTTGTTCATAGGTGAGTTTTTGCACGTCGCGAATATCGTACTTTGGCGAACGATGATCCGCCGACACTTTATCACCACTCTTGCTGCCGGACTAGTACTTCGCCCCTTTAAAGGGCTTTCGGCTCTAGTCCCGGACGTAGACCTCAGTTTCCTTGTTATTGGAGATTGGGGCACTGGTGGTAGCCTGCAAAAAAAAGTGGCCAACGGGATGATACATATGAAGGCCAACTCCCCTCCGGGGCTCAAGCCGCAGTTCGTTCTGAGTACGGGTGACAACATCTATCCGAGTGGGGTTTCTTCGGTAATGGACCAGCAATGGTATACCAAATACGAGAAAATCTACGAAGGCCTCGATCTTCCGTGGTGGTCCATTCTTGGCAACCATGATTATCGCGGAGATCCGGATGCTCAGGTTGCCTATAGCAGACGAAATCCGCTCTGGAACATGCCGGGCAGAACCTGGTCTAAAGAATTCTCCGTTGATGCTGTAACGAAAGTGTCTCTTACAGCTCTTGATACCACGCCACTCCTGCAAAAAAAGGATGGGTGGAAGGAACAGCTGTCCTGGCTCGAACAAACGCTGACGGAGTCCACGGCAGAGAGACATATTGTAACCGGACATCACCCTCTGCGGAGTTATGGTCACTACGGAGACACAGACTTTCTTGTGAAGAACGTGAAACCCATCTTAGACAAGTGTCATGTACTGCTGTATTGCTGCGGGCACGACCATGATCTACAGGTTATCAAACATCCGGATGATCATTTCGCATGTCTTGTTTCCGGTGGTGGTGGTGGTAGCAGACCAACAAAGAGTGGTGATCATACAAAGGCACTCCACACAGGAGGGGGCTTTGCATCCGTGTCCATCAATGCATCTGCTTTACGAGTATCGTTACATGACGTAGCAGGCACAAACCTCAAGACCGTACCACTGTGAATCACGTCCGAACATATGTGATGGTAATGATCGCAACGTTGTTCTGCGTTCAGAGCCTGTTAGCGCAGCAATGGCCGGATAGTAAGGGGCGGGATTTCTGGTTCACATTTCTACCGAACTTCCACAACTCAGAGGACGCGATCGCGACCGACGTGCTCGTACAGAAAGAGCACCAACTCTATATCTACATCGCAGCCGAACGGCCAACGACGGGTACGATCACGTGGACAACAAGTGATGGCACGCAGGAAAACTTGGCGTTCCGTATCGATGACGTAAAGCAACTCTACTCAACAAGCGTCTATTATCGCGATACTGAGCTACGCGGAGTGTCCGAGAACGGAGATGGCTTTGACTTCTTTGGATCCGATAACGAAACGGTTTCTCCAAAGAGTTTCCATGTTGTTGCAAACGATGATGTTACCGTATACGCCCTCAATCAGGCTGTAACAACGAGTGACGCGTTTCTGATCTTACCAACCGATGCGATCGCAGAAGATTACGTGGTGTTATCCTACACGTCGGATATCCGCTTTTCCAATGTTCAACAGGGGACTCTTGAAGCCAACTCTACTCCTTCCCAGTTTGCCGTTGTTGCTACGGCAGACAGTACAGTTGTAGACATTACGCCATCCGTTCCTACCATAAAGAACCCCAACAAGATTCGTCAACAGATCATGCTTCAACAGGGCGAATCCTACCTTGTACAAGCGGATATGCGAGTAGGGGGCACGGCAGATCTCACCGGAACGCTCGTGCGTGCATCGCAACCTGTTGCGGTGTTCGCCGGACATCAGCGAACCGTACTCCCGTTGTCGTTTTCCAACACGCTTTTCTCTCGCGATTGTCTCGTGGAACAGATGAATCCAATTCGGACTTGGGGCAAGAGCGCATTCCTTACGCCCCATGCTCGATCATCGGACGAGGTTTTAGCAGGGTACGATCTCTTTCGCGTTGTAGCGGCCTTTGATTCTACAGCCGTAAGTGTGGACGGACAAGAACTGACAATCCTTGATGCAGGCATGGTTTTCGAAGACAGTCTCAGATCAGCCAAGGAGGTGCGAACAACTCGTCCGGCACTTGTGGCACAATTCAAGAAAACATCAAGTGGTAACAACGCAGGGGTGGATAACAGACGAAGCGGAGACCCCTTTATGATGCTCGTTCCACCCGCAGAACAGTTCATGAATTCGTATCGGTTCATCAACATCCAGTCGTACACCTACGCGATTGGCATTAACAACAAGCTTGTTGTTGATGACTCGATTTACAAAGAACAGTGGATGAACGTTGTTATTCCTACCTCGGGAATTGCTTCGCTGACAATTGATGGCATACCGGTACCGTCCGGAAGATTCCAACAAATCGGAAATACAGCATTTTCATGGGCCCAGATTCCGATGACCGATGGAGCGCACGAGGCAACATCAGACACAACGTTTGGAATCTACGTTTACGGATATGGTGAGGCGAACTCATACGGTTATATCGGTGGTATGTCCTTCCGTCCGCTCGATGTGAACCCACCGGCGCTCGAAGGACAGAATACGTGCGATGGATTTGAGGGTACGTTCACCGACTCGCTCTTGGCTGACTCGAGAATTACCAGTGTGGGCGTTGTCCCGGGAACCGAGGTCAATGCCACATTCACCGTTGCAGCATTCAATCCGCCGCAAGCCGTAGTTGCGTTCGCAGCTGCACTTCGAGATCCGTATCTCGACGGGTCGCTAGTTGTTGAGGCAGAAGATGCTGTTGAGCAGACGTCGCGTTTCGACATCGTCCTTCCCGGCTTTACGGTTTCGCCCGTTGGGCGGCGCAATGCTGCGCAACCCCTGCAACGTGCATATGTGATACCTATCGATCGAGAGCGTTGCGACTCAGTTGAGATTGAGAACTACGGTCAATATGCGCAGGTTATCTCTGACCTACGGTTCTCCGGAACCACGATCATCACGTCTCCCCAAGCCCCTTTCACAATGCTCCCGGGAGAGCGTGTAACGGTAAGGTTCTGCCGAACCGGGACTATGGAGCAAGTAGTAACCGATACACTGCTGATGGGGGACACATGCCTGCTTCGTCCGATGGTTGCAGCGCAGATTGAAGAGAAATTTGATAAGGAAGGCCCAAAGGTTCAAGG
>CALMZQ010000043.1 GCA_937870915.1 uncultured Ignavibacteria bacterium
ACGATGGAGTGATGCAAAAAGACCAACAGACACGGTTGAATCCACGTGGTCGTTGCTGAAGGCCCAGCTGAGTAATTAGAGTTGAGCGCTATCTCGTGATCAGAACACGTTGAACCCCATCAGCATCAACCCGAAGGTAGAGTCCGGATGTAGTGATCAAGTGGTCGTGCAGTCCGACGTATCTACCAAAGAGATCATAAATTCCGAATGGAATTGAGTCGGCAGTATGGAGCGGTGGATGTGCGTCGCGAACGCTAGATACGGTGGCCGACATCGATGCCGTCCAGTTCCGAGTTGCGATGTAGAGCCGTTGGTCAAGATCATTAAATGCCACGGCGCGTAGTTCATTATCTGTTGTGGAGAACACAGATGAGTCATAGACAGCGATGGTTCTAACCACACTATCGGCGCGATATTCGATGATGAGCGAGGAGTCGGGATGGTCGGTTTCTCGTACAGTATAGATGACTCCCTCTGAGGTAAGAGCGGAGTGGTATACTTCGCCGCTAGTATGCTTCCACGTTCGTCCGGCATCATGAGTCCACATCATGAAATTTGGTACGCGGGCGAGGCCGTGGTTGCCTACCGTATGGGTACGCATGACGATCGTGGATGAGATCGTGGGAATGGCCACCTTCTCCCATTGATCCAGGTCACCGTTCACTGTACGCCATGCAACACCGTCGCGAGTAAGGGCAACATGATCCCTGCCATTGAACACCATCAATGTCCGAAGGTCGTCAGCACAAAGCAGCGTGCGCACGGGCGAGCTTCCTGATGCCCAGACAACCTGATTGCTTCCACATTCTAACTCGAGGGCATACAGCATAGTGAAAAAGGAGACACCGCCACTAGTGTGGACGCCTCGATAGATATAACCCGGGAATCCAAACTCAATTTTATCAACAACGGGATACGGGAACACATGGACAGCAGCTCCGCCAGCAGTGAACCAAAAATCGCCTATAGAATTTCCGCCCATTGGAAGTATGGCCGACTGGCCATCGATCAATAATCCCCATGCATTTGGCGGAAGGGTCCGCCACTCTCCCGCAAAAGTGCTAGTGAGGATCTCACGATCTCCCGACGCGATCATTCCGTCCGGTACAGAGAGCAATTGACGAAAGGACCTACTTGGCAAGCCTACATTCGCAACGAACTGCTCATCATTGTGGATTAGGAGTAGAGAATCCAGAATGCCGAGGACAACAGTATCGTTGACCACCTCGAAATTTCGAAACGTTGGGGGAAGATTGCGATAGATAGTGTCTCGACGAAAGGCAGTACGATTCACACGCTCCACCATCCCAGCGCGCGAGAGAAAAACAACATCCGGATCTGACGTAAGACGCACTTGTCGGACTGAGTCAACCCTTACAACAGAAAGGTACGATCGGGTTTCAAACTGATCTGTTGAATACACCAGATGCGATCTCCCGGTTAATACTACGTGAGTACGCTCACGATCGGAGTAGATGTAGTGTCGGTCAGTCGTAATCTCATCCGTCAACTCCACAGTACTTGGCTGACGATCATAGTGGAAGCGACACACCGCAGTTGACGTTGCTGCAAGGATTGAGCCATCCGCGCATGGGATGACAAACTGGAATGCAGGAATCAACGCGAACGGCAGTTCGTCTACGCGAGCAGTGTCCATCGACGGCCATCGCATCCACACCATTCGCACCTTGGTTGAGCCCTTAGCGTGGACAACATCAAGTTGAGCTACTATCGAATCCGAATGCCGTGCTTGAAAGTGGATTCCTTCGTATACATCTACAGTCTCTGTTGTTGTGTTGAACTCTACAGTTCCTGTATTGGTTTGCACCACAACAATACCGTTTGGGTGTACCGTCCACGAATGGTTATTGAGCTGTTTCGATTCTTCACCAAGGTATCGCCATGTGCGTGTTGCATTCTCAAGCACATGCAGTCCCACGTATGACTGATGGAACACCTTGCCCCCTGCACTGACGATATTGCCTATCGCCGGCGGAAGTCCGGTCTTCTCCATACGCAACTCTGGCTGTGCCACCATGGCTGAGACCGTAACACTCAACACAAACATGATCGCTAGGGAACGCATAAACCTCTATAGATAAAGGCAGGTTGTAGAAACTACGAACATTCCGATATCTTCAAATCAAGGAGAGAGGTATTGGGTTCATTCCTTCGGGAGGTTACGATGTTAGCTGGTGCGCAGCCCCCCCCACTCACAGTGACCCGCCAACTACGTGCCGTCTCTTAGGTGACGAATATGCTGTCAGGTAGGCTTAAATCAGGTACATTGACTTCGAATGCCCATATAATATCACCGCCGTAGTCTGAACATGTCACATCTCAACGTAGAAGATGTCCTGGAATCTGCCGAGACTGCACTGAGAGAATGCAGATTTGCCGACGCGGAGGTAGAGGCTCTGAATGCTCTCGCCTACGTTCGGAACAACTCTGATAAACCTACTGAGGAATCAGCTTTACGCGAGTCCAAGGCGCTTAGACTCCTGTCGATGTCATACTGGCAACGTGGGCTGGGCCTAGAAGCCATGGGTCCTGCACAATCTGCCGTACAATTGATGTCTCCCTACATTGATTCACCTGAATACGTACTGGTGCTAAACAATCTTGGCGTTGTTCACGCCATACAATGCGATCATGTTGGCTCACTGAAGCTTTGGGGCGAAGCACTTGCTAGAGCCCGTGAGTTGGGAATGACCAAGGCTGCGGCGACAACATCTGTAAACATGGGTCATGCGTACTACCAAACAACGCAATACGAACAAGCACTTCAGTACTACCGAGATGGACAACGCGCCTTTGAAATGTTAGGTGAAGTAACAGAAGTAGCGGACATAACAGGTAACATTGGCAACATCCTGTATCAACAGTCTGATTTTTCAGGAGCACTAGAGCACCACTCGATCGCACTCGATATTGCCCGGCGGCTTGGCAACAAACATGCGCAAGCAATCCACCTCGGCAACATAGGCCTAGTTTATAAGGACATCTCAGACTATCCACGAGCGCTACAGTACTTAGGTGAAGCGCTCGAGGTGAACCTTCAGATTGGCAACCAGCACGGTCAAGCTTTACAATATGCGAACATCGGCAATCTGTATAACAGACTGCATGACACTGATCGCGCACTTGAATACATGAACAGGTCGGCGGAGATATTTGCATCAATCGGATCTCTCGATTCAGAAGCTCGCGAATATGGCAACATAGCAACCGTCTATTTGGCCCTAAATGACTACCCAAATGCAAATCTCTATTTCAAGAGGGCCTATGACATTTTTGAGGCGCAGGATCTAAAGCTCGAGCTTGCAAAATGTTTGCAATACCTAGGGCGTACCCTTTCAGGTCTCTTTGAGTTTGAAGAAGCACGCGGGGTGCTTGAGCGAGCATGTCATGATGCAGAGACACTTGGACTTCATTCTACATATGCAGAGGCGCTTGTCAGCCTTGGAGAACACTACTTCTATAGCAATAATCCTCATCGAGATATCGAGCGTGCAGAGTCCTATCTACTCGAGGGCTTACTAGCGAACAAACAGTATGGCAGTAAGTTTTTCGTATCTCACACCCACCAGCTACTCTCGGCACTCTACAAAGAAGCCAATAGATGGCCAGAATACTCTGAGCACATCGAGCAATATCTTGCTCTTCAGGCAGAAATAGCCAATACCGAGATTACTAGTCAAGCAGATCGATTCGGATGGGAGAGGAAGCTCGTTGAATTAGAAGGGGCGCGTAAGCGTGATTCTGAACGGACACAAGCCCTAACCAAGGAAGTGGAAGCCGCCGTCCACGAACTCGTTCGAAAGAACAATCTTCTTGAGGATCTCAAACGAAAGGTCAAGAAGTTAAAGGAGTATACAAGGGGCGAGGGGCTCGAGATTTCAGATCGACTTGAACAGAAACTGGAACGCAACACAGTGTCAATCGATGACAAAAGAACACTCGAGGTCCAATTTGAAGCTCTGCATGCCCCCTTTATAGACAAGCTCAGGACCACATTTCCGGAGCTAACGCAAATGGAGTTAAAGATAGCTGCTCTCTTGAGGATGAACCTCACCACATCGAATATCGCCTCCGTAATGTGCATATCGAAGCGGACAGTGGAGTTCCATCGACTGAACCTCAGGAAGAAGCTGGGACTTGCGAGCGAGCAGGATCTCCACACTACACTTGTGTCGTTGTAATATTCATCCCACAAAACCTAGTATAGCCTAGTATCCCCAATCTGTTTTGGTAGTGTGATGTTGCATCCTGTGATCACACACATGCAACGGCACAACCGTTGTCTAACGTGATGTGAAGCCTCACTCGGCCGGGTGAGGCTTTATGTTCTACCAATAAACACCTAGGGGGCTTTATGCCTTTT
>CALMZQ010000044.1 GCA_937870915.1 uncultured Ignavibacteria bacterium
TTTGGAGTTTGATTTACATGAAATTCGAGATGCCCGGGATATTGAACTTCTTGCTCTCCTTTGTGATGGTCGTTGGCATTGGGTGCGAACCCGAGCCAAGTATTGTTAAGGTAAGAGACCAGGGTGCTGGAAACACAGCAGGTAAACCTGTTTATCAGACGGCAGATATCTATGGAGCGTCAGTTATACGATCACAATCCGAATCTGAGAGAAATATTCAAGGTTCTATATCAGACGAAGTTTATGTGAATACGAGGACATTCGTCAATCTGAATTCCTCTGATACTCTTTCTGTGTTGCTATTGAAGGTTGATAGTGTTTCTGCCATCAACGAGTTACCGAGAGGTATCGTCGTTGACGAACTTATCCTCGATCTAAGAGCTTCTCCAATGCGCACTTGTGAGTTGCTAAAATCTTGCCGCTCGATTTCGCCTAAGCGTTTGGTGATTCGTCATGGTATCGTATCGTGTCCACTACCTATTTCGTTCTCGAGCGTAATTGATGCATGCTTCAACAATTGTTCTGAAGTATCCATGCTTTTCGTTGGTTCTGGACTACCTTCGCTCGAAAATTGTCAATTGTTAAATTCTCGGCTCACATTTACGAACGAAGCTCAAAGCAGTTGGAACATTAGAAGAGCCTTATTGCGAAATACCTATGGCTATCCAACGAGCGCAGTCTACGAGTACTATTCGGAGAGATCAACGTTTGCAGAGCTTTATCTGGAGATATCAAGATTGTCTGAGTTGCAAGGCATACATAAAGTGAGAGCACGTACTTTGTATCTTAATGTCAACAAGAATTTAGGAGGACTTACCCACCTTCCACGGATGCCCGTTTGCGAAAGTATATTGCTGACGGGGGACAGGACGGCAACTGTACCTCTCGAGCGAGCAATAAATCGTCGATATGGTCACGGTCTAGCGCGAAGTTCTTTCGAACCGTTTTGTGGTGGTGTAGTCAATATGCCGTAGTACTCGGTTATGAATCTTGTGTATGATATGGTCGCTCCACAAATGCCAGTACCAGGCAGGTGTAAAGTCCTGTGAATACCATGTTGTTCCCTTCAAGAGCGTGCGATTGCTGCTTAATTCAATGAGTCTGAACTCGCCCCTTACAGAGTTAAAGTACCCATCCAGGTGTGGTGCGTGGACTTTCCAGATACTTAGTTCGGTCAAGGGTACCGGTTGTTGAGTAACATCGAACTGGAGGAGTGAGGGCTCAATCCAGGTAGTTATTGGCTCAACAAATGGTCCAGTATTGAACTCACAATAGCGAACTGCGCCTACACCAGTGCCGTTGATCTTTGCACGAATCGGATATGATATACCCAGCGTGAAGAGGAGCTCGTCTGGAGGAGAAAGCTCTGGAAAGGAAACCACGTTGTCCCAAACGTCTTGTCTCGGTGCATCGATGATGATCTCAGTTGTCACTGCTCTTGGCTGTAAAGAGCTGTGTGGTTCTACCCAGGCAACTATAGGGAATGACGCAAGCAAAACAACAAGTACTGTATCAGCGCTCCTTCGACTACGATGCAAAGCGGTTCTTGCTAATAGAGCTCCAATAAACACGAGTGGTATTGCGAGTGGAGTGGCGGTGAGTAGGCAGATAAGTCCATCCACACCAAACAGAAGAATCGACAGTCCGTAAACACCGAATGAGCCAAAAGAGAGTATGTATGAGCGCTTTGGCGTTACCGGACTCCATCGACTGAAGATGAGATTGGGAACTGCACCGATGAGTAATGGAATTATCACGAATAATGCGAGAGTGTAATTCCCCATCCGATATACGGCGATCAGTGTCAGAGCAAGTGTAATTGCTACTGTAGTCGAAATAGCAAGCACGCTATACCAAACACGTGGTTGCGCCGATACGCCATTATCGTTTAGCTTTAACTCTTCCATTTGTCGTTCCCAAGAATCAATCTTTACGTAGTACTCAGCAACATACGAAATTCTTGCATGTATTGAAGATAGCGTTTGTTCTCCACTACGAACCGGCACACCCTCTCTAGCGAAGCGTGAGAGAGGGGGCAGGGGGGTGAGGTAATGTCATATTCTCATCTACTCACAACAAACATCTTTGACATCACCACGGCTGCTCCCTTGTTGAGCGAGATGATGTACTGTCCATTCGCTACGTCCATAGGTATCGGCAAATCACCGTGTGCGCCATCGAACTGGATGTCACCGGTGCAGATCGCGATACCACGCATGTCAACGATGTGCCAACGGAGGAGTCCTGATGTAACGCCAGAAGAACCGAGGTCCTGAATAGTGATGTTGCCATTTGTTGGATTGGGATAGACCGACCATTCGTCTGACACCGTCGTAGGTGACTCATAGACCGATGTCGGAATCGGAGATTCAAGTGTATCACAGTAAA
>CALMZQ010000045.1 GCA_937870915.1 uncultured Ignavibacteria bacterium
CGATACTTGTTCAAGGTGGCAAGGTCTTCAGCTGAAAGACTGGCATCGTACTCTTGATGCCATTTCTTGAGTGATGGGTAGACGTCGGCTTCAAACCATGTGCGCATGTCGTTGCGTAGGTCTAGAGCAGCGGCCCTACGTTCTGCCTTGGATGGTTTGTCCTGAGCTTGGAGTTGATATGCAGCAAGGACGATGAAAAGTCCGGTAACTGCGAGGATGAGATGTTTCATAGCTGATGCCTCTGTGATGATCGTGTATTGCGGGCACATAGACACACTACCACCCAGTGCGTTTAACGCTATTCTGCCTCAATGGCACGTTTCCTCGCAAGGACGGCCTGACGTCGGGGGCGGAGAGCCCCCTCCTCAAACTTTCGTTGAAGGATAATCATCACCTCAAACAGCGTGTGAAAATGATGATGTGGAATACCCTTTCGCGTGCATTCTGCCGCTAGCGTTCCTTTAGCGAACACAACGTCTGCATGCTCAACGGCACAGGAATCCGAGCGCCCGTCTCCCACATAGATGGCAATGTCCTCGTCAGCTATGTGTGATATCACTACGTTGCGCTTGCATGATGCACAGAAACACGAACACGATTCTGTTGCTCCGGGGAAGGCAACAGAGAATGTTGTACCGTTCCAAGACAGTGTGTTGCATGAAACGGAAACGTCACCGAGTTGCCCACTACGTTCGATAAGGGGCTGGATATAGACGTCAAACCCATCGCTAACAACGTGCACCATCATGGATGAACGGCGCGCCCACGATACGAGGGGAACAAAGCCGGCATCGAGTTGTTGACTGAGTGCGAAAGCCGTAATGGCTTCGGGGGTGCATTCCGGACGGAGGAGCTGAACAGACGTTCGGTAGTACTCTGCCACAGTGATCTGACCGTTCATCAACTGTGAATGAACTGGCTCGAATACGCCGAAGTGTTGAAACAATTCATTGCCAACATCTGCTTGCGAGATGGTCCCGTCAAAATCGAGAAAGAGATGAATGGCCATCTCGGTCAGACGTACGTAAAGAATCCCTTGCCAGCTGCCTTGCCCGTCCATCCGGCGCGCATCATCTGCTTCAAGAGCACACACGGGCGATACCGTTCTTGCTCGTACTCTCTGCGCAGTCCGTCGAGGACCAACGTCACAACACCTATACCGATCTCATCTGCCCAAGCCAGAAGCCCCTTAGGATAGTTTACTCCTAATTGCATGGCCTTATCGATATCGGCGGGTGTTGCTAGTCCTTCCATAACGGCAAAGGCGGCTTCGTTGATGAGCATTGCCAAAACGCGAACCTGTACAAGACCAACTCGATCTTCTACCTTTTCTACGCTGTAGCCAAGGCGATGAAGAAGTGCCAGGGCATGTTGGACATGCGTGTCTACAGTGTTGAGGCCAGCAGACATGTCAATGGTTGTCGTGGTAGTCATCATACTCGGAAGTAGACTCACTCCCACTATCCGGTTTGCAACGTTGGCTAGCATACCCAGTTCTGTAGCGGTATTCGTGAGTGCCGAGGCTACTACCGTTGCGCGAGGATTCACAGAGCTCGCAACCTCCACAGTGATCTTGCGATCAAAATGGGCCGACACTGAGAGGTCGATAATGTGGGTGTATTTACCGGCATTACCACGCACGTCACCAACTACGCGATCCGCGAAGGGCCCGTATTCTGCTGCATCGAGAGCAGCGTCAGCGATTTGTTGATCAACGAGGTCGAGCTCAACATCCAGCTCATCGATCTCGTCCATCGATGGAAGAATATTGAACGGCACATCGTGTCGGTCAAGGATCCCGGCGAACTCCACTACGAAGTCCGTATCACCGGTGAGGAGTACGTTGAACGTCTCCCCTTCAGGTAGATTGTACACCGTCATAGGATGCGAAAGTACGTAGCTTCGCGTCATGACGAACCTTACAAAACGAATTCTTGTGGGCCTGGTGGGTATTCCCGTAGCCATCGGGGTAGTGTTTCTGGGCGGATGGCTTTACATGGGTGCGATAGTCGTTCTCAGCTTTCTCGCCCTTAAAGAGCTTTATGGTCTAGCAGAATCCAAGCACGTGGAGCCGAACGTGATCCTTGGGCTGATCTGGAGCGCTGGAATGCAGATCGTGATTGCACGGGCTGTGATCGTGGATCCGGGTGGAGTTGGAGCACTACAGGCGGCGATGACGGTTGCACTCTTCATGGCAATCGGTACTATTGTCACCCTCACATTCGAATTGTTCCGCGCCCGAGCCAATGCACTTCTCAATACGGCATTAACTGTGTTTGGCGTAAGCTACATTTCACTGTCACTCTCCAGTCTGCTCTTGCTTCGTCAAACAAACGCAGATTCGTTCTCCGGAACATGGGGCGACCTTGGAACATCATTAGTTGCCACACTTTTTGTCTCGATCTGGGCGGCCGATAGTGTAGCGTATTTCGTTGGCATGAGCATTGGCAAACACAAGCTCTTCCCAAGGGTAAGTCCAAAGAAATCGTGGGAAGGGGCTATTGGCGGTCTTGTTGGATCCACAGCTGCATTCTATGGAATGGCACTTTGGCTGATGCCACAGCTCGATAGCATACTTGCTGCGGCGTGTGGTGCTATGGTTGGAATCGCAGGGCCGCTGGGCGACCTCGCAGAGTCGCTCTTGAAGCGTGATGCCGTAGTGAAGGACTCAAGTGGACTCCTCCCGGGTCATGGTGGTGTCTTCGACCGGTTCGATTCCATGCTGTTCGCCGCGCCAGTGATGGTTGTTATCGTCTATTACAAGAACATTCTTCATCTCTTCATTCCCTGATGCTGGCACACGTAAACACTGGTGGTGGACATAGCGACCACGATCATCATCATGGTCATGGGCATATTCACGAACACCGCGACATTCGCCCCCTTCGCATTGCTATGGCCTTAACGGCCACGGTGTTTGTTGCTCAAGTTGTAGGTGGGATCTTCTCCGGCAGCCTTGCGCTCTTGTCAGATGCCGGACATGTACTTGTGGATCTTGCATCATTGCTCATCGCCTTCTTCGGCCTACGTCTTGCCGCAAAGGCGCGAGACCAACACGATATCAAGTACACATTCGGATTGCGCAGAATAGAGATCCTCGCTGCTCTCACGAATGGTTTTCTGCTGATCGGGATATGCATCTATATCGTCATCGAAGCTGTGCGAAGGCTTATTGATGCAGACACGCATGTACATGCAGAGTCGATGCTTGTCATAGCCATCATTGGCTTCATCGCCAATGCCATAAGTGCAATGTACTTGCATCGGTCAGAGCACATCACTACTCGTAGCGCCTACCTTCATGTAATCACGGATCTGATGTCGAGTGGTGGTGTTATCATCGCTGCCATCGTGCTATCGGTCACCGAGTGGGAGTGGGTAGATCCGGTGATCTCCATACTCATCGCCCTACTCATTACGAAGGGGGCTATCCGTGTCATTAAAACATCGAGTGTGATCCTCATGGAGTCTGCACCAGAGAACGTTAATCCTGCCGAGGTGCGATCAGCGATCGCTACGATCGACGGTATAACGAACGTGCATGATATCCACGTATGGCAGCTCACTCTCAACGATAACACTGCAACCGTACATGTCGTTTCAACACGGCCGACGGATGATGTTGTGCGAGATGTGCGCGCAATGTTGAAGGAGAAGTTCAACATCGATCACGTAACGGTCCAGGTGGAAAGCGCTCAGCTTCATGCCGACGGTGAGTGTGGCTCATGTTGAAACGTGTGTTCGACGTTTGGTATCTCGCCTTGATGGCAACAGCCGTTGGTGGACTACTTTGTACGATGTTTGGGCAGGGTAATGCTGACCTCCTGCGTGCTGGTGATGTGATCCTTAAGACAGGTCCGGCAACGTTCTTTGCCTGTCACCTAGCCGTACGCTATTTCGATGTGTTGCGGTCTCGACTCCTTCGTTGGGTGATGATCGGAGCATTCACTCTCCTCACAGCTACGCTCGTTCTCGAGATCATTGATCACTCGATGTTCGTTTCACTCATTGTGTTGCAAGTGATCTTGCTTGTTGCTGAACAGATCGGTCTCGCAATAGCATGCATCGGTCTTACTCTTCCAATGGCTATGAACAGCCTCAGAGTTGAATCGGGTCGTATGCGTGGTTACATCGGAATCGCAATGGCTCTACTTATGGCAGCAACACCCTTCGTAGAGTGGCCGGTAGGGGTTGTGTGCGTGGGGTTGGTGGTGACAGGAAGATTGATGACAAATGACAAATGACTAATGGCTGATGACAAATGACTGATTACTAATGACTGGTTGCGAGTTACAATACCTTCATCTCTACGCGACGGTTGAGTCTGCGGCCTTCCTCTGTGGAGTTTGTGCTGATGGGATTTGCCATACCGAGCCCCTTTGTTGTGAGGCGTTCAGCTTGGATGCCTGTTTTGATGAGGTAGTCGCGTACGGTGTTGGCGCGTCGAAGTGAGAGATCGAGGTTGTCGCTCTTATTGCCAACGTTGTCCGTGTTGCCCGTGAGCATGATGGAAAGCTCAGGTTTTGTGCGAAGTACCTTGGCAACATTGTCGAGTTCTGTGAACGACGTTGGTTCAAGATCGGCCTTCCCACTTTCAAAGAGGATCTTTGTGAGAATGAAGGTCTTTCCACGTTCAACCTTACCTGTAAAGGTGCCGGCATCAGAAGTGAACTTCTCTTGAATGAAATAGCTCTGGTTGAAGGTAGGGAGTCCGAGTTGTGAGCGACCGGATTTTAATGAGATCGCATTTACAACAAAGCCGCAGTCAGTGCCGGCGTTATCAGGTTGCTCAATGCGCGAAAGATGATCCAGATCGAACCCGCTTACATAGATCTTTCTGTCGGGGCCTAACTGCAAGCTTCCACACCATGATTCCGTTGTCCCGATCTTAATGCCGGACTTCTGTATGGCCTGCTCCGATCCGGCAAGAAGGTCATATTGCATCACGTTCTTCGAAGAACCGGTAGAGAGATAGAGGTATCTGCCACTCGGGCTGAATTCAATCCCGTACGTTAGACCATCGTCACCAGGAAAAAGCACGATTGGGTTTGTGAGGGTACCAGTAGCGTTGTTGAAGTCGAAGAGGTCCACGATCTTTTTGGACTTAATGGCCACGGCGATCTGCGATCCATCAGCGCTGGACTTCATAGCTCCGATCGTTGCGTCTTCGCCACCATCGTGTTTTGTGCCAACCATCGAAACAGTGGGCTGTGTTGCAACGCCAGAAGACGTGAGAAGGTAGGCGTAAAATGCCTCGTCACCAATTCCATGAACAACGAGCCAGGTGTCGCGACCATTTTGATGTCTCACGGCGGTGAGGCGTTCCGTGACCATGGTTCGAATTGGGATATTCTTTGTTGTGACTTCACCAATGCCACTGTTTTTGCGAAGATCAACCTTGCTGTAACAGAACCCGGCCTTGCCACCCATCACGTCAACGGTGAAGACATAATACTGCATGGCATCCGCCGGATCCGGCACGATCACACCGCTCTGCGTGCTGCTGGCATTCCCTCGTAGCCCTGTGCCATTGGGAAGGGGCTTGTGGTCCTTGCCCCATACCGTGATGCCGTCCGTATAGAAAAGCAACGAGCCATCTTTGTCGCTGAGTGTTGCACATCCCTCAACGGTATTCATTTGCCCATCGGTGAGCGTAACAGGGCCATCCTTCTCAAAACGAAGTCCAGCCTTGTTTCCAAAGTACCATGTATTGCCCCCTTTATCTGTTTGCGCAGATAGGAAGACGTGAGAGAACAACGCGAAAGCGAGACAGACGGCGGAAATGTTCATCCACAAATGTACGGTCGAGGCCCACCTCGACCGATTCGTTACATCGGATAAGGAATACACCCTCGCCGAACTGGAAGCGAGGCGCTATATTTGGTAACGTAACATCAGGCTACAGCCCGACGCTAGTAACCCCGTAACTCTGTAACTCTGTAACCCCGTAACTCCGTAACTCCGTAAC
>CALMZQ010000046.1 GCA_937870915.1 uncultured Ignavibacteria bacterium
TCCTCCGTTTTGGTTTGTTGGTTGCAACTACAACCTACTACGGTCGGACCATGCGGTCGTTTAACATAGGGTCTCTCATCCTGAGAGGGGCAATTGTTGTGTAAGTCATGAGCGCAGTGGCTCCCCTCTAAGGATGAGAGGGGAAGGGGGTGAGCTGAGAGAACAGCGAACAGCGAATAGCGAACAGCGAATTCCTATTCGAGAGGCTTAACACGCTCCGGCGCTAGCCCAGCCTTCATGAGCTCCCAGTTGGCCAGGAGTTCATCTCTGTGGAGTTCGATCCAGGCTTCTACAAGACGGAGCTTTGGGCGCGGGAGCGATCCTGCCATCACATCGCCGGTGTGGATGTTCACCGATGCATTGTGTTCGGCATAACGGACATGGATGTGTGGGGTGTTGTGCTGACGCTCATCAAAAAACATCGAAATGATGAGGCCAAAGAAGACAGATACAATAGGCATGTGATGCTCCGAAGGGTGGAGCATCGTTGTGTCTTCAATCAGGTCAAACGTGACGCGTGCCTGTTCTTCCGTGTTTGGTATGATGGCAGCAAACACGTTGTCGGGATCTATGTCAAAACCGCCTGGCCATACGATAGCGCCTAACGCTGCCCTCAAAGTTGAGAAAACTGCTGGATCTGCGCACGGGGCTAGTCTGCCGTTCATGTAGGCGCTGAGGTCTGCAAGTGCATAAACTCCTGCTTCGTCGCGAACAGCAACAGTAAATCCGCCGGCAGCACGAGCACTCTCTATGCTGATCACGACTCTCTTGTCCTGCGTTTTGGAGTTCTCTTGGCGGTGGTCTTCTTCACTTCCTCGATCACTTCAACGGTCTCTTCCAGACCGGTTTGATCAAGGGAGAGTACGAGGTCGATCATACGCTTTTCAACGTTGGCCTTGGCGATACGAATGCGGACAAGAGAGCCGTAGCGAAAGACGCGTTTGTTCTTGCGACCGTACAACCGCATGCGCTTCTCATCCCAAACGTAGTAATCATCGTTGATGTCACGAATATGTAGGAGGCCTTCGATCATGAGGTCTTGCAAGGTCACAAAGACACCGAATTGCGCTACGCCGGTCACATACCCCACATGGTCAGAGCCGATGTGCTCGCGAGCGAGAATTGTTTGTGCACACTTTACCGATGCACGCTCGGCCTCTACGGCGGCACGTTCGGTAAGGGAACATTGGTCACCAACAATAGATGCCATCTCTCGCAGGTCGTTCCATCTCTTGCGATCTGGTTGCCCCTTTGCATACTCTTTTAATGCACGATGGACGTAGAGATCTGGGTATCGGCGGATGGGTGACGTGAAGTGAGCGTAATCAGCAAAGCCGAGTCCGAAGTGACCGATGTTGTGCTCTGCATACACGGCCTTGGCCATGGAACGCAAGAACAGGGTGTTCACAACGGGCTTCTCAACACGGTTAGCTGCTTGGGCCAAGATGTTGTTGATCTGCACGGGTGTGAGCTTGCCACTCGGCACGTCAAAGCCAAGTGCACGTACCACACCAACGGCGGCCTCCATCTTCTCTTTGTCGGGCTGATCATGAATACGGTAGACATAGGGAGGAAGCTCCTTGGTCTTCCACGCTTGTTTCAATACATGCAGGTGCTCGGCAACGGTGCGGTTGGCAGCCAGCATACATTCTTCAACGAGCGAGGTTGCATCTGTACGGG
Source organism: uncultured Ignavibacteria bacterium (assembly GCA_937870915.1). Lineage (GTDB taxonomy): Bacteria > Bacteroidota > Ignavibacteria > Kapaibacteriales > Kapaibacteriaceae > UBA10438. The sequence continues at coordinate 1,681 of CALMZQ010000046.1, forward strand.
TTTTGACGATGGCACGCACAGGCATTTGATTCTCATCAAGGATGAACTTCACTTCCTGCGTTTCAAAGTCAATACCACCATTCTTCATCCTCAATGAAAAGAGCGTCTTGGCAAGTTTGTGAAGCTCGATAATGAGCTCAACGTTGTCGCCCTTGCCGGTCTCGATAACCTGCTGTGCCTCTTCATACGAATACCGACGTTTGCTTTCGATGAGTGTCTCTTCAATCCGGTAGTTCTTTCGCACGCCCTTTGCCGTGTACTCCATAAACACGGAATACGCAAAACGTGGTTTATTCGGAACCAAGGAGCAGATGTCATTGGAAAGATGCTCTGGTAACATCGGCACTACTCCGTCTACGAGATAGGTGCTGTTGCCGCGTTTGAGCGCTTCTACATCCAACGCAGAACCTTCTGTAACATAGTGCGACACGTCGGCGATATGCACGCCGAGTTCCATGTTGCCATTCTCGAGTTCCTTAAGCGACAGCGCATCGTCAAAGTCTCGTGCATCAACAGGGTCGATGGTGATGATGAGTTCCTTGCGTAGGTCGGTTCTTCCTTTTGGAGCTTTAGAAGGGGGCTGAGGATAGGATGCTGCTTGGGCTTCAACGGAAGAGGGGAAACTTTGGGGTAGACGGAACTCTTTGCGAATGGCTGCAAATTCAACAGCGGCCTTGCCCGACGTGCCAAGAACTTCCTTGATCATTGCTTCGGGAGAAGCATTGGCATGTTCCCATCGCACAAAGGTGGCCATTGCCTTGTCACCAGGTTTGGCACCGTTGAGGTTCTTCTCACTTATGAGGAAGTCTACGTGATACTTTGCCTCGTCAGGAATGAGGTAGTAAAACGCCCCATCATATTCGATGGACCCGCTGATCGGGTGAAGAGACCGTTCAACAACGGCAACCACTTCGCCACGAACCTTGCGGTCCTTAGGAATCGCATGTGGTCGAACGAGGACGGTGTCTCCGTCGAGAGCCGTTAGCATGTGCTGACGTCGGATGTGGACGATCGGCATCTCCGGATCGTCGGTCTTAACCGTTGCATTGTCGTGATACGTGGTAAGTACTCCGCGCAATCCTTCTGACATCTGCATCGGAAGCGAATACCTACGTCTACTGTGGCGCATGAGAGCCCCTTCCTCAGACATTACCGTGAGGAGGTCGCGCAGATGATCGTACTCTTCAGAATCGGCCCGTACTCGAAGTCGCTTTGAGATATCAATGAGTTGAACGGGGCTTTTTGACGTGCGGAGCAATTCGAGGATCTCCGAACGCAGATCACGAATGGTTGGGAGTCTTTTCATGCTGCAAATTAGCCCTGAAACACCTAGGACTTGCCTGGTATCACGATCACGGGAGCAAGTATCCGGTGACGTACGGCGTCGATTGTGGCTCCGTGAACCAGATCGCCCAGTCCTGTGTGTCCGTGACCAGCCATCACAACGAGGTCTGGAGTGGAGGAATTGACCAGATCTGGTATCGTTCGTCGTGGGTTTCCATAGCCAATTACCACCTCGGTCTGACGTCCGGTTGCATGAATCTGGGAAGCGTATGCTTCCAGCCGAACTTTGTCTGAGTGCGTCTCGGCGTCGGATGTTTCGTGACCCATCACGAGGGCGCTCACGGTTTCAACAACATGGATAAGGATTACGGTGCTGGTTGGGTGAGAAAGTGTCACTGCATACTTCAGGGCAACGGAATCCACGTTAGAGAAGTCAACCGTTACTGCCACACGATTAAATGTATGCACCTCCGTGAGATCGAAGGCCATGGGTTGATCTGCATGCGGAATTGCAACACGTGTGCGCCATGGCCTGCCCCATATCGGAACAATGGCGATGTATGCTAACACCACGGCACAGAAGACGATTGCCGGAAGAATTACAAGCCACATGATGATAACGGAAACAGAGGCACTTGCGATCCATGACGTGACTTCTGCATAGACAAGTTTGGCATTGAGCCCTACGATGATCACTGCACTACACCATGCAAAGACCTTGGTGAGTGAGCCAATCACGTGGTTTCCCATTGTTGATCTGTCACTCACAAAATGGATGAGTGGGATGATGGCAAAACCCAGCTGCAAACTCAATACAACCTGTGATAACACGAGTAAGTCCCCAACAGCATCATCTCCTGCAATCACGATCACTAAGACGGCTGGAATGATGGCGATACTTCGCGTAAGTATGCGGCGTACCCATGGCTGCAGACGAAGTCCGAGGTATCCTTCCATCACAACCTGTCCAGCCAAGGTGCCCGTTACCGTACTGCTCTGACCAGACGCTATCAGGGCAATGGCAAAGAGGATCGGAGCCATGGAGTTGCCAAGTAAAGGGGCGAGGAGTCTGTACGCATCTTGGATCTCGGTTACGTTCTGTAGGCCATTAGTGTAGAACGCTGCAGCAGCAACTACGAGGATTGCACCATTCACAAAGAGGGCAAGGTTGAGTGCTATCGCAGAATCAATAAAGTTGAACTTGATAGCATCCTTGATGCCTTTAAGCGTGCGATCGAACCTCCGTGTCTGCACAAGTGCTGAGTGAAGGTAGAGATTATGGGGCATCACGGTTGCGCCGATAATGCCGATGGTGATGTAGAGTGCTTCGTCGTTCGGGATGGAAGGAATGAGTCCGGTGGCAAGGGTTGGCAGATGAGGGTCCGACATGATAACCTGCCACAAGAATGCAAGGCCGATGGTAGTAATAAGGCCAAGGACGATAGATTCCATGCGTCGTACGTTGCCACGCATGATGAACATCAAGAGAATGGTATCAACGAGCGTGAGGACCACAGCCCAACTCATCGGAATGCCCGTAAGAAGGTGGACGCCGATGGCCATTCCGAGCACTTCGGCAAGATCCGTTGCAGCAATGGCTAACTCTGCGAGACCGTAGAGCGTGTAGTTGACGAAGGGTGGATATGCCAAGCGAGATGCCTGTGCCAAATCGAGCCGGCGCACGAGACCAAGACGTGCACTGAGCGACTGCAACAACAGAGCGATCATGTTGGAGAGGACCAATACCCATAGGAGGGTATATCCAAACTTGCTTCCGCCGGCGATATCAGTGGCCCAGTTGCCTGGGTCCATATAACCTACGGCAATGAGGTAGGCCGGACCCATGAAGGCAGTGAGACGTTTCCAGAAGCCACCTACAACCTGTGTTTCTACGCTACCGTGAACTTCTTCAAGCGATGGAGAATTGGGTTTGTTCTTCTTCATAGTGGTCATTGCCTCGTTGTGCCAACGTACCTGTCAACAAAGATGTGGCTGCAGATGTCAATGGAGAGATCGATGATCTTGCGTTGATGGCGGACGGTAATCGATCGCACATCTTCGTTGCGCGAGACGATGCGAAGGGTGGAACCGATGCCGATGCCATGGTGGGTAAGTAGGCGAAGCATGGTGTTGTCGTGACTGCTCACGCGCCGAACGATCACAGACTCTTCGCGTTCTGCATCGGCCAAACGCTCAGATGTTGTTGGAGGTATACGTCCGTCCTTGGAAGGAATCGGATCTCCATGCGGATCGTATTGTGGATCTCCTAGGATCTTCGAGATCCGATCTTCAAATTCTTCGCTGATATGATGCTCTAGGCGTTCTGCTTCTTCGTGAACTTGATCCCAGCCATATCCCAGAGCTTCAGATAGATAGGTCTCGATAAGTCTATGATGCCGGAGGATCTCTAGTGCTATTTTCCTTCCGGCATGTGTTAGCGTCACGCCTCGATACGATTCGTGTTTCACAAGCTTTAGCTCATCAAGCTTTTTTATCATGCTCGTAACCGATGCCGGACTTACTTCGAGTCGGGCAGCGATATCCGATGTACTTGCCGTTCCATCTCGGCCGATCAACAGGATGGCCTTAAGATAGTCCTGCATGTTCTGTGAGAGGTTCATTGTTGTCGAAGTCTATGATCAAAAGTACGTTGACAGACCAAGCTGAAGGAATGCTGAAGCAATGGGTGGGTTGCCTAGCAGATCCGTTTGTTCTTGATATCGATAGTTTACACGAATGATTGTTGTACCCACCGGACGAAGGGATATACCTGTGGTGAATGACCATATCGAATCGCCGATAGCGCCACCGGTTTCGCGGAACGTATCCTGATTGTAATCCACGTATTCGCCCCGAACGGAAACATTCACTTTGGCGTTTTCCCACTCAAACATCTTGGTTTCGAGAATGGTTGCGATCACATCAACATATCCGCCGAATTGTTGTGATCCATAGGACTGACTATACGATTCCGGTATGTCAACAAAGACCTTGGATAGTTCACCTTGTATGTGGATCCGGTCATTGAACATCGAAGCATTGGCATCGATGGCAAGCACCGAAACAGAACGGATGTCATCAACTGCCAGACCATCTACGTCGCTCGCATTGTAGTTGCCCAACATTGCAGATAGTCCAATCTCACCAACAGATCTATTGCGTACTGCAAGTTTGCCGGAGAACATCGCCGAGCCGCTGGGATTCTGAACATAGCGCAAGGGGTCTTGTTTAGCCGCTGCCAAAGAAGTTCTCCCATCTTCATTGTCAATGATCATATCATTGAAACCATTTGTGAGGTAGGCTTCGTATCCAAAAACCCAATCGCCTTCGTTGCGTTTACCATGGAGCCCCATACCAACACTTGATAGTGTAGATGGAATGATAGTTGTTGCACTGAGGGGGCGGTCCACGAACTCCCACTTAGGACCATCGTGATTCTGGTTGAAAGCCCCGATCGGATTCATGACGATGCCGGCGCGCATGGTGAGCATTCGATCGAATTCGATATCCACAGCCGTATACTCGAGATTGATCTCCTCAACACCATTCTCAAACTCTAACTCAAGGAGAAACTTGATGCGTGGTGCGACAGTGGATGAGGCAAAAAGTGTTGTTCTCCGCATTTGAAAGGCGAAGGGGGCATGGACACCAAGAGATGATGCGTGTTGCGTGTTGACCTCGATGTATCCGCCAATGGCAACCGTTGATGTGTTGCCCATGAGGAACGGCCTGCTATAGACGGCGTCCATATTGAGCGGTCCGGCAGATGTGTCACTCTGTGCGTGGAGCCCACTACCTATCATAAGAGTGAAGATCGTAAGGGTGATGATATTAGAGACGTATCGCAATGTTGCCCCCTTCTACCGTTACGGGAAACACCTGGAGATCTGAGAGGGCCGGTGGACCTTGCACTTTTCCGTGAATAGTGAATTCACTTCCGTGACATGGGCATACGAGATAGGTGGTCTGTGGCTGAAGTTCACAACTACGATGTGTGCACCGAAGAAGCAAAGCTGAATATGTCCCGTTTGCCAACACATATACACCGATTGGATATCGTTGTCCTTCTGGCGTGACAACCACAAATGGTCGTTGTGTTGTTGTTCCGTCTGGTTGCACGTCGTTGAATTCCGACAGTGGAATCAGGGCTGATTCCTTTGTCCGCGTATGTTGTGCATAGTACACAGAGCTTGAGCAACTCGTGGCCAACACTCCGAGCGGTATTGCTCCAAGGCAAACAAATCCACACGATGCAATGAAGTCCTTTCGGTCCATTAGAGCGACTCCAAGAACGTGATCAAAGCGTTTCGCTCACCCGCCTGTAGTGCCTCATAGTGGTTGCGACTTTTCAATGCTTCGCCACCATGCAACCGAATTGCTTCGTCAATTGATCTTGCTCGTCCATCATGAAGGAGAAAGACCTGACCACCTTGGGACCGTGAAGAGAGGCCAAGCCCCCACAAAGCCGGCGTTTTCCATTCACTTGATGTAGCAGTGCCTTCTGTATACCCATCATCAAGGCCATTGCCCATATCATGCAGGAGAAGATCCGTATAGGCCTGGAACTCCGTGTTGGCAAGCGCTGCCACGGGTGCTGGCCCCGTTTTGAGTGTGGGTACGTGGCAGGCCGCACATCCAATTTCCATGAACGTCTTCTTACCCGAGAGAACCGTTGGGTCAGAAGGTGTCCGTTGAATAGGTGACTTCAGCGTCTGAAGATAAAACACAATGTCATGTATCGATTGTGTTGCTACTTCGGGTTCAATAGCGAGTCCACTGAACACATCGATAGGAGCAAACTCAGATGCGATACCGATGTCTTGACTAAAGGCGTTTACGGTCTGTTGGAGGAGGTCATAGGTTGATGCCTTCTTTCCGTATCGACCAATGACAAGTCCGCCTTGCATCTCAGCGCTTGACCGGGTTGTTACAAAGGGGGCTAGTGTTATCCAATTCGGTCTGCCCGATATCCCATCACCATCATCATCATTTGGATCTGCATTTGCTAGGATGGACGCATCGGTTACATAATCCAGATAACCTAGGCCTGTGTTGGCAGGAGGTAAGAACGTTGCATGTGGAGCCCCTGCCGGGAGGACTTCCGGAGTAAAGCCTGGAATGGAACGATTCTGGAGCTGTGGACCACCAAGATTGAGGAAGGTATTGCCCGACTCATCGCGTTGACCAAAGCGAACAAGAGAAGTAGAGGGATGCCCCTTACCATCTCCGGCATGGCAACTTCCACAACTATTGGAAACGAATGTTGGGCCAAGTCCTGTTTGCGTTGTAAAGATGAGGTCATTGAATGCAACATCACCCCGCAAGAACATGCGCGCTTGTGAGGTCGTGAGCCCGGCAACAGGTCCATCTAGCAACTGATCTTCTTGTGGTGCCGACGGAAAAACGGCGTCACATGCAGTGACGATCGTACCCAGGGTAAGGGCCAATATGACCTGTTCGTAATACTTCATGAATGAAGTCGCAAGAGTGACAGAAAATCTAATCGCAGCAAATATAGATTAGACGTATCTAAATCATTGCGAGAAACATCAAACGAAGGGATTGGAAAAAAGTTGTACGTTTGGGGCTATGATCATAGGCGTACTCAAGGAGACTCTACCTGGTGAACGGCGTGTGGCCCTCGTTCCATCAGCTTGTCTTCAACTATCCAAACAGGGTCACGCCGTTCATGTGGAGCAGGGGGCTGGGTTAGCCGCCGGGTTCGACGATGCTGCCTATCAGACTGCCGGAGCCGTGGTGGCATCCCGCAGCGAGGTCATCGCCGCTGCTGCCACTCTCATCAGGGTGGCCGTTCCAAGCACCGCAGAGATCGCAGAAATGCGCGGCGGTACGTCGGTTGTCTCCTATATCTACCCGAAGAGACATCGCAATGTTCTCGACGCGTTAGCAGCACAAGGCGTCAATGCCTTTGCGCTTGATGCCATGCCTCGTATTACGCGGGCGCAGAGCATGGACGTGCTTTCGTCTCAGAACAACCTTGCCGGCTACAAGGCCGTTGTGTTGGGCGCGAACGCTTTGGGTCGGATATTCCCGCTCATGATGACTGCTGCCGGCACGGTCACACCGGCAAAGGTGCTCATCTACGGTGCAGGTGTAGCCGGACTTCAGGCAATTGCAACTGCAAAGCGCCTCGGTGCTCGTATCGAAGTGAGCGACATCCGCCCGGAGACAAAGGAACAGGTTGAATCCTTGGGCGGAAAGTTCATCATGGTAGAAGGTCTCGACAAAGTAAATATCGAAGGGGGCTATGTGGCCTCTGTAAGTCCGGAGATCCTTGCCAAGCAAAAAGAAGCAGTCGAAAAATCTCTTGTCGAAGCCGACCTCGTGATCACTACAGCACTTGTTGCCGGTGGAACGGCTCCAACACTCATTACGGCCGCTCAGGTTGGAAAGATGAAACGTGGTTCGGTGATCATCGACATGGCCACGGAAGCCGGCGGTAATTGCGAGCTCAGCAAACCTGATGAGACAGTGGAGCACAATGGCGTTACGATCATCGGATGTAATAACCTTGCATCGTCGGTCCCAACACATGCAAGTGAGCTCTATGCCAAGAACGTCACAACATTTCTTGCAGCGGTTACCAAGCCAGAAGGGTTCACCTTCGACCTCGCAGACGAAGTGGTAGCAGCAACACTCGTTACGTATAACAAGGAGGTTCGAGCATAATGGATCCCGCAACCCTCAATATGGTCTACCTCGTTATCCTGATGATCTTCCTCGGGATCGAGCTTATCACACACGTTCCAAGTGTTCTGCATACACCTCTGATGAGCGGCGCAAACGCCATTCACGGCGTGGTAATCATTGGCTCCATCATTGTGATGGGCGAAGCAACGGATATGTTCTCGATGACCCTCGGCTTTCTGGCCGTCATCCTCGGAACCCTCAACGTGGTCGGCGGCTTCGTCGTCACAAATCGCATGCTCGAAATGTTCAAGAAGAGGCAATGATGGACAGTATTCTACCGATTCTCTATCTCATTGCCTCCATCACGTTTATCATCGGCATTAAGATGCTCGGCTCGCCGGCAACTGCCCGCAAGGGTAATCTTGTTGCTGCATTTGGAATGGGGCTTGCCATTTTTGGTACGATCTTCCTCTACAAGACGTCAAGCGGCGAACACCTGGGGAATCTCCCGTTGATCTTTGGTGGACTCATCGTTGGTACGGTGGTTGGTTGGATCATGGCAAAACGTGTGAAGATGACGGCTATGCCACAAATGGTGTCTTTCTTCAACGGGATGGGTGGCGCCTGCGCCGCATTGATCTCACTCATCGAAGAAGCGCACCGCGACCCATCAGCCACGCACGATCCTGTGCATTCTCTTACGATTATTGCCGGTCTTGTGATCGGAAGTGTTTCGTTCAGCGGTTCGATCATTGCCTTTGGCAAGCTCGCCGAAAAGATCAAGGACTTATCCTTTAGTGGACAGCAATTCCTCAACATCCTCGTTCTTGGTGGTGTTGCTGTTCTTTCCGTCATGTTTGTGCTTGGCTCTCTCTCAGGACTCACGTTCCTCTTAGTACTCTGCGCACTTGCCCTCGCCTACGGCGTCCTCTTTGTGATGCCGATCGGTGGCGCAGATATGCCCGTGGTGATCTCGTTGCTGAATTCCTTTACGGGTGTTGCCGCAGCGTGCGGCGGATTCCTCTACGACAACATGGTGATGCTCATCGGTGGTATCCTCGTTGGCTCTGCAGGTACGATCCTGACGATCATCATGTGCAAGTCGATGAACCGTTCGTTGGCTAATGTGCTCTTTGGCGGACTCATGAGCGCAAAGGCGGCAGCCACCGGTGGCGGCAAAACGGCTACTGGATCCATTCGCGAAGTCTCTGCTACGGACGGTGCAGTGCTCATGGCATATGCAAAACAAGTGGTGATCGTGCCTGGCTACGGCTTGGCGGTTGCTCAAGCTCAACATATCTGTCACCAACTCGAGCACGAGCTCGAAGCCAAGGGTGTCATTGTCAAATACGCCGTTCACCCTGTAGCCGGACGTATGCCTGGTCACATGAACGTTCTCCTTGCTGAAGCAGACGTGTCCTACGATAAGCTCGTAGAGATGGAAGAAATCAATCCGGAGTTCGCAACAACAGACGTCGTACTTGTGGTTGGCGCGAATGACGTAGTGAACCCTGCCGCAAAGACCGACCCAGATTCTCCGATCTATGGCATGCCGATTCTCGATGTAGAAGCGTCACGTCAGGTGATCGTGATGAAACGTTCGATGAAGGCCGGCTATGCGGGCATCGAAAACGAACTCTTCTATCGCCCAAATACATCCATGCTCTTCGGTGACGCAAAGGCATCGCTAACAGCTCTCGTGAATGAAGTAAAGGCGTTGTGAATAGCGAATAGCGAATAGCGAATAGCGAATAGCGAATAGCGAACAGAGAACAGAGAACAGAGAATGAATACATCGAACATCAGAACTCAAATTAAACAGACGCAGGAACACGAACACTCGACGCCATTGTATATGACGTCGAGTTTTGTGTTTGATGATGCGGAGCACATGCGTGCGTTGTTTGCAGAGGAGCAGCAGGGCAACATCTACTCGCGGTTCACGAATCCGAATACAACCGAGTTTGTGAACAAGATGGTTGCGATGGAAGGTGCAGAGGCTGGTGTAGCCACTTCCACTGGGATGGCTGCAGGTTTTGCATCCATCATGGGGCTTTTGAGATCGGGAGATCATATCGTTGCGTCGCGTGCGGTGTTTGGAAGCACCCATGCCTTGCTTACGCAGTTCTTGCCGCGTTGGGGTATCACGCATACCTATGTTGACATCGACAACAATGCGCAATGGGAAGAAGCTGTCACCGAATCAACAAAGATGCTCTTGGTAGAGAGTCCGTCAAACCCCGGACTTGAGATCGCTGATCTTGCCTTCCTTGGAGAGCTTGCAGCTCGGCGCAATGTGATCCTTAACGTGGATAACACGTTTGCAACGCCCCTTCTCCAACGTCCAATAGAGTTCGGTGCTCATATCGTCTGGCACTCTGCAACAAAGTGGATAGACGGTCAGGGTAGGGGGCTAGGTGGCGTGGTTGTTGGACGTGCCGATCTTCTGCGCGAGATCTATCTCTTTGCGCGTAACACAGGTCCAACAATGTCGCCATTTAATGCATGGATGTTCTCAAAGAGTCTGGAAACACTCCACGTCCGGCTTGACCGACATTGCTCCAATGCCCTTGCCGTTGCGCAGTTCCTTGAGTCACATCCAAACGTTGGACGTGTGATGTATCCATTTCTTCCCTCACACCCGCAACATGAGGTTGCACTACAACAAATGAAGCTCGGTGGTGGCTTGGTTTCCTTTATACACAAGGACGGCGCTGAAGGGGGCAAACGTTTCGTTAATGGACTGCGGTTGGCATCGGTCACAGCAAACATCGGTGATACACGCACCATCGTGACGCATCCAGCTACCTCCACCCATGCACGCCTAACCGAAGAAGCACGTCAGGCCGTTGGAATCACACAAGGCATGGTACGGCTCAGCATTGGGTTGGAAGATGTTGGGGATATTATAGGTGATCTCGCGCAAGCTCTCTGAATAGCGAATAGCGAATAGCGAATAGCGAATTCAATCGATCGAATCAACGTGCGCCAAGGCGTGGTTCGGCAGCCACGCTACAATGCGTGCTCCTAAGAGTTTGATGCCGCTCTTGGTTCGGGTTGATGGTACGATATCGGTGTAGGCGATCTCCACAATGATCCCTACAGAAACCCAATGGGTGGGTCCGAACTTCTCAACGGTGCGTTGTGTTGCCAGACCTTCAACGATAGTGCTGATCTCCTCGTTGAAGGTGTTGGGGATTTTGGCAAGGGGCACGTAGATCTCACCTTTCTTTACGCCAACGGTGAAGTGACTATAGGTTTGTTGGCCGATGCTTGGTGCCTTGTGTGCATAGAGCACGGTTGTGATCATGCGGTGTTCAGTTGCTTCGGCCGCTTCTACATGTTGTTGTGGTAGGTCACAACGGGTTGGACGTGAACCAGTAATGATGCGGGTAAGCACGATGCGTTCCCAAACGGAACACACCTGCAGCATAGCGAGGATCACTTCAGAGCGAGAGCGGAGGTCACTGTGTTGGAGAGATGTCAGTAACGAGATTGTTGACTCTAGTGAGTGCTCGCAATGCGAATCAGAACGAGGGAGGAGTAGAGCTGATGTTTCTGCAAGTGTGCCGCCCATTGTGCGTGACTGATCGATAAGCCACTGTGGAAGTGGCGCGACGGATTGTACAGCAGATGCAACTTCACGTGGACGAAGTATGCGAAGGCATAGCGATCCATCGATCAACGACATAGCAAGGGCAGCGGTCTCTGAGGATACAGAAGAACCATACGTATCGATCATCTGGCGCATCACGTTCGGTCGTGTTGTGCGTTCGAGATCTGCGCAGAGTTCGGCGAAACGATTCATATTGCAAGCACCTCTGCGGACCGTCCCTGTTCGCGTAGGTATTGAACCACCTCTGAGGCAAAGCCATGTGTCACTACGATGTGTTCTGCTTCGGTCTCTGAAATTGCCTTGTGAAGATCGTCCCAGTCAACATGGTCACTCATCACAAACCCCGCCCCTGCATTTCGTCTTCGGCCCGGCTCTGTTGCTGTCCAACCCGATGCGAATGCCATATCAACACCAACAGAACGTGCTGCAGGGAGATCCTGCAGGTCTCTAGCTCCGGAGGCAAGGATTAGCCCCCTTATCAACGTTTCTTGCGAAATGGAGTGTGACAATATGGACGTCTCTGCTACGGAGATGCCGGAAGCACGAATGCACTCGTTTGCAGCATGTATTCCCGGACTAACGGTAAGGGGCACGTGGTGAGCAAGGAGTCCAATCAGTCGCTGCGCTTTTCCAAGCGAATACACCTGCACAGCACTTGCAACACCACACGCCGTATTGGCTCTATGCCAGCGCAGGATGGCGGCCACAACCTCGTCATCAGACGGCCAATGGTAAATAGGTAATCCGAACGTTGATTCTGTGATGAATGTATCGCATCGTAGTGGGTGGAAGGGGGCGGCATATGGGTCGGGTTGACGTTTGTAATCACCGGAAACCACCCATACCTCGCCCCCTGCTTCAACGCGGACCTGTGACGAACCGATCATATGGCCGGCAGGGAAGAGCGAGACCGAGACATCGTTCATTTTGACCACCTCCCCATATTCCACGGACTGCGTAGATATCGACCGAGATATTCGATGAAGCAGCAATCGAACCGTGTGGCGGTGGGCTAGGTAATGTCGCATTCCCGGCCGTGCATGATCGCTATGGGCGTGGGTGATCACGGCCCGTTCTACTGACCGAACGGGGTCGATGTAAAAGTTGCCCCGTTCACAGAACAAACCACGATCTGTTAGCGTCAATAGTCCTGAGGAAGCCATACAAGCAAACTACGAGGATAGTCCATTCTTCCACCTCTCACACGAAGTCCGTATTCTCGCACTATGAAATTCACACTCATCGCTCTCGCCGTAGTATGTACGTCTGCTCTTGTTATTGCTCAAGACGAGCAAGATCAGATCCAAGAGTTGTTCGGAAAGGGGCTCAATGCCTTTAATAAGGGCAATTATGGAGAGGCCGTGGTGTTCTATTCGCGGTGTATCGAGCGCGACTCCTTTACAATGAATGTATGGTTCAATAGGGCTTCGGCATATCTCCGGATGCGCGAATACAGCAATGCAAAGTTCGACCTCGATCACATCCTCTCGATTCAGCCAGAACTTTTAAATGCCAAGATGCAACGGGCGGTGGTCCATGCCGAGATGGGACTTGTGCAACTGGCATTTAGTGATGTTTCGGATGTGATCAAACAAGACAGCACCTTCCCGAAGGCCTATCTCTTAAGAGGTAGACTACGCCTTCGGGCCATGCAGGACACTGCCGGTGCCTGTGATGACCTCAAGAATGCCTTTGCAGCGGGTGATAGCACGGCGCTACGGTTTATGCCTCCTCCGTGTCGTTAAATTTTGGTGAATGGAAAATAATTGTAGTGACACGTCGTTTGAATAGATCGACTATGTAGCTTTGCACCAAATGAAAATCCTCGTTTCACTTCTCCTCTTCACCCTCAGCCTTGCATTTGTCGTCCCGACACCTGCACGAGAGAGTGTATGTCTGCATGGCGATGGAGTGGCGATGTTCTTATCGCATCATCACGTTGGTGCCGTAGAAGAGATAGATCTCGAGACTGACCTCGAGATGGAGATAGAGGTCTCCGAGCTGCCCCAATCGGCAGTGTACATCGCGGATGCGATCCAACCAATTAACCTTCCTGAACTCGACCTTGATAGTGGAGTTCCGCTGTATATCCAGGTTCGAACCCTGTTGATCTAGAGCAACGGACGCCTCAAGCGTTAGCCGTTCCGTGCTGCAGTAGCAGCATCCTACAACCCGACATCTTCCATTCTCCTCTTCGGGAATAGACCATGCGTCTAACCTTTATGGTGGCATGCGTCGTGTCCCTCGTGATTGCCTTTGTAACTAGTATTCCAGCTGTTACGGTCCTTGTGACCGGTATGGCGTGGAGTGCTGACATTGGTTCTGTCACGTATGTGGCCGACAGTTTCAGCGCCTTTATGGTGCTCGTCATTAACACTGGAAGTGTGCTTGCGGCACTTTATGGCGTACGGTATCTGGCTGACGATCCCGATGGCCGGTCGCTCACTGAATCCATCCTCCACGGTACCTCCTTTGTTGCCTTGCATGCAGCAATGATCGGAGTAGTGATCTCTTCTGATCTCTATAGCCTCTTCTATTTCTGGGAGGCAATGTCCATCTCTTCGTTCTTGCTTGTGTTGTTTGACGCCCGTCAGACAAAGGCGCGCACTGCCGCTATCCGCTATATCCTGCAGATGCATATAGGTGCCGTTGGCATCCTCGTTGCCATCGGATTTGTTTCAAGCGCCATGGGGGGTGTCACGTATTCTCTTGTGCATGACTACGCCGCATCACACCAAACGTGGATCGTTCTGCTCCCGCTCGCAGTTGCCTTTGCAATGAAGGCAGGATTATTCCCGTTGCATTCGTGGCTCCCGGATACCCATGCTGCTGCCCCTTCTCATGTTTCGGGACTTATGTCAGGTGTGATGATCAAACTTGGTGCCTATGGTCTCATTCGGTTTGGACTCCTTACGGACCCTTCTACGGAACTAGGTACAGTGTTGCTAGTGATCGGAATAGCCACGGCATTGTTTGGCATCGTCAATGCCATTGGACAAAGAGATCTTAAGAAGCTGTTGGCCTATTCCAGTGTTGAGAATATGGGGCTTATCGTAATGTCTGTTGGAATGGCCTTTATCGCACGAGGAATTGATGCCCCCTACATAGAAATCGCCGCATGGTCAGGAGTTGTGCTTCACATCCTTCATCACATGTTGATCAAGGCCGTGCTCTTTCAAAGTGCCGGAAATATCCTCCATGGCACACATACGCGGGATCTCAACAACCTTGGTGGATTGATTCATACGATGCCCGGGACGGTGAATTTGCTACTACTCGGCGGACTCGGAATCAGTGCTTTGCCTGGGTCCAGTGGGTTTGTGTCAGAGTTCCCAATGTACATCTCCGGCATAAAAACCATGATGATGTCCAGCACGTCCATCAGCATGCTTGGAGTGTTCTCTGTGGTTACCCTTTGTTTGGCAGGGGGCTTTGCAATCATTGCTTTCACAAAGGCCATTGGAATTGGAGCACTTGGTACGGCACGTACGAAGGCTCCACTTACAGCGCATGACCCACATTGGACAACGCGATTCCCTCAGTGGTTGGCGTTTGGAGGTGCACTTTTCATAGCGGTTGCACCCGGAATGTTTATCCGAGCATTGAGCGGAGTCTTGTATGGTCTTTCAGAAAAACATATTCCGCATGATCTGCTCACCACACTTGATACAGTAGGAATTGGTCAAGCCGTATTGATCATTGTTGTGGGCATCGTATGGCTGTTACGAATGTTGGCTACGCGCACCAAACCCGTGGCCGAAGGACCAACATGGGGCTGTGGCTTTCAAGAGGGTGATGCACGGATCCAATACACCGCCACAACCTATGCTGATAGCACAATAGAGATCATGTCCCCGGTAACGGATGTATCTGTTTCGTACCGTCACATCGATCCTGCGGACATGTTCCCACGTACGCGATCCTACCACACAGAAGAGAAGGATCTCATTGCCAACAAGGTGTTCGATCCCCTTGCAATAGGTGTTGAGCGAGTGCTACGGGCGTTGGCAGTGCTGCAGTCCGGCAACATGCGCTCCTATATCCTGTATGCCTTTGTCTTCATAGTGGTTGTTGTTGTTCTGACACTAGCGGAGGTCCTATGATAGCCCTGGTCGTTATACTCGTTGTGGCCCTGTTCTTTATTGGTATCGTGAATAGAACCAAGAGTTTGCTTGGTGGGCGTGTTGGGCCCGGACTCTTTCAACATGTTCATGATGTGGTCAGACTCTTCCGCAAGGGAGCTGTGATCAGTACAACATCAAGTATTGTTTTTCGACTAGCGCCAACGATTTCCTTCGTTGCCATCTTGATGGCTTGCACGCTCATCCCCTTCGGCACACAGCCTGCACTCCTTCCGTTCCAGTATGATGTAGTTGCATTTGCCTATCTCTTGGCTCTGAGTCGGTTTGTCATGATCCTAGCTGCACTCGACACTGGGAGCCCCTTTGAAGGCATGGGTGCCAATAGAGAAGGCATCTATGGGATGTTGGTAGAGCCCGCATTTTTTGTGGTATTCGGTTCCCTGGCCATTCTTACCGGACACACGTCATTCACTGAGCTCTTCTCCACGCTTCACGTTGGGTCTGGCGGTGTTTCTATCCTCATCTCCGTCCTTGCAGTGTACGTGATCCTTCAAATCGCAATGATAGAGAGTTCACGACTTCCAATTGATGATCCAAAGACGCACTTGGAACTCACCATGATTCATGAGGTAATGATTCTCGATCATAGTGGATTCGATCTGGGGCTCATCATGGTGAGCTCGAGTATGAAGTTCGCCCTCTTTGGACTACTCCTGGCCAACTTTCACCTAACACCCAGCGCGCCCTTGTGGTTGTTGCTCATCATCGCCTTCGGCGTGAATATCGTCTTCGCAATGACCGTTGGTGCCATCGAGTCCTTCCGTGCTCGCAATAGAATGAAGCGCAATCCGCAGTTCATTCTCACCCTCACCTCCGTTGCCGTGCTGATTTACTTCTCAGTGCTCATCCTCACCAACAAGCTGGTGCTTTGACCATGGAAACCATCTTTATCATCCTGTTTGTTCTCACGTTGCTCTACATCGGGATGGCCGACCGATTGAGCACCTTGGTACGTATCCTCGGGGTTCAAGGAATTCTCCTCTTTGCAACGGCCTTTGTTGCGCTCGACAAGGTGGATGCACTCAACTTGTCATTCATACTTATTGAGACGATCCTTGTTAAGGGTCTTCTTATTCCTGCAATGCTCAGGCGGACACTTCAGCGCAATGGAATTGTGCGAGAGACCGAACATACCGTTACCCAGTTTCAGTCCTTGCTTGTTGTGACGGTGATCATTGTCCTCAGCTTCATCCTCGCAAATAGTATACACCAGCCCCATCTACGCATCGGATACTTCACCGCTTCCATCTCGGCCGTTTTTGTTGGTCTCTTCATCGTGATGACGCGTATGAAGATCATCACACACATGATTGGCTATCTCATCCTCGAGAACGGAATATTTCTGCTCTCCCTCGCAGTTGGGAATGAGATGCCACTTGCTGTGAACACGGCCATACTTCTCGATCTGCTCACCAGCGTGCTCCTCCTTGCCTTCCTTGTTGATAAGGTCGGCGAAACGTTCCAGACTGTGAACGTCCATGATCTCAACGAACTCAACGATTGATCGCCATGAACACCCTTATGCATCCCTATGTGTTCTTTGCCGGTGCTGCGATCATCGCCGGCTTGCTCATCATTGCACGTACAATGAGTGCCCAGATACTGCTTCTCGCATCGTACATCGTCCTACTTGCCTCCCTCACGTGGCATGAGTTCACAACACTGAACGTGATCGAAGCGCAATACCTCAAGGCAGATCCCCTCACTGTTACGCTGCTGAGCGTGTTAACTATTCTTGGTGCAGTTGCTGCTTTTCAGGGTGTGTTGTATGCAAAACACCGTGGAGATTCCATATCGCACCTGGCGTTACACAATGCAGCCCTAGTTGGATTCCTCTCCATGCTCGTTGGCGTGTATCTCTCTCGACATATCGGACTTGTGTGGGCCTTCCTAGAAGCATCAACACTCACGGCAGCCGTTCTGATCTATCACAACCGGAATCGAAACTCGGTTGAGGCAACCTGGAAGTATGTCTTTGTCTGCTCCATTGGTATTGCCATTGCATTTGCCGGCATTCTTTTCTTGAGCATCGCCGGTAGTGCCACCGACGCTCACGATCTGTCCTTTGAGGCATTACGTGCGGGCGCACACACGATGGATCCAACGTGGTTGAAGATCAGCTTCCTGTTCCTCCTTGCAGGGTTCAGCGTGAAGCTTGGAGTAGTTCCACTCTTCAATGTTGATATCGATGCGAAAGATGCCGCCCCTTCCCACATCTCGGCCCTACTATCGAGTGTCTTGATGAATGCAGGGTTCTCTGCCGTCTACCGAATCTATTCAGTCTACAGTGGGACCTCGATACGTCCGTGGCTCAATAGCGTGCTGCTCTTGTGTGGAACGCTGAGCATTCTTGCAGCGGCAGTCTACATCCTCAAGGTGAAAAACCTCAAAAGGCTGCTTGCCTATTCAAGTCTTGAACATGCCGGGATCGTTCTGATTGCTGTGGGCTCGGGAGCGTGGTTCGCCGCATTGCTCCATCTAGTGTTGCACTCGTTTGCGAAGTCGGCCATGTTCCTGCAATACGGCCACTACTTCCGTTTGACGAAGTCAAAGAAGATCAATGCAGGGGGCGATTACCTATCCGCTCATCCGGCCGGTGCAGGAGTGTTTATCGTGGGACTCTTGGCGTTGTGTGCCGTTCCACCCATGGGGACATTCCTCAGCGAGATGCTTGCCCTTACAACACTATTGGGTACTGCATGGTGGTGGTGGGCACTGATCATCATCCCGTTGCTAGCTGTGATCCTTTGGGCTATGACAAAACGTATTGTGTCCATTCTGTATCGACCTCGTCACCACACTTCGGTGAATGGATCCAGGGCAACAATGTCTATGGCTATGGAGACCATACCCCAATACGCACTACTTGCTGTGGTGATATGGCTCGGCTTTTTTGCCCCGCCTGCAGTGGTTGATTTCCTTCATCGTGCATCCATTCTACATCCATGATCACCATACACCATCTTCCACTTGCCGTTCGGCTTGATGAGATACCTGTAGTGTCGGTAGAAGAAGCATTTGCTTGTATCAACCAGTATCTGCGTGTAGGCCAGTCTCGACATGTCTTCCATATGGTGGCACTCCCTCATACTGATGGACATCGTGTGATAACTGTGCTTGCCGATGATCATACACATAGCGTCTCGCTCACATCGTGCATCGTTCGAACAGGCAATCCGGTACCAAGCCTCACGCCGTCCAACGCTCAAATGCACATCTTTGAACGCGATCTGTGGGAACGGTACGGGCTGGAGTTCACAGATCATCCGTGGTGTAAGCCTGTCAGATTCCCGGTGGACTCTTTTCACAGAAAGGGAATCGATGACTATCCGTTCTTCAGACTTGAAGGGGGCGAATCGCACGAGGTTGGTGTTGGCCCTATTCATGCCGGAGTGATCGAGCCTGGGCACTTTCGTTTTCAATGTACCGGCGAAGACGTTGTCCACCTCGAGATCAAGCTCGGGTATCAACATCGCGACGTGGAAGGTGAACTTGAACGGGCTCGAACTCTTCAGCGCAGAAGTGTATTGGCCGAATCCATCGCTGGTGATACAACAATTGGTCACGCATGGGCACACGCAATGGCCATTGAGGTACTCACTGAACAACAATGTGATCCCATCACCGAACATGAGCGCGTTATTGCCTTAGAGCTAGAGAGGATGGCCATACATGTTGGTGATCTTGGCGCATTGTCTCTTGATGTTGCATGGCAACTCGGCAGCTCCTATTTCGGTGCGCTCAGAACGCCCCTTATCAACTTCTTCCAACTGTGGTGTGGGAACCGATTTGGCAAGGGGCTTATCAGACCAGGAAGGAACCGGTTCCCGTTAGATGAAGAACGTCGGAAAGCGATGCGTTTGATGCTCGCGCAGTTTGAGAAGAAGTTCACCCTGCTTGCCAATGAAATGTTCTCGTTGCCAAGTGTGGTTGCACGGTTTGAAGGTACTGGCGTTGTTACGCACGATCAAGTAGCCGCGATAGGAGCCGTTGGAATGTCTGCGCGCATGTCCGGACTGGGCAGGGATATCCGACGGTCTCATCCCCATGGATCGTACCGAGCGCTCGACCACGTAAGCGTGATCGAACATGGTGGTGATGTGTTGGCAAGAGCTGCTGTGCGACGGAGAGAGGTTGACGCGTCGATGCGACGTATTCGAATTGTACTCAATGAGCTCAGTGAGATGTCCGGTAGTGATGCACCCACCGTGCCAAGCACATTCACACCCAATACCTTAGCAATCAGCGCTGTAGAGGCATGGCGTGGGGAAGTGGTGCATGTGGCTGTCACCGACCAAGACGGTCAGATTCAAGCCTATCGTATCAAAGACCCTTCTATGCACAATTGGTTCGCTTTGGCACTTGCAGTGCGCAATAACGAGATAAGCGATTTCCCGATCTGCAATAAGAGCTTCGATCTTTCTTACTGCGGACATGATCTTTAAGGAACCAGCATGCTTCAGTCACTGAAAATATTGGCAACAACCGGACGGCAAACTATACCGGATGTTACCACGGCCACGTTGCCGAAGAGCTATCGAGGTAGGCCGGTGATCTCGGACACAACCTGTGCGACTGACTGCACAATGTGTAAAGACCACTGTCCAACAACGGCAATTGCCATCACCGATCATCATGTATCACTCGATCTTGGTGCATGTGTGTTGTGTGGCGAGTGCGCAGATGTATGTCCGGAGCAGAAGATCACGTTTACCAATGACCATCAACTGGCCACCAATGACCGGTCTGCCTTGATCATCGCCGAAGGCAACGTATCGGGGATATCTTTCGATCCGAATCTCGTTCGATCGGAGATCACGTCCACCTTTGGTTCTTCACTCAAACTCCGTCAGGTATCTGCAGGAGGTTGCAACGCCTGCGAGTTGGAGCTCAATGCATGTGGCAATGTGAACTTTGATATGGGGCGGTTTGGAATCGAGTTTGTTGCCTCACCAAGACATGCCGATGGTATTGTGATTACCGGACCAATTTCACTGAACATGAGTGAAGCCAATCAGATCTGCTACGATGCTATTCCACATCCAAAGATCATTATCCTCACGGGCGCATGCGCAATCACGGGAGGGATCTTTGCCAACAGTCCGGCTCTACAACGCGCATACGTAGACACTCATCACGTAGACCTTTACGTGCCCGGATGTCCGCCACATCCACTCACGTTCATCAACGGCATCCTCACCATGATCCGGAGCAGACGTACATGAAAGATCTGTTTGTAACACTGCGCGCTACATTGCGGGCGGATCTCATCAGCGGGTTTCTTGTCTTTCTCATTGCCTTGCCCTTATGTCTGGGTATTGCCTCTGCTAGTGGTTTCCCGCCAATTGCGGGTATCATGACGGCAGTGGTAGGGGGCTTACTCGTTACGTTCCTCTCAGGTTCTGAGATGACGATTAAGGGTCCGGCTGCCGGACTTATCGTTATCGCTCTGGCTGCGGTAGAGGAACTAGGACGTGGAAATGCATTTGATGGATATCGTTTGGCCCTTGCAGCGATTGTGGTGGCCGGCATTCTTCAGATCGTCTTTGGCATTCTCCGCTCGGGAGTGCTCGGCGATTTCTTCCCAACGTCTGCTGTTCATGGAATGTTGGCGGCTATCGGCATCATCATCATGTCCAAGCAGATCCACATTCTTCTTGGTGTGAAACCGGATGGAAAGGAGCCCCTTGAACTATTAGCCGAGATTCCAAAGAGTTTTGCGAACATGAATCCGGAGATCGCCATCATTGGCGGGCTATCCTTGATCATCCTCTTTGCTCTTCCATTGATCAAGAACAAGTACATCCGGATGGTGCCCGGACCTATGGTGGTTTTACTTGCAGCCATTCCCTTGGGGATGTTTTTTGATCTGGGCCATGAACATACCTATCTCTTCCTCGATCACCATTCCTATACTCTTGGGCCGAAGTATCTGGTAACGTTGCCCGCTGACCTGATGAGTGGAATCGTGTTTCCGGATTTCTCACAGGTGTTTTCAGTAGCATCCATCAAATACATAGTGATGTTCTCCCTTGTTGGAAGCATCGAATCGTTGTTAAGCGGAAAGGCCATTGATGGGCTGGATCCGCAACATCGCAAGAGTGATCTCAATAAAGATCTCGTGGCGGTAGGGGTGGGGAATACAGTGAGTGGACTTATTGGCGGCCTACCCATGATTTCCGAGATCGTTCGCAGTAGTGCCAACGTGAATAATGGAGGAAAGAGCCGCTGGTCGAATTTCTTTCATGGAGCATTCCTCCTCTTCTTTGTGGCCCTCTTACCCGGACTCATCCACAGTATTCCAATGGCAGCTCTTGCAGCCATGTTGATCTATACAGGGTTCCGTCTGGCATCGCCCCTTGAATTCATCAAGATGTATAAGGTGGGAAGAGAACAGATGGTGATCTTTCTCGTGACCATCGGTGTAACTCTGGCTACCGACCTCTTGATCGGGATAGGCATTGGTATTGCAACAAAGTTCTTCATCCACCTACTTAACGGTGTACCACGTGAGTCGATCTTTCGTCCGTTCTTGACCATCAAGAAAGAAGGGGAGAGCACCTACATTATCGATGTCTCCCATTCGGCTGTGTTCTCCAATCTCATCTCCCTCAAGAAGCATCTGGATGAATTGGATCGAGATCACGATCTCGTGATCGACTTCTCAAACACACAGCTCGTTGATCATACCGTAATGCATTACATGCATACGCTTGCTCACGACTATGAAATCCGTGGCAGATCTCTCGTTATCCGCGGACTTGACCAGCACGTGGCCTTTTCCGATCACCCCGCGGCGACGCGCAGAAAGCCATTCGCATGAAGATCATCCTCCTAGCAGCTGTGCTTGCCGCCGGGACATTGCAAGCACAGGAGATGAAATGGAATCTCTCAGCCGACAGCACACGATGGGTGAAGCTGAATGTAACCGCACAGACATGGCTCAGGTATACCGACGCAAATCCCGGAACATTGGTCGATGATGAGCCCCGGAACTCCATTGTTGATATTGGAATCAGGCGAGGAAGAATCCAATTCACGGCTCAAGTAACAAACAGAGCGCTCCTCTATTTCCAATACGGGTTGAACAACTTTAACGCGGCAACGAGTATCAATGGCAACCGTAAGCTGCAGGCGTTCTTTCACGACATCTTTGCTGAGTACCGTGTTTCTCATAATGATGAGGTCAAACTCGGACTCGGTCTTACCATCGCCAACGGACTATCGCGGTTTTCACAGCCGAGTATTGGTACGATCATGACCACGGACGTTCCTGTGTTTGCGCAGACTACCGTTGATCAAACTGATGAGTTCTCTCGCAAGCTCAGTGCAACTATTCGTGGTCAGGTTGGACCTATCGACTATCGATTCGCCGTCTCAGATCCATTCCCCATCACTTCGAATGGGAATACGCCGCCACCCATTTCTCAGAATGCGTCCTTCTCTCAGTACGGGCACCGGCTCCAAGGTCAGGGTTACGTGATTTGGCAGTTTATGGACCACGAGCCCCATACCACACCCTATATGACCGGTACCTATCTAGGTTCACGTTCTGTATTCAATGTTGCGGTAGGGGGCATCTATCAACCAAGGGCTATGTGGAGAACAACATCCCTTGGAGACACTGTTTTCGATGCCATGGCACATCTGGCTATCGAAAGTTTCTTTGATGCACCAATCAACCATAACGGCACTGCACTCTCAGCATACGCAGGCTTCTTCCACACCAGTTATGGCAAGAACTATCTTCGATACAACGGCATTATGAATCCGGCTACGGCAATGAGCTCACAAGGCGTGAATCCCAAACCGCTTGGTGGAGTAGGACCAACATATGGTAATGCATTCCCGATGTTTGGGACGGGTAATGTGATCTATGCCCAATGTGGTATCTATTTGCCCCAATCCATGCCTGGTGGAACCGGCTTGATGCCATACGTGAGTGCATCATATGCATCCTATGACCGATTAGATGGGCGTGGTTGCCTTGTTGGAAACATGGGTGCATCGTGGATGTTAGACGGACATCGAAGCAAGATCTCCGTTGATGTACAGAATCGCCCTACCTATGGTGAGTTGCCATCCGGAGATATCGTAAATGGGGCTCGACAGTGGCAAGTCCTCATGCAATATCAATTGAGTCTCTGACACTGGCTATCTTCGCTGACGTCAACGAAGAAAGGGCCGGAATATGCGTTCATTGAACGCTGTGGGGACATGTTTGATCATTCTCTTGGCAATGTGCCAAACATCGGAGAATTCATCTGCGCAGACCGCTGCACCGGACCGACGTCCCTTGCTGAAGGTTGGAGTGGAGATAGTGGACGTAGCCCAGCAGCCCTCAGGGCGGGTATGGGTCACAACCCGAACGTTTGATGTCTACACATCCATGCCAGGAGACAGATCATGGTCGCGCTGGGATCTGCGTTTTGACGGACTCAAGGCAAAGCTCGAGGTGAAACGTGTCTCACGTCTGATCTTTCTTACCGACTCGATTGGTGTGTTAGCAGGAGACATCCTTACATATGAGCTAGGAAAGCCTGTTTCCTGCGTGCTGCGAACAACCAATGGTGGTTCAACGTGGAGTACATCCATCATAGGTCCGGATTCTTTGGCCGTAAGTGATGCCTTGCGTGTAACGAGTGATGGAATGATGTTTATGCTCGATCTCGGAGGGCGGTTCTGGACCTCAAATGATAAGGGGCTTCATTGGACACAAGGCAAACTTCCAATGCAGATGCAAACCGCAGACATCAAGGAGATGGACATGACGTCTTCAAAGATGGGGGCGGCTATTGATCGAAGTAGAACGATCTCGTTTACAACAAATTCGTGGCAAACGGTGATACCGGCAAGATCTTCTGCTCGACCGATCGTCCGGACACAGCCAAATCTTCTGGATCGATTTGCATGGACCCGGGACCTCGTACTGTGGAATGATCGCTTGATCCTCACTGAGGGGAGGGACATCTACATCTCTATGCTCGGAGATCTCCTCTGGGAGCGTTGGGACGGTGTAACGAGCGTCTGTATGTCCGATGATCGGCAGCTCGTTTATTATGTGGATGCTCAGGGTCAACTCTGGAAATGGAAGAATGGAGAATCGGCCGGTGTTAAGATCGCCGACGGGTTTCTTACTCCACGCACCATGCGCGCTGCGCATGGAAGAGTGATCCTTTATCGACCGGATACTGGGCCGATCGTTGTTGACGGCAGCACGACGACCTACATGCGCATGTATGCCGATAAAGGCGAGATAGAACACCCTTTGCGTACACAGCGAGATGTTGACACTGAGTGGGGAATAGATTGGGTGGAACCCAATGATCTCTTCGTTGATATTTACCGAAGAAAGGTTCCTTCAGGACAATGGCAGCGAGATACCTTTACGATCGCCGGAAAGTCGTTCTTCAGAGCAATTGGAGATGACAGTTTGGTTCTTGGAGAAGGATCGCAGGCAACATTGTATGATGGAAAGGCGCGGAGATTCTCTCGGTATACGCTTACAAAGCCAATCGAGTCCTTCTTTAAAGCTCCACTCTCAAGTTTCCGATTCCTCATCGAACGACGTAATGGGCAGACCACACGAAAAATGTGGTGTGACTACCGTGTAAAAGCAGGACAGTTTCAGTGTAATGAAATGGTAGATAGCACAGGCGAAGGTGTGCGTTCAACATCGTTTCAGAAGACGTATTCGCGAGATGACGTTACCAAGCTTCTCTCGAGCTTGAATACAGATGCAAACGCCTATCCTAGCGCAAAATCTATCTCCTTCTCTGAAGATGACAAGCTGCGATATCGAAGAATGTTGGATACGATCTTTCGATATGATGGATACTTCGACACGCTCGACATCTACCGTCCACCGCCGTCAACGGATGTTCAGATAGCCTCAACGATCAAGAGCTTTGCCGATGTAGTCCATGAGATCGCAAGTATCTCAGACGAGCAGTTCGGAAGAGCCATACTCGGATTCAGACATTGGCCCTCGGATCACGACGTGCGATACATGGTGGAATTCACGAATACCGCCGGTGATATCGTATTTGCAGAATTGGACCGGTCAAATGAAGTTCACCTTCCCATGTTGATGCCGTGGAAGGTTACTTATCGTGGCCAGGCCTGGCATTGGTACGGAAGAGACATGGGCCCATTCTTTCTTGGTTCTATACCACAGGCCTCGGTGCCTCCGATGTTGTCCCGCATGATGGATCCTGCATGGCTACTTCTTGCCGTTGCATCGTCTCTCGATGCTGAACGTTACGGTCGCATTCACCGATGGTATCAACGACCATGGAAAAACTAGCCGTGCACTCCGCTACTCAAAGACTCGTGGTGTTGATGCTGTGTGTGTTTACAGCAACCCAACTTCGAGCAGATCTCCTCGACTCAGCCAAAGCTCTCGGTGTGTATCGTCCCGGCCAACCATCTGCCGTGATCGTTAACAACAGAGAGATAGCTGTGTTACGAACAAATGTGTTCGCAAATGCACCCGAGCAAAGAGCACATGCTGCAATAGAGCGGATCCAGAAAATCCTCAAAACAGCATACACAGGAAACGTAACACATAGAGCGTATGGAGACGGTCAGCTCATAGAAGTTGATGGCACTCCGGTGTTCTTTCTTTCACCGGCAGACGTTGATCTGGAAAGTGGACAGACACATGCGCAACTTGTTCGGCAGACCGTGGAGAGACTTAGGCTGACTCTTCAGGAATTGCGGGAGTTGTCTGATCCCACAATGTTGCTCTGGGCTCTCCTGTGGTCAGCCGGATATCTTATCGGATGGCTTGCAGTGATCCGACTGATCTTTATGCTGAAGAAGCGTTCCCATCATTGGATCAACGTGAAGGTCGCGGAGAAGGTTGAGCAAACGAAGATCGGCGGGATCGTCCGCGGAACGGCGTCCCATACCATCTTTACGGTTGTGGATCGATCGGTGACCACAGTGGCATGGTTGTGCGTGATGATAGCAACCTATGGGTGGGTGACGATAACACTTGAGCAATTCCCGGTTACTCGGTCATGGGGCGAGGGCATGGCTCAGTCTGTCCTTGACGCCGGAACGTGGGTTGTCACCGGAATGTTGAGTGCACTTCCCGGGCTTGCCACGGTACTTGTGATCGTTGCAGTCACACGCATACTCATCAAGGTTGTTGGATATGTTCTTGAACGTGTTCAGGATGGTGAGTATGAACTTCCGTGGGTAGACCGAGATACCATCGCTCCAACAAAACGCATCATCACGCTGGTTCTCTGGATATTTGCACTTGCCTTTGCCTATCCATATCTACCCGGCTCGAGCAGTGAGGCATTCAAGGGTGTTAGCGTATTGGTTGGTCTGATGATCTCCTTCGGAACGACCGGCGTTGTTGGTCAGGCAGCAAGCGGATTCATCTTGATGTATTCACGTATTATTCGAATTGGCGAATATGTTGTGATAGGAGACCACAAGGGCACGGTGCAACGGATCGGCTTTTTCAACACGATCATCACAACACCATATCGAGAAACCGTAACCATCCCCAATTCCGTGATCCTTTCCTCAACGGTGGTGAACTCTACGCGACTTTCAGAGACCGGACTTGTTGCCTCTACCAACGTTACTATCGGCTATGACACTCCTTGGCGCTTGGTTCACGAAATGCTCATCACTGCCGCAACTCGCACTCCCGGTGTTGATTCTGATCCTGCCCCCTTTGTATCTCAAACGGCGCTTGATGATTTCTTCGTTGAGTACAGACTAACCTTCAACATCATTGATCGAACTGCGAGGCGAGCTACGATGTCGGCGTTGCTTGGTAATATCCAAGACGTCTTCAATGAGAATGGCCAACAGATCATGAGCCCGCATTACCTTACAGATCCACAGGCACCAAAGGTAGTCCCACCGGACAAGTGGGATCCGCCCATGGTTTCATCATGATGCGTTGTTTCCTTCTTGGTATTGCCTTCATTTTCCTCACGTCAATCTCTGGCGCTCAACACGCCCCCTTGATCGATGTTCAGGGGGCAGTATCGGAGTTCATTAGTGATGATGAGATCCCACAATTCGTGATTCGTGGGATCTATGTCACCGGTAGAGTAGACACGATGAAGGCTGTGATCAAGACGTCCACGGTACGCGCACTTGGGTCGGACTATGCACGATATAAGCCCGTACTTGATAAGGTTGCATGGATAGCGCTCGACTCTTCGCGATCAGAGGTGATCCTTACACTACATCTCGATGGGAAATCAATTCCATTGCCGCAAGATTCTGTCCGTGGTTCTGTGAGACTTACCGTTAGTGCTGCTACCTGGAACGGCACAGATTGGTTGGGCACAACATCTGAGGCATTTACCGTTCCTGTGGCAAATGTCAGTGTTCCACGACCTCTTATCTCAACTCATGCGATGAAGGTTGTCCGGTCCATTACTCCAAATGGAGGGATTGGATGTGTTGTTACGGGTATACGATTGGTACGTCCCTCACCCGATTCTGTAGATCGGATGCCCGATGTTCGTGTGATCGAATTTGGCGATGTTATTGTAGCCCAAGAAACCGGATCACTGAGAACGATGGATGGAGAGAAGGATGGAAAGAGGACTGTTACTCTTACGTCCGAGATTGATAGTCAGGGCAACGTTACTGTTCGCGCCACCCTCGAAGGTCAGGCCCTACCACCATCAGCCGCCAAAGAACCTTTTTCTTTTGTAATGTCCATAAAGGGGCGCCTGCGCCACGGCCATGTTTTTGGGTCAATGAGGAACAAATCAGTTCCTGTTACCGTCTCTCGGTAGTTCTGAAAAAAGGAGTAGGAAACGGAACGCGAGTACGTATATTTACGTATTGGTCTATTGTTCACTTGGGGGAGGACCCATGGAGCATCAGAGAGATGAGCGGGCAGTGAACAGACGCTGCCCACATTGTAAGACACATGGTCCAAAGGACTTGGTTCCTTCGCGACGTAGTGTACGATGGATATTCATGCACCGGCCAACACATGAAGCCATGTGTCCGAATTGTTTGCGTGTATTTAACCCGGCTGCCAGACAACTTCTGCGAAGATTTCGTGAAACGTTGGCACTGTGGGTAGCGTGATCTACCAGTAATAGCGCCAATCAAAGACGAACCGGAGACCGAGGTGGACGATGGCCTGCAGATCGGGTCCTGTTTTTGACGTGCCATCGGTATTAAACGCTTCCGACCCGATCGGCAGATCAACACCGGTGAACAATTGCACCGTGAGGCCTGAGCTCTGATTACTCGCAAACGACCGGAACGGCTTGTATTCAAGGAACGGCACGTCGAGATAGATGGACCGAATTCCAACAAACAAGGCTGTGACGCCGTTCTCTGATTCCTCCGGCATAAAGGCTCGATCAGTTTCATCATACCCGTAGAACGAAGCTCCCACCTCTCTACCAAGCATGAATTGGAACCGTCCAATAGGCGTAGCGATTGCCGTTTGCCAGGGGATGATGCCGCCATTGCCGGCTACCACAGCCATTTGTTGGTAGGTCTGCGGTGAAAAGATGAGAAGAGGTACGGCAAGAATGAGGTCTCCCGGCACCAACCAGAATGGCAGGCGGATGCGCATTTGATAGGCATTGCGTGAGGGAACAGCTGCAGTAACAGCGCCACCAACAGAGAGTGACTTTTCGGGATAGAATGACTGTGTTGAGGCACCATCGATCCGGAAGCCCCCTTCAAGAAAAACGAGTCCATCACCCGACTCATTGAGAACACCTTCCAGGCCCATACCAAGACGGATGTTAAGATCGAGCGAGGCCATGCCACCTGCGTCTGCCTGAAGAGCATTAAATCCGTTACTCATGGCTGCTAACCGTGCTCCTGAATTGAAACCGATAAAGCCACCAAGTTCAGCCCGGAAACGAGGAAGTGAGCCGGAACCGTCTGCGAGACCTGGAACAGGGAGGTCTTGAATGATGTCCGTTAATCGATCAATCGTTCCCGAGTCGATATCCACAAGAGCCGGCATGGCGTTGTTCTGACAGACATTATAGGGGTAAGCAAGGAACTCAGATCCATTTTCTGCTGCGATGTTATTCACTGCTCCTGTATAGGCATCAATGAGTTGTTCGAGACTTGTACGAATGGTCTTGGCGGCATTTTCAGCATCTGCCGGACGCATATACGCATCACCCTTGATGATGGTCTGACGTCCACCCCATGTTGTGACCTCCATACCGTGTTCGCAGTAATAATCGTGTGTTCCTTTACGGATGGACGTTTCGCCCCATGTTCCGGCCACATGCCCTGAGGCGAATGTGTCTTCGAGGAAGTGGAGTGCAAATGCTTCATCGGCCATTGCAGCTAGCGCCAGGTCTCTGCGCTGATCTTCGGAGAGTATTTTATCTATCCGAAGTCTCGTGACCTTTCGCATCGCACTCTGATGAAAGATCGCATATGCCCCCAGTGCATTCAGTTCTGCTCCCGGAATTAGACAGTCATGGGCGTACTGTCTCATGTCAATAGTAGCAGACGTCCGTGCCAACAAGAAGTGAACGTTGTTCGAACCGGCTCGTGTAGCATAGTTCGGATCTGTGCGCTGCATGCGTATGTCTGAATTGCGCAGTGCATTCACACGGTCATAGTTGCCGGACGAAGAAGCTAGGTCGTCCTTGAGTCGAGCTGCGATATCAGCTACTCCTAGGATCCAATCGGATCGTAAGACGTTATCGAGAAGTTGTTGCGGTGAACACGAATGATCTCCACCGATTGCCGGCCACGCTGCCCAATCAAGGCACTGGGGATCTCGGCCCTGCAACGGATCAACAACCAAACTGCAGAGTCGCGCTTCATTGCCACGCCGTGCCATAGCCCAAATCGAATCAAACGTTGCCCTACGCTGCGGACTCAGCCGAACCACAGCCTGCACAGCGATGTCTCTGTGCTCGGGATAGACCCATGCCTTGGCCTCATTGGCCTGGCACAACAATGCTCCTACGGATAGGATCGCAATAGCCAGATGACGTGCGTGTGACTTCATGCGCGAAGATACTGTTTGTCGCTATGACGAAAATGACGGTATGACGAAAATGACGCTATGACGAAAATGACGGTATGACTAATATGACGTTATGCGTTTTCGCTTTTGTCGGGTTAAAGCCCGAAGCTAGTCTTCGCCCTTCTTTGGAGTTACCATGAAATGGATCATTAAAACGATCATCTTCGGTATGGCAAGTGTAGCCGCTACTGCCACGGTCCTCAATGTTGGCAGCGGACAGCAGTATTCGGACGTAGCGGTGGCGGTGAGAGCAGCCACGCCGGGAGATACTGTTCTGATCCATCCGGGGACCTATCGTGGGACGTTCTGGATAGAGAACACCAATGGAACGGTGGACCAACGGATCGTGATCCGTGGAGTAGATCGGTCCACGGTCGTCTTTGATGGTGGTTCTGAGTCGATGCACTTTTCAGACTGTTCCTACATCACGCTTGAGAACTTTACCGTACGTGGACAGACGGGAAATGGGATGAATATTGATGATGCGGGGACCATAGAGACCCCTGCCCATCACTTCATCATACAGAATGTGTCGTTCACAGACATGAATGCAACGGGGAACAACGACCATCTAAAACTCTCCGGACTTCGTGATTTCCAGATCACACAATGTCTCTTTGAAAGGGGCTCAACAGGCGGAAGTGGGATAGATATGGTGGGGTGTTTCAATGGCACGATCAATAACAACACATTTAGGTCACAAGGCTCCAATGCAATCCAAGCAAAGGGAGCAACACGCTACATTCTCATACATGCAAACATGTTCATCGATGCCGGACAACGTGCGGTGAACCTTGGCGGATCTACCGGACTTCAATTCTTCCGTCCTATGGACGCAACGTTTGAGGCCGCTGATCTGCAGGTTTACTCCAATGTCTTCATCCGCTCAGTGGCACCAATAGCCTACGTTGGATGTGTACGCGTTGATGTTGCCAACAACACCATCATTAACCCGGAACGTTGGGTCTTCCGAGTGCTTCAAGAAACTGTAGATCCAACCCGTTTTGAGCCGTGTGGAGATAATTCCTTCCGCAACAACATCATCGTCTATCGGTCTACGATCAGTACACATGTGAATATCGGCGGCAACACTGCACCGGAGACGTTCACACTTTCGAACAATCTGTGGTACAATGCAGACGACCCATCGCGCTCGCGCCCGTCACTTGGAGTGATGACAGAGACCACGTCCATCTATGGTCAGGACCCACTTCTTGTAGACGTCCTGAATGATCACCACCTGCAAGCCACCAGTCCGGCCATTGGGAAGGGGCTCCTCATTTCCGACACACTCACAGACCTTTCGGGTAGACGTTTTGCATCGCCCCCTTCCATCGGAGCGTATGAAGGGGCTTCAACAACGAGCATGCATGACGGTTATGCTGCCGGACAACATGTTCGTCGACTATCAGCACTTCAGGTGTTGATTACCATTCCAATAGGGAATGGCCAAGCCCATTACACGGTCTATGATCTGCGTGGCAGCATTGTACGATCCTCCTTCGTTGAAGAAGGTGAACACATAGTGAACGTATCGATGAATGAGTTCATCATGGTGAAATAGAAAAGGCCGCATCCCTAGGGATGCGGCCTTTTGTCTTTGCGATGTACCTGCGTTTTATCGAACGATACGCAATGCTTGAGAGTACACACCATGAGGTGTGCGCAACACAATCGTGTACGAACCTTGCGGAAGTGTATGCACATCTGCTTGGACCACGTGGTTGCCTTCATCGAGCGGACGATGCAGCAACGTGAGAAGCGTAGTGCCGCGAATGTCGGTCACAACAAGCTCTGCATCCGTTGTTGGTTGATCGAGCGTAAGCGCAACGGTCACCTGTGAACCGGCCGGGTTGGGAACCACGCTGTTGATCTGCAGGCTAGGACGATCGTTGACGCCACCGTTGACCTTGGAGATCGGATCGGAGAGGGTGAACGTACCCTCGGAGATCAACCCGCCAGCCATGTCATACGATGCAAAGCCGAGGTCAACAGAAGCCCCTTCTACACCAGAAAGCATAAGGTAGATCGGTTGCACCGATGTCCCTGGGTCCACTCCGGCAAAACCGTTAAGTGCAGCGCTTACAGAATGACCATCATTGTCATTGGCAATAAGAGCAAGCAGAGCGCTGGATGCGTCTTCACTTGCAGGGCCAACAGCAAGGATGCGAACAGAGTCCGAAGTACGCAGACGCACAGCCGCTACACGTGCTTCGTAGCCATTGGCATTGCTGAACGTTATAGCATATGTGCGGACATTCTTCGGCTTCGTTGTTGGATCACCTGCAACAATATCAGGGGCTGAACCAGGAATCCGAGCGATATAACGAACGGTCTCACTGAATTCCTGTCCGGATCCAGATGCGTCTGCAAACAGATATCGCACGTCTACCGGGAATTGTTTGAGGTTAGCACTATTGTCAACAACGAGGTCAACCCCAAGGGTTGTTCCCGGAGGCGCATCAAAGGTTATGAAGCCTGTTGACCCAGTCATGATGCCATCGGTAGAGCCGCTCTTGAGGCTTACAAGTGGTGCACCAACAGAAACCACTTCTGCACCTTGCAACGTTGTTGTGTTGTCTGGACGAGCCGGGTTCACTATCCAGAGTGTACCCTTTGTATCATCCGTCATAACAACCGACATCGTAGTTGCTGTGTCTGCTTGCGCCTCTTCGGCACCCTTCACTCCATGCTTCACGCCCGTCCATTTTGGTCCGCCGGTCCAACCTGAATGATCCCACGGTACAAACGTGTACTTGCGTACGATTGTGTCATAGACAAGGTCTGTGCAGGTCACACACTTGCAATCCGTGAACGAGTAGCGAATGGCAAAGATCAGTGTGTCTCTGCACTTGAAGCTAGCCGGTGTAGCCGGGAACAACATGTTGAGCTGGAGGCCTGCCCCCTGCATAAAGGACAAACACTCGCCCGGACCCCATTGTGCTTCGCGACTGTAGAGTTGCAGAAGTAGTGGGCCGGGAGCAAGAGTTGGAGTAATGGATCCGGAGAGAATATCCCCAAAGCACCGTTGCCATGCGGACGGAATGTTATTGCAGACCGTTCTGCGCTGAACACTCACGATAGTTGCACTGAATTGCTTGATCGGCGTAGGACCTGCTACCATCGTTGCGGTAAGCGAGACATTGCCCGCGTTGTTATACGTGAGTTTGGTATGGTTTACGCGTCTGATGAACTCTTTGCAGCAATCCGAAGGAGGAACGGTTGGGCATGGAGGAAGATCGCGCAAGATGCTGTCTCGGCAGATCACTTGTCCATTGATCACTAATGCCCAATGCATGGTGATCATCGCATCCACAGGAGGAATATCGGTGAACGTTGAAGTGATCGTGAAGGCACCAGCAGGGATTGTGAACGATGAAGGGGAAAACGTTCCTTGTGGTGAGTTGAGCATCAACACGCCTGCGGAATTGACGTTCCATCCGGACATCGTGAATGTGTATTGTTGATTACCAGCTGCGTCCTTGCCCGCACAGACCACATCCAGCTTGACGCTGTCTATGCATCCCACTTTTTGGATCGATACACAGGCCGTGCCCGACTCAAGCTGTCCGATGATTTGATCGGAAATGATCGAACTGGCAATGAGATGTCGGACAGCAGCATTTGCCGCAAAAGTGTTGCATGACGTTGCTTTGTCTACGGCACCAGGCCCGATCATTGCATTGAACTCTGTAGTTGCTGAGAACGATGCTGCTATCGGCGTTGAACCAAAGTACCAGCCTCCATTCTTTGCACCGGACGTAAGTCCAACAGGCCATGTTCCCAATGTTCCGCAGCCACCAACGAACATCGCACCGGGACCTCCCGAAGGGGCAAAGTTTGATACCCGCGCAAAACTCAATGGATTGTTGTACGCAGTTGCTACAGGAGTTGATGCAATCGGCGATGAATACGCAATGTTAAAGGCACTGCCCCGTGGGGTACACGGACCTAGGATCAATTGATCGGTGGCACCATTGTCTCGTGGAAGGAGGTCAGCAAAGGTCACGTGACGTAAACCAACACTTCCGGCTGCAACGGTAAGACCTAGTCTGTACGAGATCGTTCCGCCGGCAGTAGACGTTGTGCTAGCCGAATACGTAGGACCGCCTTGTTGCTTTACGCCCTTGGTGAGCGTAAAGCCTGCCGTTCCAACCACCGTTACGTATTCAATATTGGACGTTACAGTTGCCGGCAGGTTACCACCACTAATGGTGAATTTGTTCGGGATGTTTCCAAGGGCTGACGTATCAACCACCTTCACATCGAACTCGATGTAGTAGAATGGAACGCCGGCGGTGCCATACATGCCACAATTGCTGAAGAACATGCTCTGGCAAACAGCCGGGATCGACGGCAATGTTGCCGTTACCGTATTTGTTACCGGGTTGTTCGATACCGTTACTCCCGCCCACGTAGTGGCAGGTGAGCAAGGGGCGTTCCATGCCGTAGAAGAGTAATATGACGGATTGCCGATGTACTGCAGGTTGTTGTCGAGCACATCAGTAATTGTTGCGCCCGTGAGCGCTAGGCCGCCAATGTTTTGAACCCGTAGACGATACCGGAAGATCTGTCCCGGTGTGTAGGACGGCAGTTCACTACATACTTCCTTCCAGACACAGGCCGCAGGAGCCGGCGCAGCAACTACAAACGACGCACATGCCTTGATAGGTGCAAAGCCCGGAGCATTGAACCACGCACAGTTTGTAATAGTGGAGCCAACTGTGGCCGTAAGCGGAATGGTGAAGTTGATCTCAAAATATCTGCACTGACCAGGAGCTAATGAAGCACCCGTTGCGGTTACGATACCAGCTGTCAGGTTCGCAGTGAGTCCGGCAGAAACCGTTCCCAGAGAGATGCCCGTTAGTGTTGTTGGCACTGTGTCGGTCACCGTAAACGAGCTTATCGTGGTGGTACCATTGTTACAGATGTACACCATGTATTTGCCTGTGCAGCCTGGTTGACCGTTGGTGTAGGCCCATTTGCTGATGGTTGCACTGTTGATAGCCTTGATCTCGACGCAGGTTGTATTGCTGGTATCGGCAATCTGACCACATGGTTGATTCACAGAACCTGTTGTTCCGGTGAGTACAGCCTGGTTGTTGATGGTAGTGCCATTAGGGAAGAGCGCACGCGGATAAAGAACGGCGAACTGACAGCACACCATATTGTACATAGATGTGGCCGACAAGTTGCCAACGTTCCATGTGATTGTTGTACCGGTTTGGGTAGCACCACACGTGGATGATTGCAGGATTGCTCCTGCTGGAAGTACATCCGTTACAACTCCGCCTACAAGATTGAGCTGTCCGGTTGTGCCAACATTCTTGTACACACACACTTGGTACGTCACAACAGAATCCGCAGTGGCATACGGGCACGGTCCACCTTGATAGGCAGCGCCGGTTACCCACTTCGTGATGTTCCACGGCTCTGAGGCAATGGCACGAATGGACACAAATGGTGTGCAGAGATCTGTGGCCTGTCCGGCACCAAGAGTTCCCTGTAGACAGACTCGATTTCGAGCTGTGGTACCATTACACGTAATTCCGTTGGGGAATTGCGCCGTTATGGTAAACGAGCCCGAGCACCCTGACGGAACTGATGCCCACGAAAGGGAATAAGTGCCCCCCATGGAATTGATCGTTGGGCTCACCACAGTAGGTGCCCCACATGGTGATGTGAAGGTTGCCCCGAGAAACTCCAAGGACCCGGGCAGCACGTCCGAAATGGTCACATTCGTGGCTCCCGCGGGGATGGAGAAATAGACCGTGTATGAGAATGTCTGGCCAATATTTATGGCCGTGTCACTCTCTACCTTTTTCAGCGTAAAGCCGTTCTGTTGTGCCTCAGCAACCCAAGATTGGGCCTTTGCCTGAGGCTGCGCCAGGATCGTCATGCAGATCGCAACGGCACATGCGGTGAGGAGACGCCAAGCCCCCTCAAAGAGTAGGACTCTCTTCATACGTTTACCCCTTTGGTGATTGTCGGACTGAAACTACACGAAAACGCAATACAGCCGACAGACCGAGGTACGAAAAGGTTCCAATCCTCTTTTAGCGGGCCTCGCCGATTTGCTGACGCCACATGGCATAATACAGCCCCTTCTCATCGAGCAGGGTGGCATGGGTGCCTGTTTCGATGATCCTGCCCTTCTCCAGAACGTAAATCCGGTCTGCGTGCATGATCGTTGAAAGCCTGTGGGCGATCATCACCGTGATGTGATCCTTGCGCTCGGAGATGTCTCTAATGGTGCTGGTGATCTCTTCCTCTGTGATGGAATCGAGCGCGGATGTGGCTTCATCAAAGATCAATACATCGGGCTGACGTAGTAGCGCGCGTGCAATGGAGAGACGCTGACGTTCTCCACCGGAGACTTTTACGCCCCCTTCACCTATCACTGAATCTAATCCTTTGTCGGCACGGGCTAAAAGAGAATTACATGCAGCCTTGGTGAGAACATCGAGACACTGCTCGTCTGTTGCTGTTGGATTCACAAAAAGAAGATTGTCGCGAATTGTGCCGGCAAAAAGCTGCGTCTCTTGTGTGACAAAACCGATGAGCTGCCGAACAGCATCAAAATCGAGATCCTTGGAATCGATTCCATTGTAAAGGAGTTTGCCTTCCTGTTGAGTATAAAGGCCAACGAGGAGCTTCACAAGCGTGGTCTTGCCGGATCCGGACGGACCAACAAAAGCTACGGTCTCCTTAGTCTGCACGTTTACAGTGATGTCTTGGAGTGCAGGTGTAGATGCACTTCGATGTTTAAAGCTCACGTTGCAAAGTTCAATGGTCTGCACTCGATCAAGACTGTAAGGGGCGTCTGGTTTGCGTTCAACAGGTGTGTCAAAGATCTTCTTGAGATTGTCGAGCGATGCCTCCGCTTCTCTATAGATGCTTATGATAGCTCCAAGTTCTTGAAGGGGGCCAAACAGGAAGAAGGAATAGACGAAAAGGGAGAACATTGCGCCGATGGTGATGGTACCATCGTAGACGAGGTAGAGCATCACAAAGAGGATGGCCGTGCGCATGAAGTTCACGATTGTGCCTTGGATGAAGCTCAGGGAGCGCACAAAACGCACCTTCTTGAGTTCGAGTCCGAGGATCTTTTCTGTTACGTTATTGAGCCTGCCAATCTCCTGATCGGCCAAGCCAAGCGACTTCACAAGTTCAATGTTTCGCAGAGATTCGGTGGTGCTGCCACTTAAAGCAGTTGTCTCTGCAACAATCACCTTCTGCATCTTCTTGATTCGCTTACTGAGGATGTTACTCACTACTCCGATTGAGGCTACTCCTACGAAGTACAATACAACGATGATCCAATGCACACTGAATGCATAGAAGACCACGAAGATGATACCAATAAAGGTGGTGAAGAGGATGTTTACAGATGCGCCGATCACTCGTTCGGCATCTGTACGCGCCTTCTGTAGGATGCCGAGCGTTTCACCACTACGCTGATCTTCAAAGTCTTGATAGCTCAATCTTAATGAGTGTCGCAGACCATCGGAATAGATGGCCGCCCCAACTTTTTGTACGATGTAGTTGACGAAATAGTCCTGGAAGTTCTTTGCCGTGCGCGACATAAACGCGGCACCTACGGCAAGACCAAGGAAGAGCAAGACCTTCCACAAGAATGCATCAGCCTCTAGGCGCGGTGTTGCCAGGATCACATTATCAATGGTATACCGAAAAATGAGCGGATCCAAGAGCGAGAAGAGTTGATTCACTGCCGCTAAGACCAGCGTCAGCAAAACCATTTTCTTATAGCGGGAGAGGTATTGGAGGAGAAGCTTCATTTGAACAGCGAATGTTGAACAGCGAACAGCGAACAGCGATTGTTAAACAGCGAACAGCGAAC
Source organism: uncultured Ignavibacteria bacterium (assembly GCA_937870915.1). GTDB lineage: Bacteria > Bacteroidota > Ignavibacteria > Kapaibacteriales > Kapaibacteriaceae > UBA10438. The sequence continues at coordinate 40,248 of CALMZQ010000046.1, forward strand.
AGCGAACAGCGAACGAATGAGGGGCGCTTTAGTTGTAAGGTGACGTACGTATGGGGAAAGTGCCGACGACCCGTAGATCAGTCCGGGCGTTTTATCTCGATGCGGCCCGTGCCGGAGAGGTCAATGAAGAATGTTCTGTAGACCAGAGCCCCTTCATCGTACTGAGCCACAAAGGCACGGCCGGAGCGGAATGTGCGGATACATCCTTGATTGACACGGGCTATAACAGGAGTACCGTTATATGTTACGAGCGTGTTACCCTTCTCATGGTGGATCACGTGCAGAGAGTCATCAAGTGCGGTCTGAATAATGATCTGCCATGGACGTAGGTCTCCAACCCAGGCGGTTGTTGGGTTGCGCAAGCGTCTCACTACGCCCCCTGTTGTATTGAGGACCAGCAGATCGTTTGGATCTGCTACGGGATTGAAGGCAAAAACTTGACGGTTCATGAATGGTACGGGATGGGCAAGGATGGGCGAATCATCGATAACGGAACTTCCAACCTTCCATGCCCGGGCTGTTGGCTGACCGGCTAGATCCATGCTTCCATTGAACGAGTTACGAGGATAGATTGCTACTTCTCCCAACGTATCGAGATATCCTATCATATGAGGCTCTGCAGCATCAAACACAAATCCCGCCCTACCCGAGGAAAAGTGACCTGGTTGATGTTCGTACCGAGGCTCGATAGCCATTCTACCACTGCGGTCAATAAACCCCCAGCGGAGTTCACCAGAGGATACTGCTGAACGTACGGCCGCAAAATGCTCGGAGTAAATGCCGGCCTCTACGTAGCTCGGTTGGATAACAAACACGCCTGTAGTGTCGATGTATCCGAACAAATGTGTCTTGTAGTCTTGGGCAACAGATAGTCCGTCATGAAAAAGGGGCTGATGGAGCACTGGTCTGCCAGTATGATTACTCAATGTCTGACGAGATCCGGATAACTCAACGCCCTTGGTGTTGATTGCATAGATGTGATACACGGCATGATCAGCGCTATGTGCAGGCTCGTCTACCTCGAGGACAAATGCTAGTCCCTGTGAGAATTGGGTTGCATCGATCACCCTCGGACCAAGGATCGGTACGGTTGAACCGCGCGTGTCCACAAAACGAACCCGAGGATCCGTTGATGTTAAACCCGGAGTGCGAATGAGGCAGAGTCCATCATGAAAACTCGGATATCCGTTGCCCGCTACATGGTCGAGCACAGGCGGGATAACGATCTGTCCGTCGATATCAAAGAAGCCCCAACGAGAATCTAGGCTGAACGCACAGAGACCATCATGAAACTCGCCTACATACTGTGCGCGGACAGTTGGCATGTTGGGGGGAAGCGAGATCGCAGTGCCCTGAGCCGTCATTTTCACAAACGTAATGCTGATCAACATCAGCGCTACAGAGAAGGATCGCAGGATCTTTGCGCAAAACATTCTGGTCCTCGGCATAGTGTACTTAAGGGGCAATCTACCTCTACATGGTCAGTTTTGGAGATTGGCTTGGTTGTCCGCCTATGCCGTATGTTCGGGACTTCTTCTTCCATGGGGCCGAAATGAAGAGTCTTGCGCAGACAATACTGATGGGTGTAATGTTCATCACGGGTATGAGCGCCGTAGCCCAACATTACACCGCACGCATACTCGACGTCAAACATGGACTTCCGTCGTTTGATATCAATGCAACGCACGTAGACCGATACGGATATACGTGGATCGCAACGCAAGACGGACTCTGCCGCTGGAACGGTTGGCGAATCGAGACCTTTATGCCTAGTCTCGAGGACTCATCATCGATCCTGAGTCAACGTTGTTATTCGATCACGGAACGTGCTGACGGAACCCTGAGATTCTCATCCATCAATGGAATATCCACGTTCGATAAGGGGCGCCAAGCATTTAGAAATTGGAGTCCGCAAGGTGATCGCAATAGCACTGATCTCAAAGGTTCACTATTGCGTTGGTTGAACGATTCAGTGGCGGTATTCTGGCGGCAATCCGGTACATCCGAGCCTCCGATGAATATGGTGTGCACAATCGGATCGCGTGGCGTTTCCACTGCCTATATCAAGGCTCCCGGAACAGGGAACATAGAGACGATGACGGGCTTTGCTACGATGGTGAGCGATATGCAGGGTCGACTCTGGGCGGCAACGAGCTATGGATTGGCAGTACGTGAGCTCGGCGATAGTGTGTTCGTGGTTATGCACTCTATTGCTTCTGAAGATGCAATGATGCCCGATATCACGCTGATCCCGGAGTCGGGGAGTACCGCTTGGCTTATCGATAAACATCGCCGACACCTCTTTCGGGTGAATCTCGGAAAGAAGGGTTCACTGAGCGAGGTCGTGCTACCATCTTCATTTGATATCAGTGAACAATTCAGTGGAGTCACACTCTCAGAGAATCGACTTTTTCTCGTGAATTCGCGCTCTACAGTCTGCATCGTTGCCCCTGGGCCAACAGGTGACTACATCGCACGGGCTGTTGACTTTATGTCGGGTCCCGGCTCTGCACATCTCGTCTCATCCATCAACGGCGTATTCTCGTGTATCACAGATCGTAAGGGGCGTGTGTGGTTCTCAGGCGTTGGTGGAGTGATGTGTTTTGATGTGAAGACGAATATCCTCCGACACGTCCGAATCGATCTGCCGCAAGAAATTGGAAGTAGTAACTACGTTGTAAATCCGATCAATGTAGACGACCAAGACCGCATCACGGCATACGATCCAGGTATTGGAGTGATCATTGCAGATCCACAACGCCCCTTTGCCATACATGCAAAAGACTGGCCGTCCACGATCATTCGGGCGGCGGGAGTTGATGAGGACACCTTCTTAGGGCTTATTGGCGGTGAAAGGCCTTCCCTCTCGTTCATCAATATTCGTTCAGGAACTGCCGAGGCGCTCAACGTTGGCGATCTTAACATGATGGGCAGTTTGTACCGCGCACGTGATGGTAGAATTTGGATAGGGGGATACCGATCGGTCCTTGCCTTTTGGCCGAATGAACGCAATGCAAAACGATACTCGATTTCCTCGGGGATTCCAAACAGTGAGATGTATAGTGAGCTGATCGAACGGATGAGCGAGTCGCCCGACGGACGGCTTTGGGCCTTTACGGACTATGGAAAGTATGTTCTCGATCCAAGTACGGATCGGTTTATTTTTCAGGAACCGCAAGGGGTATTCCGCGACTTCATTGTACAAGACGCTGTTCTGGACTTCATACCGAGTAGAGATGGCAAGCTCTGGGTCTATGGATATCGTGAACTGGGCACCATGGCTCAGAATGGAATGGTAACACCGGCTGATATTCGTCCGGTAAATGCTCAGACCGAACTGCTCGCGTCAATCAAATATGTGTCGATGATCGATAACGGTAAGGCCGTTATAGTAGATCGCAGAGGGGTTTCTATTGTAGACCTCGCGAAGCGAACGTATGAACGAATCAGAAGCCCCTTTGTAGAAGTTGGTCGTCAGCCATATCTGGGAGCTCAACGTGATCACCTTGGCAGGCTTTGGATTGTTGCATCTACGCATGTGGAGTTGTTCGATGTAAAGACGTATCGGTTCCGACTCATTCCATTGGAAACGGTGAGCGGAAAGATGTACATCAAGGAAGCGTACTTCCCAAAGGTTGGCAACGTGATCAAGGTGGTGATGGTGCATAGTGAAGGCATCCACGTGCTAGATCCGCATACCGTGCCAACTGTGCGTACGGATATACGCGTGATGTTCAGCTCGTTGTTGGTGAATGACTCGCTGCGTGCTCTCGACCCATGGTTGAATGATCGAGATACACTAACCGTTGCATACGAAGATTCGCCTTTCACGATACGATTCTCCGTTGTGGATCCTACGTATGGCGAGTTTCTTCGATATCGATACCTCCTTGAAGGGTATGATGAGCGATGGATAGAAACGGCTGATCTGTTAGAGGGTCGCTATCAGAATGTAGGTCCGGGTACCTATCGCTTCCGCGTGCAGGTCTTTGACGTAGATGGAATCTGGAAGGAACCTCGAGAGCCCCTTACACTTATCGTTGAGCCGTCATGGTGGCAGACGTTGTGGCTAAAGATTGGGTCAGCACTTGTGATCGGTTTGGTCGGTTTTGGGTTCTATCGCAACCGTGTTCGCACGATCACCGCACGTAATCATGAACTCGAGCGTCAGGTGCAAGACAGAACGCGAGATCTAAAGGCCGAGCAGGAACGCAGTGACGGGTTGTTGCTTAACGTTCTGCCTGAGGCTGTAGCACATCGATTGAAAAACGGTGAGCGACATATCGCAGATAGTTATTCCAATGCCTCGATCCTCTTTGCTGACCTCGTTGGGTTCACACCACTCACGTCAACACTTTCGCCACAAGAGGTCGTTCGGATCCTGAACGATCTCTTCTCCCGATTCGATCGTGCTGCTCGCGAACATGGAGTAGAGCGCATAAAGACTATTGGCGACGGATATATGGCTGCTTCCGGCGTTCCGGAACAGGCAGATGATCATGCCCGACGGATGGCTGCTTTTGCCATTGATATGAATGCAACAATGGTAGCCTTTGCAAAGGAGTCGGGATATGACCTGCACCTACGCGTAGGAATCAGTTGCGGAGACGTTGTGGCCGCTGTTGTCGGTGAGAGTCGGTTTGCCTACGATCTCTGGGGCGATGCCGTAAACGTTGCTGCACGTATGGAAGGACTGTGTGAATCCGACCGGATACACTGCTCCAAGGCATTTGTTGATGCACTCCTCGATCAAGGGGCTTCTCGGTTCGTGATCGACGAACGAGGTCACCTCGATGTAAAAGGAAAGGGTGTGATGCAGACCTATTGGCTCAGTGCCAGGTAGTTCACAACGTCACTTCCGCTCATCGCCGTAGAAGAGCAGTCGCCATGTGTCATTGCGTACCGACGGTGTTTTTGCTGCCTTTGCCATTTTCTTCGGCTCCGGAGCTAGTTTCTCATCACATCTGTGGAATGACTTCAGTGCCGCTTGGGCCTGAATCTGACATCCGCGTTCTTCAGAACCATACCGGATAGAGTATCCGGCAAGGCGGTTTTTATCATCACACATTGGTGTAACAACCACCTGTTCCGGTGTGAGACCGTCCGCTACTTCGATCCTCGGAAACGACGTAGCGCCGCCGCCTACTCGGTCAACCGTTTGGCACTTGTGCGTGAGGAGAACTACATCTTTGCTCTTGTCAACTACGCGAAGTGTGACAGTCTTTGTGGCCTCGTCTATCCGCGACTCAATAGTTACCGCTGCAGGATTCAAACTGTCGAGCACGATGAAGATCGATTCTCCATATTTCATCACGATCTCGTCACCTACATTTTGCAAAGACTCTGTGCGCGGAGTGGCCTTGCCCTTTGGTGTTGGGGCATAGGTTAAGCCCCCTGCCGTTGCCACAGCCATCACGGTGTCTTCAACAACTGTGATCGGGCCATAGACCTTCTCCAGATCCTGCGTAGGTGCAGCTGCCTTGGTTGTTGATGTGGTGCTCGATCCGCAACCAATAGCAATCAGGCTGCAAACAAGAATGAAAAGTGTTGCAAACTTCATCGTGTTTCTCCTGGCTGGTAGCTTATGGATGTAACCTGACTTTCGGCTTCAGTGAAGGCGCGCAGCAACATGTCGCGCAATACAGACGTTCCGGACGGTCCAATGATGATGAATCTATGGTCCGGCAGTTTTGACAGAGACTCCATCTCAGTGCGGGTGATGATCGGTCCTACACGTTCGAATTCAGCCCTCGTTTTGAGGAGAAGGGGCGGAAATGTACCGAGCACTACCGTGCGCGTGTGTTCACACGACGACTGAAGGCTGGATCCAATGGCCGAAGAAAGTGCCGTTGAGAAGTATGGTAGAGTTGCCGGAGCATCGGACTTGCGTAGTGACCGAGTGTTGCTCAGCGAGTCGAGCAGGCGTACTGCCGTGGAATTGTTGCTCTCTAGGACATTTCCATTCCCATAGAAGATCTTCACTGCCGCTGGAGACGGGAGATCGTTCATATATGCCCGTATATCGTTCCAGCCCTGAGGATCCAAGGAGATCACTGCAATGGCTACAGCTGAACTGTCCACCTGCCCCTTCTTGGGCTTCAGCGAGTCCGCTACGTCCTGCGGCGTATCCTTTGAAGTCTCCCCGGAACACCCTATGAGTAGGGCGGAGTAGGTAGCAATGACAGCCAAACACCTTGGTAAAGTACATATCACTCGTGCGCCCCCTACAGACGGAAAAATGGAAAATAGGGAATAGGGAATAGAGAATAGAGAATAGAGAATAGCGAATAGCGAATAGCGAACAGGGAATAGCGAATAGCGAAATTCTGTAGCCCATGACGAAGTCATGGGTATGGAAGGGGAGCTCCATTGGAACATCCTTCTCAAGATCAGCGTCTCAGCACCTTGTAATGCAACATGTTTGAACGACAAAAGGAAGAACGGCTATGGCAAGAGTACGCACGGTAATGATGATGAGCCTCGTGGTTCTTGGGCTGACGGTTTCTCTGCAAGCACAGGGACCCAAGGGCAAGGACTTTGGATTTGGTATCGTTCTCGGTGAACCGCTAGGATTGACGTTGAAGTATTGGACCTCCAAAGAAAATGCATGGCAGGGAAGTATTGGCGCCTCGTATTTCGGTGCTCCACGTATTCAGGTTGACTACCTTTGGCACCTCAATGTCTTCAAATCCGATGTTGTAAAGCTCATTGCCGGCCCTGGGGCTGGTATTGGATTTGGCAAGGAAGGTAGTGGCTTCTGGTATAAGGATAAGGGGCAGAAGTACTGGTACTATCGCGACGATGCCGACTTCGGTGTTGGTGTTCGCGTGATCACCGGTATCAACATCATTCCTCGTAACACTCCAATCGAAATCTTCCTCGAGCTTGGTCCAAACATCGGTATCTATCCTGATTTCGGCGTTGGCCTAGATGCAGGGATTGGTATACGTTTTTATCCGTAGAACAGAGAACGAATAGCGAATAGCGAATAGCGAACAGCGAACAGCTAACGTCATGCCGAGCGTAGTCGAGGCACAAAATTCTGTAGCCCATGACGCAGTAGCCCATGACGTAGTCATGGGACGATAAATTGACGATCAAAGGGAGTTAAAACGTTCGCCGAGCGGTGGGAGGTAAGCCTTCTATCATGTGTTTGCGGGCCTTGAGCAGTGTTTGTGGGTGGGTTGCCTGGAACGCATGTTTCATCTGGCGCAGTTGGGGCAGCAGTGAGTGCATACGCCTGAGGGCATTGTACCATTGTCTGTCTCCAAACATCCAGCGGAGCAAGTAGTTCGCCGCGAGGTAGAGCTGGTAGCGGAGAAGGGGAGCCCCTTGCAGGTGAAAGAGATGAAACAACATCTTATTGCAGCGAGAGACGATGCGCACGTGGTCCGAAGAGGATGTTCTGGCGATGGTTGATGAAGGGGCATGTGTGCATTTGGACGTAGGCACGTAGAGACACGTCCAGCCACGACGCCATGCGCGAACAGACAGATCCACGTCCTCCATATAGAATGGGGAGTAGATCTCGTTCATCCCACCGAGCTCCATGAGTTTACGCCTGTCCATCAGTGCATTGGCACCGGAGAGAAAGAACGTAGTTCGCAAAACATCAGGTTCATCAGGGTAGGTTGCATTCACGGTACTGTTGAACGAGAAGCCATCATAGACCGGTAGCTTTGCCGAGTCGATTAGTCTGCCATCACCTTCATAGATGCTGCCCATGGTACCAAACAACAATGGGTCTTTAAAGAGCGGGAGCTGGTCAACGAAGTAGTTGATGTCCAAGGCTACGTCACTATTGAGTGCCAATACCAGATCCTTGGTGGCAAGTCGAAATCCGCAATTGATGTTCCCGGAGAATCCCTTGTTCTCGGTGTTGACAACAACACGTACGGTAGGATACTGCGAACGAAGGAAATCAACCGATCCATCAGTTGATGCGTCATCGGCAACAATGATCTCGTGATCAACGGCAATGCTGTCAAGAGCCGCTACCACTGTCGGTAGATACACTTCGAGCAAGTGCTTGCCGTTGTAGTTGGGGATGACGACGGAGATGGAAAGCATAGGCATTCAATTTGCAACATGTTCAGTGAAATCGTACGTTGCGAACATGAAGATGATCCAATACAACATGCACAGCTGGACGTATCTCGTTATGCGTGCCAGTTCTTGTTTACCGCCATGGAAAAGACTGAGAGGAACTGCGATACTCCTTGCGTCTCCGGGTGAGTCGGTGATCAATGACGGTGATTTTGATGCACTTCGATGACCACCCTAGACCAATACCTCAAAACGCTCTCCGCTTCTCATCACGAGCTCGTTCAGCTTCTCGATAGTGTAATCACACAAGCAGCTCCAATGCTAACGTCGTCGTTGAAATGGAGCAATCTCACATACGGTACGTCAAAGAATGTCTGTGCTATTGTCACACACAAGAGCCATGTGAATCTGCAGTTCTTTGAGGGGGCTCACCTCAACGATCCTCAATCGGTGCTGACGGGAACGGGGAAGGATATGCGACACATAAAACTTGTCGGTATATCGGACGTTGACAAAGAATACATTGCGTTCTTGCTTCAGCAGCTGGTTTAATACCCGCTCCACGCACTTACAACTGTTGCATTCTTCTCTGCGTACTCCCAAAGCCCCTTATAGAAGGGATGCGCAGCAATAGTTGACCCGTCTCCGATGATCACAAGTTTGCGTCGTGCGCGTGTCATAGCAACATTCATCCGGCGGATATCCTTGAGAAAGCCGATCTCCTGATCGTCATTGCTTCGTACAAGTGAGATGATGATCACATCACATTCCGACCCTTGGAATGAATCAACAGTATCGATATCGAGCGTTACATTGGGGTGTACGTTGGCAGCGCCCAAGATTGATGTGATGAGTCGCACCTGCCCCCTATACGGAGAAATGATACCCACACTCCATGTTTCGTGACCTTCATTTTCCATGAGCTGATTGTATACAGCACACGCACACTCGGCTTCGCCTTTGTTGGCAAGAGACTCAGACCCTTCTCCGGGGGATTCCTCCCAGCCCCTTCCCGATGAATCGATAATGGTGAGACTTTCTTGTAAGGGGGCTCCTGCAGGCACAGTACGATCTTCCACGCTTGGATGTGATGTTACCTTGCCTTCATAAAACGTGGAGTTAGAGTACGTCATGATCACGTGATTCATGCGGTACTGCTCTGTTAACAAACTCACTGCTGAAGGATGTGCCTTGATCGCACGTTCCAGCATGGTAGTTCCCAAAGCCATCTGTGCTGCTTGTTGGTCGATCACGGTAGGGGGCAGTTGGTGCGGATCGCCGGCCAAGATCACACGCTCGGCGCGCAAGAGGGGGATGCACATTGCGGGATCGAGTGCCTGTCCGGCCTCGTCGATCACAACGTATTCAAAGTGTCGACCTTTCAGTTCTTCATTTCTTGTTGCCACAAGGGTACACGCAACTACATCAGCCTGATCAATGATCAGATCGGTTACCTGCTGCTCCATACGGCGCACATCGGCAATGATGGACCGAGCTTCCTGAAGGAGAAGCTTGCGCTGTTCCATCTCTGCCTTGCCGAACGAGCGTTTGTATTTCATTGCAAGTCGGCGAAATTCATCGGCCCGTTTGCGCATGTCTTTTACGTCGGCAGACATCCCGTGACGTTTCCAACGTTCGCCAAGCGTGTGCTCCATCACCGACCGATCGATGCGTGCAAGATTACCGAGTCGGACAACGTCGAGTCCAGCAGCAGCGCATCGCTCCGTGAGCAAGTCAACAGCCGCATTTGAAGGGGCGCATACCAATACCGGACGTGCCCGTTTTGCACAGCGCCGTATCACTTCAACAAGTGTTGTTGTTTTTCCCGTTCCGGGTGGACCATGGATGATTGCAACATCGTTTGCGCGTAATGCTAGATCAACTGCGGCAATCTGCGAGGCATTGAGCGATGGCACCTGTTCCATCGTTGAAGGCGGAGCAAACGAAGGCGATCCATCAGCAAAGAGAACATCGCGCAACGTCGCTAGTCGATCGCCATCGGCCTTGCGCACACGTTCAAGCGCATCAACCATGTCTTTGAAGCCCGATGCATCGAATGTGAGTTGCACACCCAACCGTCCGTCGTCGAGCCAATCCGGATGCTCATTGTCGCGAAGGATAACATGCGCCACATTCCCCGTCACCCAATGAATCGTACCGTTCACAGCACGTTGTTCTGTACCCGACTGAGAGAACAGCTGACATGGCTTGCCCCCTCCCAACTGATGAGGTCCAGTCTGACCGGTGCGTTCTACGACTACGAACGGATATTCACCAAATCCATATCCCTTCTCACGTATGCGGAGCGGGAACCACGCCACACCCTCGGCAACACGCTGTCGGACGGGAGCAACACCTGTTAAGACACGAAACCGTTCTGCATGTGCATCACGTTCGCGTTGGAGAGCAAGGGAGAGGAGATCGAGCATATCACTTTATGACGTTATGACGATTATGACAGTTATGACAGTTATGACAGTTATGACAGTTATGACAGGTATGACAGTTATGACGATATGACAGTTATGACAGTTATGACAGTTATGACAATCATGAAAGTTATGACGTAATGACAAGTGTGACGTCATAACGTCATAAAAGTCATAACGTCATAGTTCTTCATCGTACATCATACCGGTTCAGGGCATTCCCAAAACTTCTACGAATCGATTCAAACTCGCGTGAGGTTTGTTTGGAGCCCCTTGCAGCAATCACGGCGGACTCGATGGTGTCTGTTTCTCCAAACCACGGAAGAGGGGAGTGGCCGGCAACGGAGATCATAAGATCTTTGCCGTTCTTTCTGTCAAGGTAGAAGTGGTCTTTGAGTGCGCCGAGGATTTCACCTGCTTCATACAGCGAAAGGGCGTTCATCTCAATTGTGCCTGTACCATCGTGAATGATGCGTACGATATCATCGGGACTCGTGATGAAGTACTGCACAGCACCAACAAATGCGCGCTCTGCCAAACTTGGCCTACGCTTCTCAACCTTCGCTGCAATAGGCGCTTGCAAAGGCGCTGAAACAGCCGCTTGCAAAGGCGCTTGTAAAGGCGCTTGCAAAGGCGCTTGTAAAGGCGCTTGAAAAGGCGCTTGAAAAGCCGAAGGCGCTGAAACAGGAATCACCGATTCCTTATCTATTCCTCCCTTTGTCTCATAACGTTTCTTGACCGCTTCCACATAAACATCAATCTCGGCGATTGCAAGATCTACAATGAAGTATGCCTTTCCGAGTCGGTCTACAAACGCATTGATCTTACGGAACCGCACATCTTTGCTTAGGTCCGTATACGCAAAGTGGTCAAAGCCCGTTGCCGCGCGTACAAGTTCCGCTTGACGTAGTTCCTCACGAGGATTATTCTTTGCTACCCAACGTTGAATCCGCCGAGCTCTATTGAGGGCCTGTTTCAGGTCCGAGTCAAAGTCGCCATTGTTCAACTGTTTCACACGCGCTTGGATCTCGCCATTGCTCGTGAGCTCAATGACCATAACGAGAAAGTCGAATTCTTCTTGTGTCATTACGTCACAACTCTTCATCGTACATCAAATCGATGCAGATCTCTCGTAAAGCTCCTACGGATCGATTCGAACTCGCGGGAGGTTTGTTTGGAGCCCCGTGCAGCTATTACAGCAGATTCAATAGTATCGGTCTCGCCGAACCATGGTAAGGGGGCATGTCCAGCCACGGAAATCAGAAGATCTTTGCCGTTCTTTCGGTCGAGATAGAAGTGGTCTTTGAGAGCGCCCAAGATCTCGCCCGCTTCATAGAGCGAGAGGGCATTCATTTCAATGGTGCCAGTGCCGTCTTGAATGATACGTACGATATCGTCAGGTGACGTGATGAAGTACTGCACAGCACCAACAAAGGCGCGCTCTGCCAAACTCGGTCTACGCTTCTCAACCTTCGCTGCCACAGGCGCTTTCAAAGGCGCTGAAACAGGCGCTTGAACAGGCGCTGAAACAGGCGCTTGAACAGGCGCTGAAACAGGCGCTTGAACAGGCGCTGAAACAGGCGCTTGCAAAGCCACCGGAACCGCATCAAATCGTTCTTTCACAGCACCCACATAGGCATCGATCTCGCGTCTGGAAGCATCGAGGATGCTATAGCAAATGCCGAGACGTTCAACATGCGACTTCGCGGCACGCAGGCGTGCGTCTACCATCACGTCGGAACCAGCAAAATGGTTGAAGCCACGTTCTGCACGTTCCAGTTCATGAGCACGGACATCAGCGCTTGGGTCATTGCGTCCCACCCACCGGCGGAGTCTGCGTGCTCTGTTCAATGCGAGTTTTAGATCAGCGTCGTATTCGCCCCTTTTCAGAGCATCAATGCGTTTTTGGACCTCACCCGTAGCGGTAAGGTCAATGATCATCTCCAAAAATTCTAACTCTTCCTGGGTCAAAGGGGGCTCCGAGTGAAAAAGGACTAACGTCGGGCTTTAGCCCGATGACGCGAAGGACAAAAATACGACCTAGGAGCCCCGTATCTCAATAAGAGTGTATTTCTTCTACCACGACGTCATTGAACAACCACGAGGCCTGAGAGGCAGTCGATATCCGTACATACAACCACAATGACCACCCCCGAACGCAGAGAATGCCTGAGGAGCATAGTTCCCGGTGTGGTTGGAGTAGGCGCTTCGTGTGATATCTCGCGACCTTGTATGTCGAATAGTGAAACGCTATGCACTGCAAAGTATGTAGGTAACGAGATCTCGATCACACCGGTTCCACTGTTCGATACACGCAAATCATTCATGGGCGCAACACCGAACCTCCCGTCATCGTCTGTGTGAGTAGGGGAGCCCCTTCTGTATACATACACTTGTGCGCCTGACGCATATCCTAACGTGTCTGAGAAAAACTGAAAGCGATTGACGGACCTCAAAACCGACGAGTCTTGTTGCCAAGACATACCGCCATTGGTTGTACTCCACGACGAAAATCCTCTCCCTCCAACCCAGCCGTATGTGGACGAACGTAACCCAACACTTTGAAGGCCTGTAAGATTGAGATTTGTATCTGTCGATATCGAGCTTTCGTTCCAGGTGAGACCACCATCATGTGAGTAGATCACGTACGGTGTAGTAGCGCCGAACGCCTGCACAGCGCCGGCAATCACGCCATCACTACTCATAGAAAACTTCCACAGTTGTGTTCCTGGCTTCGACGATGTGTATACGGCTTTCCATGTGCGACCGGAGTCTTGAGTGTGAAGAACGGTGGCAAAGCCATTCTTTATACCACCGTTAACACCTCCTCCAACAACTCCTATTGCCCCATCAATAAAGTGTACGTCTACTATCGTATTGGATAGCGAAGAGAGGTCGAGTGTTGTATAGTTCTGTCCGCCATCGCGTGTAGAGGTAAAGTGTGGCTTTCCATAAGGATCATTCATAAACGGTCCAGCAAAGTAGGCTGTGAGCTCATCAATCACGTTGATTCCACAAATGCCACCGACGCCGGATTCTTTTGGAAACGAATGTCTCGTCCAGGAATCTCCACCATCTGAAGTGTGAAAGATTTGATGCTTCCCACCCAATGCACCTAGCCATCCAACGCGTGAATTCGCCCATCCCATCGATCGAAAGTACGGCTTGTCGGTAGGGCTGTAATAGGCAGACGGTAGCTCCTGCCATGTTTCCCCAGCGTTGCGAGTGCGGAACACTCCACTCTTTGTGCCTGCAATCCACCCCGAATCTTGATGAACAAAATGCATCGCATCCCACCGATCAATCGCCACCGGGCTGTTCGGCAGAACATGCCATGAGTCACTTTGAGCGTAGGTTGAAGCTATGGACAGAAATACGATGGCGATGGCTGTTATGATAGGGGGCATACATTGTTCGTTTACGTCAGGGTCTTGTGATTTGTGTCTGCTGTGTGGCAGAAGACACATGGAACAGTGTAGGCGTTACATCAACGAACGCTCGGCATATCGTTCGCTGTTCACCTCAGCTCACCCCGATGGCTTCGCCATCTGCCCCTCTCTCACGCTGCGCAAGAGAGACCCTATGTTAAACGACCGCATGGTCCGACCGTAGTAGGTTGTAGTTGCAACCAACAAACCAAAACGGAGG
>CALMZQ010000047.1 GCA_937870915.1 uncultured Ignavibacteria bacterium
GCTCAGGAAAGACTCGCTGATAAAGAGAAAGAGCTTGAAGCTCTTTCCGGCGATCAAAACGATGAGCTGAAGAGATTCATCGAGATACGTCTTAAGCTGAGCGCAATGATAGACGATTCGCTTGAAGCAGAATACGAGCGGATCCGTACGTTCCATGGGAATGCTGCCGTTCCGCTTCGGAAGAACTCGTGCAGTGGTTGCTACTCGGCTATCCCGTCGCAACGCATCATGGAAATGAAGTATCAGCGCAACAAGATGTACACGTGCGAGAATTGTGGCCGCATCCTCTTTACGGAGGACGTAGCCGTGGATATCGAGAACATTCTCGCCGACGCATGATCCGATCGATCACCGGGGGACTCCGGGCGATCGCCTCGCGCACACTTGTTGTGACGGGGAGGAAAGTCCGAACTCCATAGAACAGCACGCTTCTTAACGGGAAGGTGTCAAGCCCCCTCTCTTCACGGGGAGGGGTCGAGACAACGGAAAGTGCAACAGGAAGACACCGCCGATGGCTATGCTTCGGCACAGCACAGGTAAGGGTGAAATGGCAGGGTAAGAGCCTACCAGCGGCTGGGCGACCAGTCGGCTCGGCAAACCCCGTGCGGAGCAAGATCAAGCAGAGATGGAAGGCGCTCCGGCGCCGATTGGCTGTTCGTCACTTCCGCTTCGGCGGTACCATCTCGGGTAGATCGCTTGAGGTTTGCGGTAACGCAGATCCCAGATAAATGATCGCCTCCTTCGGTTTCGCAGCCGAAGAAGACAGAATTCGGCTTATAGGAGTCTCCCAGTGACCGATCCGATCAGACCAGTCTATCAACTTCCCACCCAGGGTCCCGCAGATCCTATCCTGCAGGAACTATTGCCGGAGTTTCTGGATTCGTGGATGAAAGACCTTACAATCTCCTGGGCTGCAATTCGAGAACGTGCTGATGTTCAAGAGCTGTATCGATTTGGGCATACCATTAAGGGGTCCTTTATTCAGTTCGGTTACCGGGATCTGGCCCAAGCAGGACGTGAGATCATGAGCGATGCCGATGCGGGTTCATGGACCAATGCCGAGGCTCGAGTACAAGCATTACTCTCGGTGATCCACACCATGCGAAACCATTTGTCGTCTTCACCTTCATCATGAACAAGGAAGAACTCCCAATGGCAAACCGTTTCATTCTTCTCTTCGCCCTTGTAATAGCGGCTATTGTGCCAGCCGTTGCACAGCAGCGAATTGCCGTTCTGCCGTTTCGCAACATGGACCACGACATCAAGTACAACACGTGGAGTCTTGAATTGGCAGACTCATTGTACAAGGCTATTGCGGCCGTGGATCCACAGCAAAAGGATTTTGTTCTGGTTCCGCCAGACAGCATCGAAATGGCGATAGCTGAATTGAATCTTGATCCAACGAATCCACAGTATGAATCGGACATGTGGAAGGCAATTCGTACGCTTAACGTAACAAAGGCGGTCCAGGGTAATTTTCAACTGCGCGGAGACCGCGTTTTGATCAACTGCTACATTTATGACATGTCATCGATGTTAGCAGATCAAACGTTTCAAGCAAAAGATCTCTACAAAGGGACAACCACCTATTTGGAGACCATCAAGCCCATTGTGAAAAGAATCTATCCCGGATTGAAATAGATGAATCTCGAACTTCCCGTCATTCAACCAAACGAACACAACGGAGCCCGTCGTCCGGAGTGGCTCAAGGTGCGCGCACCCGGTGGCGAAGACTATGCTCGTGTAAAAAACATGATGCGGTCCAAGGCACTGCACACTGTCTGTGAAGAAGCTCGGTGTCCGAATATCACTGAGTGTTGGAATGCCGGTACTGCCACCTTCATGATCCACGGCGATACATGCACACGTTCGTGTGCGTTCTGCGCAGTGAAAACCGGACGCCCCCTACCTATCGATCTCGATGAACCACGTCGTGTTGCAGAAGCCATTGCCTCAATGAATCTTAAACATGCCGTTATCACATCTGTAAACCGCGATGAGATGAAGGATGGTGGCTCGATCGTGTGGGCCGAGGTTATCCGCGCTTCCCGCGAAATGGCACCCGGGACAACGATCGAAGTGCTTGTACCGGACTTCAAGGGGAACTTGGAGAATTTGCAACGGATCATTGATGCACGTCCCGACATACTTAACCACAACACCGAAACCGTCCCTCGTCTTTACAAACATGTTCGACCACAAGGGCGCTTCCAGTGGACACTAGATGTGCTGCGTGAATCCAAACGCCAGGGCATGCGCACAAAAACAGGTGTCATGCTTGGACTCGGAGAAGAACCTCGCGAGATCCTTGAAGTAATGAATGAACTGCGAACAGTAGAAGTAGACGTCCTAACACTCGGACAGTACCTCCAGCCTACGAAGAACCATATTCCGGTAGATCGGTTTGTGCATCCCGACGAATTCAAGCACTACGAAACCGTCGGTTTGGAAATGGGATTCAAGATCGTGGAATCTGGACCTCTGGTTCGCAGCTCCTACCACGCTGAACGTCACGTATGACCCGCTTTACGGTGCTGGGCAGTGGAACGTCCACAGGTGTTCCCTCGGTGGCCTGTGAATGCCCTACGTGCACATCCGATGACCCGCTCGATCAACGGCTGAGGACATCGTTGCTTATACAGCAGGATGCAATCACCGTAGTTGTAGACACATCGCTCGACTTCCGTCAGCAGATGTTACGTCACAATGTCCTCGACATCGATGCTGTGGTGTTCACGCATCATCACTTCGATCACATAGGCGGTTTTGATGATGTGCGCCCCTACAACTTCCGAAGTGGAAGCCCCCTACCAGTCTTTGCGATGGAGGAGACAGTAGATGTGCTTCGCTCCACCTTCCCCTATGCATTTGGTCTCGTTGAGTCAACAGGCGCTTCTACTCCATCGGTAGATGTTCGTCTCATCGACGCTGAGCCCTTTGCCATCGGTACGATCGATGTGCTGCCGATTCCGATGCGACATGGAAGGTCGATGCGCGTAAATGGTTATCGATTCGGGCCCCTAGCGTATTGTACGGATACAAATTTCATCCCCAACTCTTCACGAGATCTTTTGAGAGGGCTAGATACCCTCATACTCGATGGTCTCCGCTGGGAAGAACATCCAACTCACTTTACGGTTGATCAAGCTCTATCCGTGATTGAAGAGCTCAAACCTAGGCAGGCATTTCTTACGCACATCGCGCATCAAATCAATCACAAACGCGATTCCCCCAAACTTCCACCTAACGTGCACTTTGCATTTGATGGACTTACCGTAGAATTTGGATAAAAAAATGGAGCCCCACCTATGTGGTGAGGCTCCGGTGTTCGCGTCGGGGAGGGGTAAACCGACGCGACACATAAGGTACAAGTGACTTTAGCTGTACGACGCTAATTGAGGGGGTTGAGGCGCATGACTGCCAGGGGAGCGTCGCACATTCAGTTGTACTGCTTGTTCAGACGCAAACCTAAGAAAACTATTTTCGTTTTTTCGGTTTCCATGTTGGAACGCACAATACCCGCTCGACTCAACTCATTGATTTTCAAGATGTTGGCGTGTTATCCACATTTTCGTCAGAAGAAGCATCAATGTCGATTTCTTCATTGAGCACTTCATTTGCCTGCTCATCATACAACTCCGCATCTGCTTCCCAAGTTCCCTGCTCCGGATCTTCCACAAGCCCCTGCTCGGCTTCGTTCTCCATTGAGTGATGCCAATAGGCACCAGACGTTGCTTCGCTATCAGTTTCTTGTTCCGCTGCCTTTGAGCCGGCCCCTTCACCTTCAAGTAACAGGGCAAGCTGTTTACGCAGTGTTTTGTGATCTGTGCGGACAGAGATCGACTCGTCAAGATCGATCATCGTTATTGTTGTCTTGAGCAGATCATCAATCTCCCGCAGTTTAGGAAGATCTGACAAAGAATTCAAGCCAAAAATTCTAAGAAATTCTTCCGTAGTACCATAGAGGAGTGGTTTACCCAAGGTTTCTGCCCTACCCACCATTGCCACGAGTTGTTTTTCCACGAGAGAATTCACCACTTCGCCGGCATTGACGCCGCGGATAGCGTCAATCTCAGCCTTTGTGATCGGCTGTCTGTAGGCAATGATAGCAATCGTTTCAAGCGCTGCCTGAGTGAGTCTCTTGCGGTTCTTGGCCTTGAGCAACCTCTGAACGAGTTGTCCGTGCTGTGGGGTTGTTGCGAATTGGAAGCCCCCTGCAATCTTCACTATTCGGTAAGGACGTGCAGTATGTTCCAGTTCGTCGTTGATCCCCTCTACCAGGTCATCAAAATAACCCTTCGGCACATCAAAGGCAGGGAGCACGATCTCCTGTACAGGCTGTTCTTTTTCTCCCTCAAGTGGAAGTGTCTGTTGTCCGGGTGCCTCTTGTGATGGGTCTTCAAGAACCAACACACGATGGAGCATACGATTGGTAAGGGGCTCCTCACTCGCAAAGATCAGAGCCTCAAGTGCTTTGAGTTGGTCGGCACGATCCAGCGTAAAGAAGTACGGAAGTTCGCGTGTATCAACTGCGTGTTGCAGCTGTTCATGTTCCATTTCTGTCATACGGTCTGTTCCTGTTCCTGTTCGAGTGGTTCACCGTCTGTTTCCACGCGAATGGCAATGATGATGTCGTCGAATCGTTCGTCTTGTTGCACAATGATGCGATGGTTCTTTGCCAATTCGAGCAAGGCAAGGAACGTAACAACGATGTGCATTTTTGTTAGGCCACCGATGAGTTCAAAGAACCGTACGGATGGTTTTGTACCGAGCGTATGGATGATCTCTGCGGCCTTCTCTTCTACAGTTATCGGGAATCTGGTAACAACGTGCGGATCTGCCTGATCCGGCGCTTTTTCAACAGCACGTTTTAGCGCTTTGAGAAGATCGAACAATGTAGCGTTTCGGTAGGCACCCGACTCAGCCGCGTGAATCTCCTCTGCCTCAAAAACGCTGCGATAAAGCACATACCGTTGGTTCTCTGCAGAGAGTGTAAGCGAGTCCGATGCTTCCCTATAGCGCTTGTACTCAAGGAGACGTTTCACCAATTCAGCGCGCGGATCATCTTCGTCGAGCATGTTGGGATCGCCCCCTGACTTTTCATCTCGGGGAAGGAGCATCTGCGCCTTGATCTGCACAAGCATGGATGCCATCACGATGAATTCTCCTGCGAGCTCAAGATCGAGAAGTTCCAAGACCTTTACATACTCAAGAAATTCTTGCGTGATGGAGGCGATAGGAATGTCATAGATATCCAATTCATCGCGACGGATGAAGAAGAGCAGGAGATCGAGTGGACCCTCAAAATTATTCAGTCGAACGCTATACATCGGATCTCATGGAATGCGGACTCCCGGCTCTGTAGCCAGGCGACCTGTGAACGATCGTGGAACACGTGCGGAGATCGTGGTTGTGATCTCGTACGGAATGGTAGAGGCCCATTCTGCGATCTCAACGGCATCAATACTGCCCATGTGGCCATCCCCTCGGACCTGACGTCCGAGAAGTACCACTTCATCACCCACGTGAACGTTGGCATCTCCAACATCTACCATGAGTTCATCCATGCAGATCGATCCTACCACGGGATATCGTTGTCCACCAATAAGACACTCCGCCTTACCGGTTAAACCGCGCATGTATCCGTCCCCGTACCCTACCGGCACCGTAACGATCGTTGTCTCGTTCGTCACCATGTATCGTCGCCCATAACTCACCGTCTCACCTGGCCATGCTCTGCGCATTGAGAGAATACGAGACGTAAGAGACATTACAGGATGTAACGTCATCTCGCTGTTCTCCGGTGCAGCATAACCGTATAACGAGAGACCCGGACGGACCATGGAGAAATGTGTTTGTTCAGACTGCCACATTGCACCGGTATTGGCCGCGTGGACCGTGGCAAAGCTACATCCCGCAACCTCACATTGAGCCCGTACTTCGTTAAACGTGGATAACTGTTCGTGGAGGAAGGGGCTATGGGGGTCGTCTGCTGTTGCAAAATGCGTGCAAATCCCTGTCAGGCGTATTCCCGGAATCGACCGAATGGCCATGGCAGCCTCAACGGCATCACGTGGCCGAAAACCCTCGCGGTGCATGCCGGTATCGATATAGAGGTGAACTTCGGCCTGTTTTCCAAGCGATGTGGCAGCTACACCCAGTGCAGTTACCTGTGAGATATCACATGCTACGGTGATGAGGTCAGAAGTAACGGCCGCCTCGCATTCATGTGTTTCGATTGGCGTTAGCACCATGATCGGCACGGTAATACCTGCCGAGCGCAGCTGTAGGGCCTCATCAACAAAAGCAGTACCCAACATTTCCACACCACAGGCCTGCAGGGCTCTTGAGATCGGGATCATCCCATGCCCATACGCGTTGGCTTTTACCATGCCAAGGATTGCCTTACCGGGTGTGTGCCTGCGGATCACGCTCAAATTCCACTCCAGTGCATCGAGATCTATGGTTGCCACTGTGCTTCTCATGCCAAGATGGCTCCTTCTGCATCAGCCCATTCAAACGAGTTTCGAATCTCAGTGACGGTCAAACCGGCTCCAAGCGCACAGATGAGTTTGATCCGCGCCTTTTGACCGTTGAGAAAGTCGGCAAAGATCACACCGGCTTCATGGAGGTGTTTGCCAGCCCCCTCATAGGCATAGAGGTGCTCGAT
>CALMZQ010000048.1 GCA_937870915.1 uncultured Ignavibacteria bacterium
CTTAGCACACTACATGATGAGCATGACCACAAGATGTTCGACTCGATCATCGTTGTCAGCGATCGCAATGTACTGGACACTCAACTATCGGAGGCCATTGAAAGCTTTGAGCGCACTAAGGGTGTGGTAAAGAGCATCTCTGGTGACGGTGGTAGCAAGAGTGCTGAACTTGCCGAGGCTCTTGAGGACAATAAGAAGATCATCATCTGTACTATCCAGACCTTTCCGTTCGCCTTGCAAAAAGTCCGCGAGCTTGCATCGACAAAGGGTAAGCGATTCGTTGTCATCGCCGACGAAGCCCATAGCTCTCAGTCGGGTCAGGCCGCCAGCAAATTGAAGGCAACACTCAATGCGCAAGAGCTAGCTGAGTTGGAGGATGGCGGAGAAGTCAGCAGCGAAGATGTGCTTGCTGCCGAGATGAGCGCAAGAGTGGACGACTCCGGTATCACCTTCATCGCCTTTACCGCAACACCGAAGGCCAAGACGCTGGAGTTGTTCGGTACCAAGCCCAGCCCTGAACTACCACCAGCCCCCTTCCATGTCTATTCCATGCGGCAAGCGATCGAAGAGGGCTTCATCCTGGATGTGTTGAAGAATTATACGCCGTGGTCGCTTGCGTTTAAGGTTGCCTCCGCAAACCCGGAGTGGGCCGAGCGCGAAGTGGACGAAGCACAAGCGAAGTCAGGTATCATGCGGTGGGTTCGACTTCATCCGCATAACATTGCCAGCAAGGTCGAGGTAGTCGTCGAGCACTTCCGCGAGAACGTTGCCCCCTTGCTCAACAACCACGCCAAGGCCATGGTTGTCACCGCATCACGTCTGGAAGCCGTCCGCTGGAAGATCGCCATGGACAGCTACCTGGCACAGATCGGAGCGCCGTTCCAGGCACTCGTGGCATTCTCGGGAGAGGTCGTCGACCGCGAAACCAATACCGGCCCCTTCATCGAAAAGAACGCCGACCTGAACAAGGGGTTAGGGGGCAGGGATATTCGTGAAGCCTTCAAAATGGACACGTTCCGCATCCTGATCGTGGCGAACAAATTCCAGACAGGCTTTGACCAACCGTTATTGTGTGGGATGTATGTAGACAAACGCCTCGGTGGAATTCAGGCCGTACAAACGTTGTCGAGATTGAACCGATCTTACAACGGTCCGTTCGGCAAGAAGGACACCACCTACGTCCTTGACTTCCAGAACCAGTCCGACGAGATCCTTCAGGCCTTCAGTACCTACTACGAAACGGCCGAGCTATCAGGTGAGACGGACCCCAACATTTTACTTGACCTCAAGGCCGAGCTGGATGCATCAGGCAAATACGATCAGCACGAGGTTGATCGTGTTGTAGAGGTAGAACTCAATAATGACAACAAACAGAAAGACCTCGATGCTGCCATTCAACCAGTAGCCCAGCGCCTACTCACGCAGTTCAAGAATGCCCAGGATGCCCATCAGCAGGCCGTGGCACTCAACGATGCCGCCAAAGCCGAGGAGGCCATGAACGACATGGATCAATTGATCCAATTCAAGAGCAAGACCGGCGCCTATCTGCGTCTCCACACCTTCCTTAGTCAGATCTACGATTATGGTCTGACCGATGTCGAGAGAAAGGCCATCTTCTTTCGCTATCTCATCAAGCTCCTCAAGTTCGGTCTAGCCAAGCCCAGGGTAGACCTTTCTGAGATCCAGCTTACGCACTATGCTTTGAAGAAGAAGCAGGCGACGATTATCATCGATAGTCACATTCTGATCGACCCACCTGATGAAATTGGCACAGGCGGTATTCGGGAAGAAAAGAAGGAATGGCTTTATAGGGTCATCGCCAGCATCAACGACTTGTTCGAGGGTCAGCTCACCGAAGGCGACATGGTCAGCTACGTCAGCACCCTCCGCACCAAGCTGATGGAGTCGGAGACCTTGCAAAAGCAAGCCAAGAACAACACCAAGAAACAGTTCCAACAATCGCCCGACCTGCGCGACGAACTCCAGAACGCCATCATCGACGCCATGGACCGTCACTCTTCCATGAGCAAGCAAGCCCTAGGTGACGACAAGGTGTTTCACGGCCTTATGCGCGCTCTCATGGAGTTCGGTCAGTTGTGGGAGGGGTTGAGGGGGTAGGGGAGAGTGCCTATGTCGAAGCATAGGATGCCGACAATACTCGAATTTAAACCCTAGAGTGATCGTGCTCCAGAAGATTCACGAGACTATCAACGTCTCTTAGGTAGCCCCTCCTGTTGACTTGCAACGTTTGTCACTTGGTGATTAACGTGCACCATTTACGTCATTTCCACCATCATCGGAATCTTCTTGGTCTTCTACAACTCTCACTAAATTTCCATCGACTTTTCCTTTCGTAAGCACGAAAGCACCAGTAAACCGCTGCGGAGGATGAACTTGGCCTGCTCTCAATCCAGCCGGTAGCACGCGCTTTTCTCCGATAAGGGTCCAGCACATCGTCAAATCCGCGCGTTTGAGATACTGGTGCAGCAAGTCCTCTTGTAGAAGTAGTGCGTCGGGACCTTCAGAGTGTGCTGTCGGATCATACGCAGCCACTTGATTGGATGCATCGACAAAGTCCGCACCATGACCACTCCACTGTACCCCAAGGCCATCGATTAGATATATGCTTGGTAACCTCAGATAAGGGCTTTCATCCATCGAACAGTCAAAGCCATTCCCTCCACATTGCAGCTTAACAGCGGTTGTTTGGATTCTCACCGGGCATGAATGGCCAGGTCGAATCCATCCGTCAGGTTCAAAGACTTGCGATTGGAGATTGCGAGAGGCGGGTGCCCAAGGGTATTCCCCAAGAAACAAGTCGTGAATCTCGTAAGCCTCTGGAAACCACCGACCCCAGAAGTTCTCTTTTTTCGCCCACTGCATAAATAGCTTAACGTCGCTATTGCGGACAATGTGTCCCGAGCACATGTACCAGATCTCGCGCTGCTCAAAGTCAGTCGAGTAACGGTCGGATGGAACCTTCTGTTTCCAGTTGAAAAATCCACTGCAGTTCAGCCAGCGTGAGCCATCTTTTGGATTTGTGACAAGAAGTAAATCTTCGACGTTGGGTAAGTCATCACTCCTCAACAACCATTCAAAGGGGCTGGAATCAGCATTCCAAGCATCGTAACTGATCGGATCCCACCACGCATTTGCATGACCATCCCATGACGTGCCACCGGGTACCGATCTTAGGGTAAACGACGGGTCAATGTCTCGAAGTAGGCACTGCCACGGGCCCTTGTATCCCTGCCCGCTCGCGTCCTCAACATTTGACTCATGGTATTGGAATCTATCAGAGATATATGCCAAGATCTCGTGGTAAGCGATCCACTGATACTTCTTCCCGATTCGCTCAGCCTTCGATTCCGTTCGTCCGCTGTGTCCTATCGAGTAACGGTCAAATTGACCGAATCGCTGCTCCGTCCATCCCATGTCGAAAACTCGTTTAAGGATGTATCTCTTAATCTGACTCAGGTCAAATCCAGGACGTTGACCTGCCTCAACATCGGTTTCGTCTAGAATCCAGATTTCCTCAATACGTCGTCTATGTTCCTCGGTTAGAGCCTGCTTTAACTCAGTGACGGCCTCCGTCCTCTTGATTGTCTCATCTGCAACGCCTGGGGTACACTTTGTTTCTTGCTCTTTGGTGAGGTCGCCGATTTCCTCATGTTCTGTGTTCGTCGAGCTCCGTCCGTGGTCACGTTGTAGGAGCTGATCGGCTACAGACTTGAGTTCTGTCGCATAATATTTTTCCAATGCCTGCCGTTCCTCCTCTGAGAAGTCACGGACCAACGTGTGTAACAGATTTTCTGGGCGAAATGGCTCTTGCCAAGGGGTTTCATCTTGAGTGACTTGGAGCCAGTGGCTCGAAGTGCATGACGAGTTGGTACCGATCACATAGCGGGCAAAGTCGTCAACCATCACAGAGTTGCCGATTCGGTTCCGGCCCCATTCGAGCTCTCCACTATCATGTGAACCCTTCGACCAGTCAGGCAAAAACGGCTTGATGTCCTCTTCTGTCGGGATTGTAGGCCATACACTCTTGTAAGGTGGCCGAAAGTACTCATGAACCACATTGATCTCCGAGCCAACAACGAGTGCCCGTTCGACGACACCACGCGCGTAGTCGCGCAGAAGGATGTGCGGAGGTGGGCTTCCTGCAGAGAACACTTGACTATAGACGCTCTTTGCGAGGGCACCAACCGCTTCACGATCGTGCGAGCGCATGGCAACGCCATACGCCACAGCGTACACGCGCTCGGCCACATAAGGATCATTCACGGCGGAGAACCGCTCTACGAGCCGAGTCATTGCAGGTAGGCGGTCCGTCAGGAGGTTCACGAGAGCTTTTGTCGCGCGGTCGCGAAGAAACCGATTCGAAGAAGTCAGCATCCAGGTTATAGAGATCGCGCATAAGCCGATAGCCTCCTCGTCAATCAGTGTGCTCACATTCAGAGCCGATGCCCAATCAACTATCCTATCGACCGCGCTATTCGTCTCCCACGTATGGTGGAGGAATACGCTCCACCAAGCATCGCGATCAGGCATAGCGTCCCTTCGTAACCGCCGGTCAAGGAACTCCGCATTGAGTGGATGACTGGGCAACATCGCTACAGTGAGCAGCACATCGATCGTGTCGTGTAGGTCGTGCTCGCTTTGGCACAGATTGTTCAGAGCAATGTCGGTGCCGTCGGAGAAAGCCGAGTAGTCTCGCCAAACGAGGCTCTGCCGGAAGGCATTCCCCAACCCCCATCTAGCCTCACAGGCCGGTGCGAGGGTGATCAGCTCCTTACCAGTTCGCTCAGGGACCTGAATGCACAAAGCCTCCAAAAGTCCGGGAGAGACATACTTCTTCTCGTCACACACAAAGGCTAGTGGTCTGCCCTGCTCAAAGGAGGATGCGGGAGCACTGTGGTCGAGATGCCGATCCAGCAGTGTCTTAGCCGCAAGGAGGTCAGCAAAACGCTCGTAGCCCACAAAGACGATCACTTCGGCACTTTTGCCACCGTTTCGCAAGGCATCCTCCACGATGACGCCTTCAACAACTAGGCCACGGTATAGAGATCTCGCGTAGTCCCGGCCAGGAAGGAAATTGTCAACGATTTCTACTGCCTTCGCAAGTGGTAACCAGTTCGTCTCCGAGTCGAGTATGGCAACGGTGACATCCTCCAGGGCCCTGCGCACTAGAGGTTGATGTTTATCGAAGTCAAGGTTCGAGGCCAGTCTCTCATTGACTGAACTGAGGTAGAGGTCGAAGACTGCTGTGATACCATGGAATCCACGAGGGAGTCGACTCTCGCCCTTTGCTTTAAGGCGTAGGCAATGCGTCTTTAGAAACAGTGGATTCCGAAACTCAGGTTCCAGAAGCGGCGTCGTTGGGAGCTCTAATCCATAGTGGATGAAGAACGTCTTCATGGCATCGTACTCGTGATCCATGAATCCATGGTGCGTAATGGTGGTGGCGCGGGCTCGCACGTCTTCGGGGATGATTATCTCTTCGTAGGACGTTTTTATAGCGAGCACCACTCCAATCCACGGGGACCGCTCTAAGTGCGCAAGAAAGGCCGCAAGATGGTTCGGCCAGACAATTCGACCAGCACCTTCGTTGATAGCATCGATCACGAGAAGTGCTCGTGAACCAGCAGCCTGCGCTGCGGCTTCGAGTGCCCCAACGAACTCCTCTGCCGATAAATGGGCAAGGTCCAGTTGCTTGAGCGCTTGGGACCATGGCGCATCGTTATTCACGAATTGTTGGCCCATCAGCAGGACCGTTGGCCTTCCGACATTGATGCGCTGACGTGCGATGTCGCATAGCAAGTGAGTCTTACCAGAACCCGCGATGCCGCGGAGGATCAAAAAGGCCGAGTCTGCAATTCCATCTGCATCGATGAGAGATTCACGTGATAATCGGAGTTCAGATGAGAGGCGGTCAAGCTTAACCAACAGTTCGTGGAATGGGTTGTTCCGGTATGAAGTGCGTGTACTCTTTTCACCAGTTGTCTCAGACATCGCGTCGAACTCGCGTTCGTGTTCTTTTAGTGTCTGCCTCAGTTTCTCTGCTACCTCTTCTGCAGTTTTGACCAGTGCTGCGATGTCTTTAAAGGGCATAAGCCCCGTCGAATCTACTTTGATGGCGCTAATACGGGTGAGAACTGCATGGACCTTCGCAGACACGGTCTCCAATGCTTCATTTATGTTCGCAACAGCAGGGCTCTCGGGGTACTCAAGGTTCCTCAGTTTTTCATGGATTGCGCGAGCTTGGGCTTTCTGGCGTTCAAAGAATTGCTCGGTGCGGCAAAAAGCTTCGAACTCCCTGGCGATGGGCAGTTCAACATGGACCTCGGGTGTGTAGCGGGGTCCCGCTGTCAATAGTGCTTCCTCGAGCCTTGCGCTAAACCATGGTGCGTCGAATCCTCGAACGTCGAACCAGAAGCGGACGCGGCCCACGTGTTCCGGACGCGTCAGTCGCTCTAGCAGTTCAGAGCTACCCCAAAAGACGAACTCAACGGTCATGCCCAGTTGACTAGCGCTTCGTTTCCATTCAATGACACGTTCGTTCCATTTGGCCATTGCTGATTTTTGACTTGCTATTCTCGCATCAGGCCGATCAAGTGGGGTGCAAATAAAGTATCGAACCATTCTGGGGTGCTTTACTATTGCAGCATTCACGGACTTGTCAATCTGAGCCCACTGTGGGTCTCCAAGCGCGTCGAAATACTTCGCCTGCCAGCACCATTCGGAATCGTCTTTCAAAACAGTGTAGCATTCGACGCCAGCATCAGGTGTCCCCTTGCGGGTGAAGTGAGCACCCTTAGGGCTTTCGGCACGGGCGAGTTGCGAGCAAAGCTCCTCGAAACTTTTTTCCTGCCCGCCGTTTAAGGGCCTAATGGCTTTCCAGTCAATGTTCATGTTTGACTTGCATTTGATTAGTATCCAAGAAATTACGTTTCTATTCACGTACTTCTCGGCACGTTCATGTCACTTGAGGACACCGACCCAAGATTATTCGCTTAAACCATGTCTGATTTGTAGGTACCCTTCCATTGATCGACGGACAGACAATACACCGTTACAAGCCAATCGGCCGTCCATCTTCGCCCGTGAACGGCCGATCAACTTTGTGTCAGATGTTTATCCCTCGGATGAAGATCCTATGCCAGTGCTACCCTCAAGCTCGGCACGGAGTTCTTCCTCACGTAAACGCCGTCTCTCTTCTTGTTGCCTTGCTTCTTCTTGTAACTCAGTTCGGCGACGCTCCATATCGCGTTGCCGTTGCTCGGCGAGTGTGCGCTCTCGTTCCGCCTGTTCTTTGCGTACGAGTGCAAGAGCAGTGCGGTAGAGAGAATCGCCGAGAAACTGGCGAAGCTCGGTGGCGTGACGTAAGGTCATCGTGCGGATTCCGTTGGCGATGTTGCTCACGTACGATCGTGACCGACCAAGATAGCGAGCCATCTCAGCGTGATTGTATCCAGCCTTGCGAAGTATCATAGTGAACTCGCGCGACGTTAGGACATGCTGTTCTGCTTCATCGTTGTGTGTGTCTGTGTTGCGGTTGGTTTGAGTTGTTGACATGGTAAGCTCTGATGTGATAGTGATTGAATTGATTTAATCGGTTGCAATCACGTGTATCGGAGATACGAGAACGAATTGCAACGGATTATTGCGATGTGGAGCGAGTAAAAGCGGAATGCCTCAGCATTATGGTACACTTCCGATGTTGCGACACTAGCCGTTCGTCATTAGCGGGCAATTGATTGTCATTGTTGTCAAGGACTTAGGTCTGGCGAGCATTGTAGTCGTGGACAGTTAGACTTTTAGACTTTGGACATTGGGCCATTCTGTCCAATAGTCCAAAGTCCAACGTTCACGGACCTCGCGTGTGCGGAGCATTCCGTTTGCGATACCGACCATGGGCAAGGTGCTCAATGTGGTCAGTTTGTTTGAGCATACTGAAGACAGAGGCCCTCTTGATCCCAACCTTAATGCCCGTATCCAATGCGTCTTGTGTTGTGAATTCAGCGGGAAGCTGGTCGAACCACAATTGACTCTTCCGCTTTGTGTTTGGCAATGTCTTGAATGAGGTGTTTGCAGAGAGCCGATTGATGATTGAGTCTGTGCCCAATCGAAGGAACTCTGCGAGTTCCAATCCAATCTTGAAGTCGTCATCGCTGACGGTCATAGCAGGATCGAGGTGATGATAGGTAAACCAACGCCGCACAACGGTGAGAACAGTCATGATGCGGACGGCAATGATTCCGGATCTCAGTGTGGTGCCTCGATCAGCCCCTTCGATCTTATCCTCGTATCGCGTCTTGTAGTGCTCATAGAGGCATTGTTGTTGTTGCTCAGTTAGTTCAACTGAGAACCCAACCTCATCGGCATGCTCACGGACGAAACGCCAGAGATTGCAGATCTCATGCCTCAGCGACTTAGCCACGGCTGTTGCGCGGTCTCGACCTGTCTTGAACGGATCTCTGAACGTGGTTTGTTCAGGGAACTCAATGAAGCAGATCCTCGACGTAAGCCCAGTGGCGACATGTTTCACAAGAACTGGAATCTGGTCTGGGGTTCCCGACAGTACCATGCTGTAATGCGGTCGGTCAGTCGAAACCAACAAGTCATCAGCAACACGCGCTTGCGATACCCGCTCACCTTGCCATGCCTTACGTGTTGCAGAACCTGCGTCTCCGGTCTCGGCACGAAAAGCGGTTTGCAGACTGTCAGCCTCTGTATCGAACGTTATCACGCCAGGGTTTGTACAAATGGCTCGTATTAGCACTGGACCTGTGGAATCTGCTGGAATGAACAGCATCTTACGATCGGGCTTGTCTGGTGGGGGGAGTCCAGCCTTTAACCCTTTCAGTTTCCAGAAGGCGTACTCTTTCTTATAGGCCTTCAACTCTTCAGTTGATTCTCTACGTATAACGTCGTCGACGTTTCTGATAAGGTGTTCTGCGGGTCCGATCGACCCCTTCCCGGAACCAGGTGGGCCAACAACGAATAGATAAAGGGCAGGGGAGTACGATTGACCGAAGTACTCTGTCCGCACTCCCGGTAGAATAGCCCCGACCACGGTTATCGCTGCCATTAGCAGAGCTATACGTTGTCGATCATCTTCGATTGAGTCCAGGAGATCCGCAAATGTTGGTGGAAGATCCGTCGCATCGATTTTAGGCACCGTATGAACTATCGAGTGCTCATTGCCTGATTCTACGTCAACACAAGCCGCCTCGATCGCTCTCCTAAGTACCTCCGGGTCTCCACCTCTTTCGAGGTAATCACTCGCGTCAGATTTGTCAGGGAGGTCCGGCATGAGTGCACGAAGGTTGAGAATGCCAACTGCGACAACGCCCGCATTTATGAGTGACGCCTCTACCATCGCGGCGTGCTTCATCCCAGCTTCATCCAGGTCTGGTATGATGGCTACTCGTGCTCCAGTCAAGACTTCTGACATTGAGTCCAGCCACTTGCCC
>CALMZQ010000049.1 GCA_937870915.1 uncultured Ignavibacteria bacterium
CGCCAACTTTCTGAATATGCGGAGCTCACCAGAGACCTCTACCTTGTTCCCATCCGTGTGAACGAGACCATTGTTCTTAACAATCTCTTTTTCGATTTCGGAAAGACTGATCTTCGGCCGGAGTCATTTGCAGAGCTCGATCGCTTAGCGCAGTTCCTTGGAGAAAGTCCGAAGATTACAATCGAACTCTCTGGACATACGGACAATGTTGGGACCGATGCTGCTAACAAGGTTCTTTCGCAAGATCGCGTCAATGCCGTGAAGTCGTATCTTCTCGAACGTGGTGTTGCTCAGACGCGCATGAAGGCCGTTGGATATGGGAAAAGCAAGCCACGGGCAAGTAATGCATCTGAGTCAGGACGTCAAATGAACCGTCGCGTTGAGTTCCGAATTCTCTCCATGTAGCCTATGCGCTGTTTACAGAGGTGCATCCTGGCGGTACTCCTTCTTGTACAGGGAACGATAGTACCTGCGCAGAACTTTGAAAATGAAGACCGACATTCCTATCCGGCTCATCAAGCGTCGCGTTGGTATCGGCTTGTTGAATCAAATCATCAAAATGTATTCGATGTGATCTCGGCGATGAAGGCCGACACGTCACTCAAGACTGTTACGAACAGTCGTGAGTGGCATAGAGCGATGAAATGGATCGCAAAGCGACGGGCATTTGCTGATGCCTCGGGTTGGGTTGAACGAACAACGCCGATTGTACGAGACGTAGAGGCAGAACATCGTTTGCGGTTCGCCAAGTCTGATGCTATTGCACAATCAGATATAGACTGGACACCAATAGGCCCCTTTGCCTATGACACATCGGCACAGATGGCTACGGGGTCAGCCGGAATTGGAGTTGTTCGCTCTCACGTTGTTGACCCTCGAAACAACTCCTTGATCATAGCAGGTACGATCTCTGCAGGGATATGGCGAAGCTCTGATGCCGGTAGTACCTGGACAAACGTATCGCGCGATCTGCCATTTCAAGCCGTATGGCGATTAGCTATGTCTGGAGCTACGGTCTATGCCGCAACTGATGCCGGACTCTATGTCTCTGTTGATAAGGGGCTCACCTTCCGTTTGATCGATCTCAAGGGGAATGCTGCACTCACAACCGCGGAGAGCATAGACCTCTGCGCCGTTGCTCCAACAGATCCACGTCGGGTAGTGATCGCAACACTGGGAAGAATCTATCTGTCCACAAATGGCGGAACATCGTGGTCCTCGGCTGGCAATCTCCAAGGAACATGGTGGGACCTAAAGTGGCATGCTACGAGGAATGATATCGTTTATGGCCTGGTGCAACGTGGGGCTCACATTTCATTTGTGCGCTCAACAAATGCCGGTGTAAAGTTTGATGAGGTTGGTGATGGACTTCCATTGCCGAGGCAGAACAGAACGATGGCTCGCGCGCTGCTGGGAGTTACACCAGCAAGTTCAAGATTTGTATCGATTCTCATCGGTGGTGGGATCACAGACAGCGTGAGTGGTGTGTATGGACTCTACGTTTCCAACGACGAAGGAGCCACCTTTACGCATAGGTGTTGTGGTGAGGTTGATGGTCCTGAACCAGCCAATGCAACCACCAACATCAACCTTTTTGAATACGACCCAAAGAACAATGGACTTGGTCAGATCACGTGGGATATGGCATTTGCTGTGTCTACACGCGATACGTCTCTTATGGTAGCGGCCGGAATCTTCCCATATAGATCAACTAACGGTGGTCGAACGTGGCTGCCTATGCCTGCTATGCACTATGATATCCAGTCGGCCTCGTATCTAGGGGATACGATCTGGTTAACACACGATGGCGGTATCACGCGTAGTGACGACCGAGGCTTGTCTGTAAAGGACCGAAGTGTTGGTATCTCAGCTATGGAGATATGGGGCTTTGATCAGTCGCACGATGGTACGATCATGACGCTTGGAGCATATCACTTGCCGATATTCTTGCGAGACAAAACAGTCTATGATCCCCAGATCCCGGTAAATGGATGGTACGCATGGTCAGGCGCAGATGCAATGGGCGCAAATGTCAATCCTCTTGCCACAGAATGGATCTATGCCAAGCCCTGGACGAGTGTGAAGGGGCATCGCACACGTACGAAGAGAGTTGCCCCACGCTCCAGTGAACTCGGAATCGATCTTGGCTACATCTCGCTCTCCAACATATGTGTGGACCCACATCACCTGTATACGCTCGTTGCCTGTGACCACGATAAACAACGTATCGTGATCAGTGAAAACAACGCAGCAACATGGTTCACGCTGAGGCAGTTTTCAAATTGGGTGTATCGCGTTCGCATGTTCTCTGAAGACGGACAACACATTCTTGCACTCGCAGACCAGGGTTTATGGAGAAGTACTGACCAGGGCCGTACCTGGTCTGATGTTACGCCTCCGGCGTCCGTGGCAAAAAATCAAGGCATGCAAGACATGGCTTTTGCGAGTGGAGATCCGGAGCACATTGTTGTTGCATTCGGTGGACAACAACAAAAGTCGAAGGTGGCGGAGTCAACCGATGGAGGAAGGTCATGGATAGACATTTCTGCCGGACTCCCATCCTTCGCAATCAAGACCCTCATCTCTCGCAGAGCAGCTACAGGAGACCTCTATGTCGGTACGTCGTATGGCGTTTATCATCGAACAGGGTCAAGCGATTGGTCACTGTTTGGCAAGGGGCTCCCACTATCAGATGTGAATTTCCTCCACATTGATGAGCCGAACGGGATATTGCGTGCAGCTACGCTTCGAGGATTATGGCAGATCGCACTTCCAACGCAAGGGAAGCCCCTTGCACTGATATCGCGAGATCGAGACACAGTTACGTGCCGGCGAACGCCTGTGAAATTCGGATGTAGAAGTGCTGCACTAGAGACGGTGAGTTTCACCCGCAGTTGGATCTTTGAAGGGGGCCAACCACTGACGTCAACGTCCAACATCGTTGACGTACGATACTCCGTCCCGGGAATGTATGATGTAACGTTGATTGTAGCAAACGAATACGGAGCAGACACGTCTGTCATTCGTGATGCCGTTGTTGTGTTGCCAAGTGAGTGTGATGGTGTGGATGGCAATGCAGGACGTGCTGCAGATCTTACTGATCCTGATGATCATATCACCTTAGCGCGTCTGACGGGCACGCCAAGCTCCTTCACGTTTACGGCATGGGTGCGGCCCGTTGGCTTTCAGCCGGCCTTTTCCGCTATTCTCTGCACGGATGCCGACCAAGGGGCTGAGCAAGAGATCGGAATGCAGTTTGTGAATGAAAAGAACGAGATCGGATACTTGTGGAAGGATGGTAGGTGGTGGTGGAGCTCCGGGTTGGTCGTTAGTCCCAACGAATGGTCGCATGTGGCCCTTACGGTGGATACAAATGGGGCAACTGTCTACGTCAATGGGGTAGGACGAACAGACGTCGTCAAGCTCACGCCACAAAACCTAGCCAGCCTTGTTATGAAACTTGGAACGTATCATTCTTGGGCATCGAGAAACTTCAATGGGTATATCGACGAAGTGTGCTTTTATGATCGGAAGTTGTCCGAAGAAGAGATCCGACGTGGAATACATTGTACAAAGAAGATCGGCGACGCGGGCTTGATAGCGTATTATCAGTTCAACGAAACACATCCGCAACAAATCTTTGATAAGGTAGCGGGTCGCGACGGAACCTATGAATCCGGTGCATCAGTAGCCCCCTCACAAGCATTGGTTGGTCAGGCAGAAAGTGAGATCGAAGACATGCGCACCGGAGTCAGGCGCATTGTTTTTGATGAGCTGGGCGACGAGATTGAACTACGTAACACCATTGATGGTGGAAAGGTACTGCTCACGAGAATGCTCGTCGGCCCTGATTCACTGCCTACCTCAACACAGTTCATACCGAATCGCACATGGATCATCGACGTATTCCCAACGGATGGTAGAGCATATGAAGTGGAGTCTGTCCGGTTAGATACGCGGAGTCTCATCCATGCATCAGACGCTGTTGGCCGGCAATTCATGGCATACACACGATCTGGGTGGAGTACGGGAAACACATGGACGTCTGCTCTCACCGATGCGCCGAGCTCTCTTGACGTTGTTGGTAACACTATCTCTGCGAGTTTCAAGAGGGGCGTATCTGCTCCACACCAGCTAGCATTGTCCTACACCGGCAATCCGTTAAGCGTTGGTGAACAAAGGGAGGTGCGAACCGTTAACCTCGCTCCGCAACCAAGTTCTGATCATGTTGTTGTAAGCACGGCCTTCCACCATTCACGAATCAGGGTCTTTGATGCGTTGGGAGCGATGATGCAGGACATAGCGACACAAGAGTCTACGCACACACATGTGGATGTTCGTGCGTTTCCGGCCGGACTCTATCTTGTTGATGTAGATGGTTGCCGCACCACCCTTAGGATCCTGCGGTAGTAGGGATGCCTGGTTTGACCATCACGGTCTGTTCTCGTTCGAGAACTACGGCACCAACATTTGCCCCTTTAGGCTTACGCACGTATTTCCGTTGTGTGTAGACCACCGACACGTAGGACGCATTCCGTGCTTGAGAGTAATAGGCCGTGATTGCCGCAGCCTTCTCGAGGATCGGTTTCTGGATCTTGTCTCCAACTACTCCCCGTAAGACTGCATGTGAACCAGCGGAGCCCCTTGCATGGAACCACCAATCATTTTGCTTCGCAAAACGCATCGTGAGCTCGTCATTATTTGCCGCGTTCTTTCCTACGTAAAGCGTGTGGACGTCGTCTATCACGAAGACTCTGAACTTACCGTTGGATTCATCTCGCGTTGGTAGTGTCTCTGATGTCACTGCTGGACCCTGTTTCTGGAGTTCTGATAGTGAAGGGGCTTGCTTGGCCCGCTCTATGGATGCGATAAGGGCATCTCTCTTTGCTCGAAGTCCTGGTAGTCGCTCTTCGCGAGAGCGAGAGGCCGTAGCAGAAGACCTCGCCTTGTCATAGTAGTTTTTCGCGTTTTCGATGATCGAACGATGCTCATTGAGTTGAATCACGTGAGGTGTACCATTCTCATCGTCAATTGCTATGCTGGTGAGCCCCGTTCGATTACCGTTTGGTTGCGACAATAGCAGGTCTGCCCAATGACGATAGCGCTCGGACCTACCTTCCCGAGCAGCATCGCTGGTCATTCCTTCGATGCTACGTTCAACCTTACGAAGGTCTACCTCAAGTGATTTGAGTGTTGCCCTGCGTCGTTCCTTCAATACCTGGTTCTTCCTTCGCTCACTGATCGTTACGCGGATAGCTTCAAGAATATCTGAGAACGAATCCGCTGTTTCCCAACCGTGGAGAGGAATGAGGGAGAACAAGACGTCATCATCTTTACGGAGAAGGAGATAGGTAGATGAGACCTGACATTCTGTTCGGAGCTTATGTGCCTCTCCAAGGACACGTTGTTGCTGCTGTTGAGTTAGAGTCCCAACCAACGCGTCGGCATCTAGGGAACACCGTGAACACACCTCATGTGCATAGTAGGGGCCAAGTTGCTGAGTAGACGTTGCCAACATGCGAGAGAGCGTGATGTCGAGTAATACGAGGGGCTCCTCCGTATCAAACTCCTTCACGGCAAAGGGCGTATTGAGTCGAGCCAATCGGTCTCGCAGTGCGTCCACTATTACACCATCCTCGGCAAGAACAATATTGCCCCTTCCGGAGGAGAAAAGTTCGATATGAACATGTCGGGTTTTAAACCAGATGGTGATGATCCTATCGTCAGGGTGTTTTGTGACCATCACAACGATTTCACCCACTACGGCGGACAGAACATCCATCGCGTTGTTACGTGCCCTTCGCATGGACGTGCGCTCAGTGATGGTGCCACCATCTGGTGATACGTCAAGAACAAAGGTTCGCAATTCATTGTCGAGGAGAAAGACGAATGTAGCTACGTACTTCTCTTGCGACCAGGCCTCAACTAGTTGAGCCCCTTTCCATCGAAGTGATAGGGCGTTGGCTACGTGTTCTAATGTAAATTGATGGCGGATCACGTGCTTTTCTTCTTCAACTTTTTCGTCTTCTTTGCCGGCTTCACCAAGGCCGGCGTGTTTGGATTGATAGCCTCTTTCCATGGTGTAGGAAGAGATGGGGCAATCCGTTGGGCTGCCTCACGCACCCAATGAGGTACGGACGAATACCAGGTGGCAAAGGAAGTAAGGTCAGTCTGTGTTGTGTCTGAACACGTCAGCACGCGAAGTCCGGAGACCATCGCGTATCTGTCATTGACGCTACGCAGCCATGCCGTAATGGAGGACATAGACCTCTTTGGCCCTCGAACAAGACCTTCCACGGCCGCATAACGAACGATCTGCTGATCATCTTCGAGTGCTGTACGTAAGGTATCTAGCCCAACGCCCATACGGCCCAAGGCATAGGCCGCACGCTGGACAACATAGGGATGAGGATCTTTCAAAAGAAGCATGAGAGCTGAGAGTGCGGACGTGTCGCCGATCTCACCAAGGGTAAATGCTGCAAGGCGTCTGCGTTTCCACGAGGAGTCGAGCGTTGCGATGATAAGTGGCTGAACACACTCTATAGCCTTCACCTTGCCAGCAACCGTAGCACAGAGATTCACAGTAGCGCCATCGTCAGACGCTAGGCCACGTAGGAGTACGTTGAGCATGGAATCGCGATGTGATGCATACAGTTTCGGCAGTACATTCTCTAGTGTGAGCCGCTCTCGTGGCATCTGCGTTGCGAAGTGTGGTTCAAGTCCGGCAATGGCCGTCTCTCCCATTTCTCCAAGCAGCTTGCGAGCAGGTTCCACGTTTGGCTGGAATCTCAGCGGAGCCGCAGACGCTTGAATGAAAAGACTGTCAACAGTAGAGGACAATGGCATCTCAGAACGTTGTGGCTCGGAAGAGGCAGCTACCGATTTGGTGTTCGAGGCGTCTCTAGTCATCGATTCACGATCAGCAAACACTCCGTACGTGGATCTCGTCGTAAGGGTGTTATTGCGCGTTCTTTCTCCGTAGGTATCTAAACCACTCGCATCCAGAAACACGCCGATCATACCATACGACCTACGAAAATCTGAGAAGCCCATCGTATTTGATTCATTCGAAGCAATGTATGCGTCATTGCCAGTTTCATCGATAAAAATCGATACAGCATTTGCATTTCCTGCCCCAAGCGATAGGCTCTCGCAGACGTAGGCGTCATTTCCGGATTCGTCTATCAACGCTCCAAGAGCAACGTCGTGGCCACAGCCCTGTGAAACGCCATGGGAAACATAGACGTCGTCACCATGTTGATCGCGAAGGATACCCGTGGCAAAGTGAACGCCGGCACCTTGTGCATATTGATACGATTCGTAGCGATCGTCGCCAGCATTGTCTAACAGTGCTCCGAGACCAAACCAATAGCCTGTTCCCTGACCG
Source organism: uncultured Ignavibacteria bacterium (assembly GCA_937870915.1). Classification (GTDB taxonomy): domain Bacteria; phylum Bacteroidota; class Ignavibacteria; order Kapaibacteriales; family Kapaibacteriaceae; genus UBA10438. Next base: position 7,388 of record CALMZQ010000049.1, read on the forward strand.
TAGATATCAGAAGTGTAAAGGTCGTTTCCTGTCACATCAAGAAGAATTCCAATGCCACCGGAAGCAATCGGGCGTGAACCAAGTGCAGCTCCTTGGGTAAAGGTTACTTGATGAGCATCATAGCGCAAGACATCAACGTAGGGACTGGCTGCGATATATCGGTCATTGCCTGTTAGGTCGCTGATCATGCCTGCACCACGTGTACCACCAAAGCCCTGCGCTTGGGCATGGCAACGATAGGTATCATGACCGTCGTCGTCAAAGAGGAGTCCAATGCCAAGGATTCCGGAACCTTGAGTATTCGACCCGGAGAGGTATGCGTCATCGCCCTGCATGTCATGGAGGATCCCAACCCCAAGCAAACCACTAGCAATCGAAAAGTCGCCGGCGGAATACATGTCATTGCCCTTACGATCGATAAGGATCCCCACGCCCCCTACACCAGAGGCAAAAGAGAAGTCCTTGCCGGCATAGATGTCATTTCCATCCAAATCCACAATACAACGGATGGGCATATAGAGAGCATCGGCTTTCGTTGTGTCATCGAGACGATAGACATCGTTTCCTCCCACATCAATGATCACGGCATAGGATCCGATGTATGTGTCATCATCAGGTCCTCCGATAGCAACCCTACCAATTGGTGTCTTGAACGTGAATGAGCGAACACTATCACGGAGCAGATCCCGGTTGTCCTCAGTTTGAGCAACGTAGGCCACCAACTGTTGATAGAGAGAGAGGCCATGATTGAACACATCCTCTGCTACTTTGGGTGCTGCCTCGGCATACACGCGTTCCGTGGTGGAGCGTGCCTGGTCCTCATTAGCCGCCATATCCCAAAGCGTAGATCGCTCATCTTCACGCGTGAGTCTCCACAGGGAGTCTAGATGTTCTGTAACAAGAGTCTGCTGGAGTAATCGTTTCCGCCCTTCAAACATTCCGTCATTGGTCTGGACGATAGCTGAGAGAAAGCGAAGTACGATGAAGGAGCTCACGATGTTAAGCCGAGCAGTTGGGTCGTTACCTAGTCGCTGAATCGTTTCATCTGCCGTAATCTGTGCATCATAATTCACCTTGCGATACGTGCCAAGATCGAGATGCTGCATGAGGGTAGAGAACAACGCGGTAGAGTTTGCTTCCGTACGCACGGAGGCAACGTCCGACAACTGTTTGGCAATATCAAAAGCGCGAAGCGGCTCAGTGAAGAGGATGTCGTGAAAGACTAATCTATGACGATCCTGATCGAGTAGGTCAGGGGGCATCTGAAGATCTGACTGTCGCATGCCCATGGCAAACAACGCCGAGTCCAGCATGACCAACGTAGATGGTGCTATAGAGCGCTGGCCAAACACGGTCGATGAC
>CALMZQ010000050.1 GCA_937870915.1 uncultured Ignavibacteria bacterium
TTCATATCGCACGCGCTTCCTGTCCCATACCTCTGCATTCTCTTGGTCTGCTCGCGCATACACAATGGCATCATTTCGGCGTCCTTCACAGCGCTGGATCCATCCCTGTGGACCTTCACCGCCTACGATACGGTCTTCTCTTGCAACCTGTAGGAGATGCGCTATGTCAGGAATTGCCTCACGAATAAAAGGGTCGCGCAGCATCCTCTCAACATCACCTCGTTGCCACCCATCACGTATCACCGTACAGGCCGACAGAATTGCTGATGCAGTCCGAGATGATGCTAGCGAAAAATCTGTATTGAGATCAACAGGAACGCCCCCTGACGAAGCTACATCAAGAATGATACGCTCATAGTCCGATGAACCGGGAATGCAGATCGCCATTTCTGAGAGTGGTATCCCGCGAGCAACGCCCTCTTTGACCAAAGCAAACGCACGCCTCACTTCCTCACTGCGCGTCGGAAATGGACGTACAAGGATGCAGGGGGTTGCCAGGAATTCATTGTTGATGAGGTTGGGCTGTTCGCTAAGCCAGCCATGCGAAACAAACCACATATGATCCGTGCGAGATCTACGCGAGGCACCGTCTTCAACACCAGGCAATTCCGGTGAAAACGCTACTGCAACATCCCACTGACACCTGCACAGTGCATGCAACAACATTCGGTCAACAAAGGAAACGCCATGCGTATCGAGTACGATTAAGCGATCGATGGATTCGCCGGACGGACGTTGAAAGGTAAATGTACTTCGTCGTGCGATCTCATCAGCCACCAATGAGCTGTATGTGCCGCGGTCACACCCTCGTTTCCCCACAAGGTCGAGCAATTCGAACCACACATTCGAAACCATCTGCAACTGTTTCCTGCGTCGCGATCCATCCACGCGTCCGGAAAGTTGCTGGATGAGTCCGGGCGAAAGACCCTCTTGTGACCATCGCGCCAGACGTGATGCTTGCATACGGATGGCTCCCGGACGGATCCTCGCAGCGTGCGCAGCGTAGCGAAGAAGGATATCGATTGATGCGTCGGGCATGTTCCGCGGACCGTCTGGTAGGACCAGTTGCCCCAAGGCGCGTGTGAAGCCCCACATTGTAAATATCTCAGGGGGCTCACCACGTCCATGTACCCTGGCCCAAGCCACGAGGGCCTCTGATCGCTGGCGAGACGTTGGTACTACGATCGCCAGCGGACCGTCCGGCAACATCGCGATCCTCTCTTCCAACGTACCGGCTTGTGCTGCGTGGTGCAACGAAGAGTTCGGGATCGATGTGGTCCAAAGTGACATCGTTATGACTGTGCGGTGAGGTGGCGGTATCTTCGTGCACTTCTGTGCACGGACTCAATATGACCGCCCCTCTCCACCTGTGCAAGTGGCACCTCGTTTTGGTGCTCTGCACGCTCTTTGCATTATCACTAGCCGGGTGCGGATCGGGCCAGCCCGTTCGCGTTCTGGCAGAGGGGGAAACAACGTTATCGGCCTCAATCGGCGGTCCGATTGTACCATCAACTTCACCTGTAGGCATTGTACCCTATCTCACTGCAGGGACAGCATATGGTGTTACGAATGATATATCGGTCCACGGCAATCTTCATCTAATAATGTCGGTCTTTGCCGTTGGCGGTCTCGATCTCGGAGCCAGTGCCCGCCTCATTCACCAAGATGCCGCCGTTCCGGAGCTCACTCTTAGCACACGACTTATTGGCTTTATGAAGTTCGGAGATCCTGTTTCTCCTCGGCTCTATCCCGATGTAGCACTTAATGCAAGCTGGGAGATTGCCTCCAGAACCTTGGCCTATGTTGGTACACATGGCACATTTCAATGGAAGCCGGGCGCATTCTATCTAAGCCCATTCATTGGTATACAATTCCCAGTTTCGTCCGCGATCTGCATTCAGACTGAGCTCATCTGGCAAGCTGCGAATCACGATACACGCATTGGCATTTTTGAAGGGAGTTCTTCTATCGGTGGAATGGGTTCGTTCGGCGGATTTATTGCGGGAGTGATCACCCTATGAGGAACCTCATACTATCACTTGCTTCTGCGCTGTTATTGGCCTCGTGCACAATGGACAGCTTTATGTTCAATGCAGAGCCCCTTACCGAATACCGTCTCAGTACAGCCGTTATCCCTGATACAAGCAGAGTTGAAGTTGCTATACAATCCGAGGGTGAGACGATCTATGGCTACTATGTGCGTCAGACAGATTCCATGCGTGTGAAGCCACACCAAACAATCATCTACCATCATGGCAACCGCGACCACCTGCAGTACTATTGGGATAGAGTGGAACTCCTCTACCAAGCCGGTTTCGACGTGTTTATCTACGACTACCGAGGGTTTGGTAAAAGCACGGGGAAGAGTTCAGAGCAGGGCCTAAGAGCTGACGCACGAGCAGCACTTACCTATGTCCTTGGTAGAAAAGACGTGGATTCTGCGCAGATCGTCCACTATGGCTTTTCGCTAGGGGGCTTTCCCGCACTCTATTCTGCAACTGAGCTCCACGCTCCAAAGGCGCTGATCACGGAAAGCATATTTGCATCCGGAGAAACGCTTGTTCAGAGTGGGACACTACTGAACGTGCCAGGTTCGTATCTCATGGAGGGGGCATTTGACAACACCGTCCCAATGCAAAAGAGATCGTGTCCAGTTCTGCTCATCCATGGAACAAAAGACACCTTTATCGGTGTTGAATCAAACGGTCAACGGCTCTACGACATTGCCCGGCAGCCAAAAACATTTATTCGCATCCAGGGTGCAGACCATTCCGATGTTCCAAACGTCTATGGAACGCAGAATTACATCGACCTCATCACATCCTTCATCAGAGGCAATTAAACGTGTTCACAGGATTGATCGAAGAAACAGGCACTGTTACGTCGACTGTTGATCGTGCAAGAGGAAAACGCATCACTATTGCCGCATCAAGAACGTTGGAAGACCTTGATATAGATCATAGCATTGCTGTGAATGGAGTCTGCCTAACGGTAGTCGAACGTACGCCAAATACGTTTGAAGTAGATGTTGTTGAGGAAACACTGCGCAAGACTACAATCGGCAAACTCCAACCGGATTCTCCGGTGAATCTTGAACGTGCCGTGCGACTCAATGATCGATTGGGCGGGCACATTGTACAAGGGCATGTTGATACTACTGGACTTGTGGATCTTATCCTACCCGGTGATACCGGATGGGAGATGTGGATCCGATTTCCGGCCGAGTATCGCAAATGGCTTATTCCTGTTGGATCCATATGTATCAACGGTGTGTCCCTCACAATAGCAGAACTAGAAGCCGAACGATGCAAGGTTGCCATTATTCCGCACACATTGTCTGTGACAACTTTCAATACGTTG